>JAJFBF010000062.1 GCA_020697295.1 Moraxellaceae bacterium | reverse complement strand
CGACGAGGAAGGCTGCACCTGGAACGACGGCGTCGTGACCACGCCCAAGGGCTTCAAGGAAGCCTACGCCAAGTTCGTGGAACTCGGCTTCGGCGCGCTCGCCGCGCCCGTGGAATACGGTGGCCAGGGCCTGCCGCCCTCGCTGGGTATTGCCGTCTCGGAAATGACCGGCACCGCCAACTGGTCCTGGGGCATGTACCCCGGCCTGTCCCACGGCGCCATCAATACCCTCGAAGCCCACGGCACCGCTGAGCAGAAGCAGGTCTACCTGACCAAGCTCATCGAAGGCACCTGGACCGGCACGATGTGCCTGACCGAGTCCCATGCAGGCTCCGACCTCGGCACCATCCGCACCAAGGCGGAACCGAAGGCCGACGGCTCCTATGCCGTCACCGGCACCAAGATCTTCATCTCCGCCGGCGAACACGACATGGCCGAGAACATCGTCCACATCGTGCTGGCGCGCCTGCCGGACGCCCCCAAGGGCACCAAGGGCATCTCCCTGTTCATCGTCCCCAAGTTCCTGCCCAACGGCGAGCGCAATGGCGTGGTCTGCGGTTCCATCGAGCACAAGATGGGCATCAAGGCCTCCGCCACCTGCGTCATGAACTTCGACGGTGCCACCGGCTTCCTGATCGGCCCGCCCAACAAGGGCCTGAACTGCATGTTCACCTTCATGAACACCGCTCGCGTGGGTACCGCGCTGCAGGGCGTGTGCGCCGCCGAAGGCTCCTTCCAGGGCGCGCTGACCTACGCCAAGGATCGCCTGGCCATGCGTTCGCTGTCCGGCCCCAAGGCCCCGGACAAGGAAGCCGACCCGATCATCGTGCACCCGGCCGTGCGTAACCTGCTGCTGACCCAGAAGGCGTTTGCCGAAGGCGGCCGCGCGCTGGTGTACTGGCTCTCCACCTTCACCGACGTCGTCCATGCCGCCGAAGGCGAGGAAGAGCGCAAGAACGCCGATGACCTGATGAGCTTCCTGACGCCGATCGCCAAGGCTTTCCTGACCGAAGTCGGTTATGAAGCCGCCAACCATGGCGTGCAGGTCTACGGTGGCCACGGCTTCATCCGCGAGTGGGGCATGGAGCAGATCGTGCGCGACACGCGTATCGCCTGCCTCTATGAAGGCACTACGGAAATCCAGTCGCTCGACCTGCTCGGCCGCAAGGTGCTGCAGACCCAGGGCGCGATGCTGCGCAACTTCACCAAGCTCGTGCACAAGTTCTGCCAGGCCAATGAAGGCAACGCCGCCATGGCCGAGTTCACCGGCCCGCTGACCGCGCTCAACAAGGAGTGGGGCGACCTCACCATGCGTATCGGCATGAAGGCCATGCAGAACCCGGACGAAGCCGGCGCCGCTGCCGTGGACTACATGTACTATTCCGGCTACGTCACGCTGGGTTACCTGTGGGCCTGGATGGCCAAGGTCGCGCAGGACAAGCTGGCCGCCGGCACCACGGAAGAGGCCTTCTACAAGGCCAAGATCCAGACGGCGCAGTTCTACTTCAAGAAGATCCTGCCGCGCACCCGCTCGCACGTCGATGTCATCGACAGCGGCCTGGACACGCTGATGCAGATGGACGCGGAGCACTTCGCGTTCTGAAGCGGCGCCGGTCCTGGATGACAAAAGGCCCGCGCATGCGGGCCTTTTGCTGGATAATGCATTGCCGCGTCATTGGCAGGCGCCACGCCTGCGGCAATGACCGGATTTTATCGAGAGGTTAATGATCATGGCGGTCTACAAGGCACCCCTGCGCGACATGCGCTTTGTCCTGGATGAAGTCTTCAACGCCACGGAATTCTGGCAGTCCCTTCCCGCGCTCGCCGACGTCGATCGCGATGTGGTCGACGCCGTGCTGGAAGAGTCGGCCAAGCTGAACGAGAACGTGACCTTTCCGCTGAACCGCAGCGGTGACGAGGAGGGCGCGCAGTTCAGCAACGGCGTCGTCACCACGCCCAAGGGCTTCAAGGAAGCGTTCCGGCAATTCGCCGACGGCGGCTGGATCGGCCTGGGCGCCGACCCGCGCTGGGGCGGCCAGGGCATGCCCAAGACCGTGACGGTGATGACCGACGAGATCATGTTCGGCGTGAACCCGTCGTTTGCCCTGTACCCGCTGCTTGGCATCGGCGCTGCACTCGCCATGAGCCAGCATGCCAGCGACGAGCTCAATGATTTCTACCTGCCGCGCATCTACTCCGGTGAGTGGGGCGGCACCATGTGCCTGACCGAGCCGCATGCCGGCACCGACCTCGGCATCATCAAGACCCGCGCGATCCCCGCCGCCGATGGCTCCTTCGCCATCACCGGGACCAAGATCTTCATTACCGGCGGCGAGCACGACCTCACCGACAACATCGTCCACCTGGTGCTGGCCAAGCTGCCGGACGCGCCGGCCGGCTCCCGCGGCATCTCGCTCTTCCTCGTGCCCAAGTTCCTGCCCAATGCCGATGGCTCCCTGGGCGCGCGCAACGGAGTCGCCGCCGGCAATATCGAGCACAAGATGGGCATCAAGGCCTCCGCCACCTGCGTCATGAACTTCGACGACGCGAAGGGCTGGCTTATCGGCAAGCCCAACGAGGGCCTCGCCGCGATGTTCGTGATGATGAACTACGAGCGCCTGTCCATGGGCATCCAGGGACTGGGCGCATCGGAAGTCGCCTACCAGAACGCCGCCGCCTATGCGCGTGACCGCCTGCAGGGCCGTTCCGCCACGGGCGTGAAGACGCCGGAAAAGCCGGCCGATCCCCTGCTCGTGCATCCGGACGTGCGCCGCATGCTGCTCAAGACCCGCGCCTACAACGAGGCCGGACGCTGCTTCGCGATGTATACCGCCAAATACCTCGATCTCGCCAAGTACGCCGAGGGCGAGACGGCGCGCGCCGCCGCCGATCGCGTGGCGCTGCTGACGCCGGTGGCCAAGGCCTTCCTGAGCGACCGCGGCCTCGAGGGCTGCCTGGAAGCGCAGATGGTGTTTGGCGGACACGGCTATATCCGCGAGTGGGGCATGGAGCAGTATGTGCGCGACACCCGCATCGCCCAGATCTACGAAGGCACCAATGGCATCCAGGCCCAGGACCTGATGGGGCGCAAGGTGGTGAAGAACAACGGCGCTTACGTGGATACCTACATCGCCGAGATGCGCGCCGCCGCGGAGCGCCTGCAGGCGCCGGCGCTGGCCGGCCTCAAGGCCGCCTTCACGCAGTCCATTGACACCCTGGAGCAGCTGACCCGCGCGGTGATCGAGCGCGCGGCCAATCGCCCGGACGAGATCAATGCCGCCGCAGTGGACTACCTGCAGGCCTTTGGCCTCGTCACCTTCACCTATATGTTTGCGCTGATGGCCACCGCCGCCGAGCCGCGGAAGGAAGACGAGTTCTATGCCGGCAAGCTGGCGCTGGCGGAGTTTTATGTTGCCCGCATCCTGCCCGAGCTGGACAGCCGCGCACGCGCGGTGGAAGCCGGCGCCGAGCCGATCATGCAGTTTGCCGAGAGCTATTTCTGAGGCTGGAATGGCGGTGGAACAGCTGTGAAAAAGCCCGCGCCAGCGGGCTTTTTCTTGCGCGCCCGGAAAGCAGGCAGGCGCACCGCGCCTGGCGCGGCGGCCTGGGTTTTACCCCTGCCGCCGCGCCAGCTCCCGTTAGAGCCGATTTCAATGGGGCCGTTTGCGTCTTGTCAGTCGGGATAAGTCCCAGCCTGCCGAAACAGGTATTTAGTCGCGGCGGCGTTTCGAGGGCGTTGATACGGCTCCGGCTTCACCGCAGGCTCCGCTCCCGGCCCACAGTGGCCGTGGCATCTGCCGCGATCCTGAAGCGCAGGGCCGCGGTGACCCCTCAATGCCGGGTCCCGGCTTCGTCCATCAGGCGCTCAAGCAACGGGACGGCGTCGCCATCCTGGGTGTGAAAGCGGAAGCCGATGCCGAAATGGAGAGGGTTGTTGGGGTTGTTGCGGCACCATACGCTTTCCGCCGACAGGCGCACGGGCGGCACCGGATGACCCTCGGGCGTGCGGATTTCGATCTCGAAAATCCTGCCGACGGGTAACTCCTGGGTGGCAATCAGCATCATTCCGGTGATACTGAGGTCCACCATGCGGCCCAGGTGTGCCTGCGAGCGCTGTTCAAAAACGGGCAGGAACTTTTGCAGTTTCAGTCGAACAGCACGATCCGGGGGAACCTGGTCCATAAAAATACTCATTTTGCCAACGGGCGGGCAGGTAACAGTATTTGCCGGCCGCTAAACTCAAGGCAAGAATTTACGTCCCGGGATTCCGATTTTGCTAGCGGGTTGCCAGAAATTCACGGTGAAAGCGGGCGCCCGCCTGTGGCGGCGAAGCATTGTCCTCGGGCTGCTGGTACTCGCGGCGCAGCCCCTGCCAGCGGCCACGCCGGCGCCTGTCGTTCCGCTGCCCGGCCTTGCGCCGGCGGCGCAAGGCACAGCGGTAACGGGAGTCGCGGCAGCTGCGGCCCCGAACCCTCTGCCCGTTCTTGCCTCCGAGGCTACCCCGCCGGCCGCGCCCGCCTCCCCGGCCACTGCCGCCGTCGTCGGCGCGGCCCTGGCCGGAACGCCCCCGGAGGCGCAGCCTTCCGTACCCTTGCCGGTGCTGCCTCTCCCAGACGTCCTGGCGGAGCCTCGCCTGCCAGGCGCCGATTCCGGCGCGGACGACCTGCTCTTTCCGGAGGAGGCCGCGCCACTACCTGCGGAGGCAGGGCCGAACGCCCCCCCGCGCCTGCTGTCCCCGCGCACCCGTCCGGATCGACCCCGGCGGCCGCTGCTGGTGGCGCCGGTACTGAGCCCACGCGAGCCCATTCCCTCCGTTGGCGCGGGCAATTGCCTGCGCCGTGACAAGCGGGGCCGATTCATGGGCTGGATGGATCACCAGCAGTGCGTGTTTTCCGGCCGCGCCCTGATCACCGCGCGCTGGATTGATGATTTCTTCGGGGACTGGCACGACGACGAGGCCACCATGATGGCCCGCCTCGTGGCGCACACGGTCGTGACCGAGGCGGAAGGCTACGAGACCAAGCTTACCTTGCGCGCCAGCGCGACCTTGCCCAACGCGCGCCGGCGCTTGCGCCTCATTATCACCGACGAGACCGATGACGATGCCACCGGGCAGGACCTGCGCCGCCAGCTCGGGCAGGATGACAGCCGGCTGTCAGCGGCGCTGCGCTGGATGTCGCTGGAGGAGGGCGGGCTGGAGTCGAATCTCGATGTCGGGGCGCGCGGGATAGACCCCACCGACCTCTTTGTCCGCTACCGCCTGCGCAAGCAGTGGAATCTCACGGAT
This sequence comes from Moraxellaceae bacterium, assembly GCA_020697295.1. Taxonomy (GTDB): domain Bacteria; phylum Pseudomonadota; class Gammaproteobacteria; order Pseudomonadales; family Moraxellaceae; genus UBA2031. Next base: position 21,542 of record JAJFBF010000062.1, on the reverse strand, counting down.
GATTCCATTGCGCGCCTGAGCCAGACCCTGCGCTATGGCTCGGACAGCAAGGAGCGCTACACGCCCGTGCTGGACCTGGAGCGGGCCCTCGACAATCGTTCCGTGCTCCGCCTCAGCAACTACTACGACTATCGCTACGAAAGCTCGAGTGATGGATTCCACTGGAGCCATGCCGCATCCTTTTCCCGCGCGCTGCACAATTCGCGTTCTTACAGCTACGGCATTTCCCTCAATGGCCAGACTCGCCCGGAGTGGCGTGGCGAGAGTTACGGGCCCTGGTTCATCTATCGCAGCCCTTTCCTGCGGCCCTGGCTCTACTTTGAGGTCGAGCCGCACTACACCTGGTATCGCGAGCGCGACTGGGAAGGGCTGGCTTCCTTGCTGGTGCGCGTGGAAATGCAGTTCGGCTGGCGCAAATGAAAAACCCGGGCATTGCCCGGGTTTCTTACAGTGTCCTGTCGCAGGCTCATTCAGCTGGCCTCGTGAGGGCCAGGCGTGGCGCCACAGCCAGCCCAAGCCGACGCGTCCTCAGGCGCGCTGTACCTTCCCGGCCCGGGCCCAGCGCAGCAAGGCCTCCTGCAGTTCGGTCAGCTCGATCGGCTTGGACAGATGCTCGTTCATGCCCGCCTGGCGACTTTTTTCCTTGTGCTCGTCGAGGATGTGCGCGGTCAGCGCGAGGATGGGGATGGCGCGGCGGCCAGTATATTTTTCCCACTCGCGGATGGCCTGGGTGGCGGCATAGCCATCCATGAAGGGCATGTCGCAGTCCATGAGCACCATGTCGTACTCGTTGCGGCTGACCTCCTCGACGACCTCGCGGCCATTGGCCACCACCGTGGTCGCATTCACGCCGAGCTTGCCCAGCATGCCGCGGATCACCTTCTGGCTCAGGTGGTTGTCCTCGGCGATGAGCACGCGCAGGCGGGCCAGCAGGTCGCTGTCCTCGCTGCTCGGTTCCGGCGTGGCGCGCTGGATGCGCTTGATATGGCCCATTTCCTCGGCGATCGCCGTCTTGAGCTGGCGCTCGGTGACCGGCTTGGTCAGCACGCGGCGAATGCCGACGTTGCGGGTCATGGTGCTGGAGGGCGCGACATTTACCCCGGTCAGCATCATGACGATGACGTCGTTGCGGATGATGGGGTCTTCCTTGATGCGCGCCGCCAGCTGCAGGCCGCTCATGCCCGGCATGTTGTGGTCGAGCAGGATGATGTCGAAGGGCTCGGCGAGATTGGCGGCGTTGCGGGCGAGGGCGAGGGCCTCGGCGCCGTTGTCGGCGCTGCGCACCTTCATGCCCCAGTGGCTGGCCTGCTCCTGGATCACGCGGGTCACGGTGTGGTTGTCGTCGACCACAAGCAGGCGCAGGCCGCGCAGCCAGGGCTCGTCGGGCGCGCGGGCGCTACCTTCCTGGGCCGTGAGCGGCAGATCGAACCAGAAGCGCGAGCCTTCGCGCGGCTTGCTGTCCACGCCAATCTCGCCACCCATGAGCTCGACGAGCTGGCGGCAGATGGACAGGCCGAGGCCGGTGCCGGTCGCCAGCGGCGTATTGGCCTTGATCTGGTGCGGCTGGAACACGTTGGCCAGCTGGTCAGGTGCGATGCCGATGCCGGTGTCGCGAATTTCGGCATGCAGGCCGAGCTTGCCCGGGCGCAGGCTGAGTTCGATTTCGCCGCTCTGCGTATATTTGATGGCATTGCGCAGAAGGTTGCTGATCACCTGGCGCAGGCGGGTGGGATCACCCACGACCTGCATCGGCAGCGCCGGATCGATGGTGGCGATAAGCTCGAGGTTCTTTTCCTCGGCGCTCACGCGGAAGAGGCCAATGCATTCGCCGAGCAGCTCGCCAAGGTCGAAGGGCTCCTCCACGATGGAGAGCTTGCCGGCCTCCATCTTGGCGTGGTCGAGGATGTCGTTGAGCACGCGCAGCAGGGAATTGCTCGAGGCATGGATGGTGTTGGCGTATTCCCGCTGGTTGGGGGTGAGCGCGGTGTCGAGCAGCAGCTCCGTCATGCCGAGAATGCCGCTCATGGGAGTGCGGATCTCGTGGCTCATCTGCGAGAGGAAGGTGCTCTTGGCGCGGGCGCCGGCTTCGTTGACCAGCGCCTCCTCCCGTTCCTGCAGGGCCTCCGTGCGCAGCCGCTCGACGCGCCCGGCGAGACCGAGTCCGAGTACCACGGCGCTGGTGCAGGCCATGACCAAGACCAGGCTGCCCAGGCTGACAGGCAGGGCGATGCCATAGAGGAGCTCCAGCGCGGCCAGGCCGATGACCACCAGCGTCACGAGGTGGGCAGCCAGGTAGTGGCGGGCAGGGGGATAGCCACTGCGCAGCGCGACCAGGGCCACGCCCAGGATCATGAGGCTGTCGACGAGGCTGAGCGCAAGGGTGGTGCCGGCGGCCAGGCTGGCAGGCAGGCTCAGCGTCACCAGCAGCACCGGTACCAGGGCGAGGCCGTACCAGCGCGCCAGCGCATGCAGGCGTGGCGGCAGGGCCGGGCGCAGGTAGCTGGCCATGAGGAAGACGGCGGCCACCTGTGCCAGCAGCAGGGTGACGAGTTCAAAGAAATTCTGCAGGTGCGTGGCCTGCAGCAGCTGTACCCCGAGGATGCCGTGCTCGGCCAGCAGGAAGACGGCCAGGCTGAGCAGGTACAGCGAGTACAGCAGCGCCGTGCGGTCGCGGTTGCCGTCGCGGCGGAGGATGCCGTGGAAGAGGGCGAGGCCGGTGATCAGGCCCAGCCCCAGGCCAAACAGCACGCTCTGGCTGCCGTGCAGGGAGGCCATGGCGCCGGGTGTGCCGAGGCTGATGCCGGTCATGAGGCCGAGATCGGTTTGCAGGCGCAGGTAATAGACCACGGTCTGCGCCGGCGGCAGCTCGACCCGGAACCAGTAGCCAGGCACGGCGACGTCGGCTTGTACGGCCTGCGTCCGGGTGCCGGCGCTGCGTTCCGCATGGCCGCCCTCGGGCAGGGGCTCGTAAAGCCGGATATCGGCCAGGCTGGCGCTCGACAGCGCGAGGATGAGCTCGCGGGGGACCGGCTCCGGATTGTGCACGGCCACCCGGAACCACCAGGCGGAGCCGTTGAAGCCCATGTGCAGGTTGGCGTGCGCGGACGGACTGAAGCGGTCCTGGTAGGCGGGGCCCAGCACCTCGTTGAAGGTGAGACTGCGGTCCGGATCCTCAAGGAACTCCACCTGGCGCCCGATGGCCTGCAGGCGGAAATCCTCCGCCACTACCACCACCGGCGCGGCCGTCGCCGGCACTGCAGCCAGCAAGAAGCTCAGTAGCGCCAGCAGGCTTCCTGTCCACCGCCATGCCTGGCGAAACTTCTCCATTTCCATCCTCCCGCCCATCTGAGTCGCAATTTAAGCGAAGCTCCCTTGCAAAGGCCAGTGCAAGGGGCCGGGCGGACGGTATTTCCCGCCGGGAAATGCACTTCATCCCTTCCCGCCGGGACGTCGCCTCCCTAAGCTAGAGGCATTAGCGCTGTGCTCATGACACCTTATAAAAAAGCCAGGATGCAAGGCCGAGAGGCCGCCGGGAGAATGCCAGATGAGGGAACAAATCCGCGATAGCCTGCGCAGCGTGCCGGTCTGGGTGGGGCTTGCCATGATGCTGGCGGTGCTGGCCCTGCATGTGCTGACGCTCGACGAGGACAGCCGTCTTGGCCGCAACCTCGCGCAGCCACTGGTCCGGCTCGATGAGCTCATCTATGACTGGCGCTTCCAGTGGGTGACCCCGAAGCGGCCGGAATCCGCAGTACCCGTGATCATCGTCGATATCGACGAGCAAAGCCTGAAGCAGGAGGGTCGCTGGCCCTGGAGCCGTGCCCGGGTGGCCGAGCTCGTCACCGCGCTCGAGCGCCAGGGCGTGCGCCTGATTGGCTTCGACGTGGTGTTTTCCGAGCCGGAGGTCAATGCCGCCGACGCCCTGCTCGAGGCCGGCAATCTCTCCGCGGGGGTGCGCGCCGAGCTGGCCGCCTCGCGTGGCAGCTTCGACAATGATGCGCGCCTGGCCCGGGTGTTGCCGGCCCACACGGTGCTGGGCTACTTCCTCCATGCCGACGGCGTGCGCAGTGGCCAGCTTCCGCAACCCCTGCTCGACCTGGGTGCCGAAGAGGCGGACGGCTGGCGTGTGCTGACCCTGCCCGACTACACCGGCAACCTGCCCGTGCTCATGGGCAGTGCCTTGTCCGCCGGCTTCGTCTCGACGCTGCCCGACCGGGACGGCGTGATCCGCCGTTCACCGCTTGTGCTGATGAATGGCAACCGCATTTACAGCGCCCTGGCGCTGGAGCTGGCCAGGCTCTACCTCAAGGCGCCCTTCACCGAGCTGCGACCGGTCAAGTGCCGGGGGGGGCAGACCTGCGTCGAGAGCATCCGTGTGGGGGATCGCCTGATCCGGACTGACGAGCACGGCATGGCGCTGGTGCCCTACAAGGGGCGTCGCGGCAGCTTCACCTATGTATCCGCCACCAGCGTGTTGCGCGGGCAGGTCCCGGCAGGTGTGCTCAATGGCGCCATCGTCCTCGTCGGCACTTCCGCGCTTGGCCTCGCCGACCTCCGCACCACGCCGCTCGAGACCCAGTATCCCGGCGTCGAGGTTCACGCCAACCTGCTGGAAGCCATCCTGCAAAGCGCGCCCGGGCACGACTATTTTCACTTCAGCCCCGACTGGGAGCCGGGCGCCACCTTTTTCCTGCTGCTGGTTTCCGGGTTGCTGCTGGCGATCATCCTGCCCCGCCTCGAGCCCGGTCACATGCTGGTAGTGGTGGTGCTGTGGTTCAGCGTGCTTTTCATCGGCAATTTCGCGCTCTGGAAGTTCGCCCGCTTTGATCTGCCAATGGCGGCGTTGCTGCTCATGGGCGTGCTGATCGCTTCCTTCAATATCTTCTTTGGCTTCCTGCGCGCTTCGCGGCAAAAGCGCGAGATCAAGGCCATGTTCGGCCAGTATGTGCCGCCCGACCATGTCGAGCAGATGCTGGCCAGTCCGGATGCGGTATCGCTGGAAGGGGAAAGCCGCGAGATGACCGTGCTGTTCTCGGACGTGCGCGATTTCACTACGCTCTCCGAAGGCCTCTCGGCGCAGGAGCTCAAGCAGCTCCTCAATCGCTATTTCACTCCCATCACGCAGATCATCTTCGATCACCACGGCACCATCGATAAATATGTAGGTGACATGGTGATGGCGTTCTGGAATGCGCCGCTGTCAGACCCGGCGCATGCCCGCCATGCCATCGCCGCCGCACTCGCCATGCAGCAGAAAGTGGAGGAGCTCAAGCAGGACTTCACCGCCAGGGGCCTTCCGGAGATCAATATCGGCGTCGGCATCAATACCGGCCTCATGAATGTCGGCGACATGGGCTCCGAGTTCCGGCGCGCCTACACGGTGCTCGGCGACTCGGTGAACCTGGCCTCGCGCCTCGAGAGCATCACCAAGTTCTACGGTGTGAAAGTACTGGTGGGGGAGGCGACCCGCGAGCAGGTGCCGGAGTATCTCTATCGCTGTGTGGACCGTCTCATCGTCAAGGGCAAGCGTGAGCCCATCACAGTCTACGAGCCGGTCTGCCTGGCGGAGGATGCGAGCGAGTCGCGCCGCGGGCGCATCGAGAAATACAACGAGGCGGTCGCCTGTTATTTCTCCCGGCAGTGGGATGTCGCGGACAGCGACTTGCGCGAGCTGGCGGCGCAGGATCCCGAGCGCCGCCTTTACCGCATCTTCATCGATCGCATCGAGGAGTTGCGGCGGCACCCGGACCTCACCACGAGCTGGTCCGGCGTCTACGAGCACAAGAGCAAGTAGGGCTGGCTCAGGCGTCGGGTGCGTCGTGTCCCGTGTCCGGCGCGCTGCCGGTCACGACGTGCAGGTGGCGGGCCCGCTGTTGCCGGATCGCCGCCGGCGTTTCACCTTTCCATTGCCGGAAGGCGCGCGTAAACGCCGCCTGGTCGCTGTAGCCGACCAGCGTCGCGATGCGGTCAATGCTGATGTGGGTCGTCGTCAGGTAGCGCATGGCCACCTGCATGCGCACATCCGCTCTCATGCTGTTGAAATTGAGGCTGAACTCCGCCAGGCGCCGGCGCAGGGTGCGCACGCTCATGCCCAGCGCCGAAGCAATATTCTCCGCGCAATCGCGCCCTTGCTGGTGGCTCAGGAGTTCATTGCGCAGGCGCACCACGAATGCCGGCTCTTCGAAGGGATCCTGGGTGGCGGCTGTCAGCGGATCGCCCGGGGGCAAGGAAGTGTTCAGCTGGGCATTCGCATAGAAGCGAAGCTCCGTGCAGTCGTGATCGGAGTTGAGTTCGGTCTGGAGCAGCTGGCGCGCCGCGCCCGGGTCGCTGAAGAAGTCGTGGCGGCAGTGGATCATGATATTGCGGGCGACCGGGCTGCACAGGGCATGAAGCGAGCCCAGGGTGGCCTGCTCCAGAAAGTCCCGGAAGCGCGTGCTGCCGCCGGTGCCGGCGATCTTCACCCCGAAATAGCCGCGGCCTTCACAGATGGTGAAGGTGAGCATTGGCAGGCGCACCTGCAAATAGGCGGCAATGGACTCGATCAGGCCGCGAAAGTCGCCGCGCCAGCAATACACATGGCCCAGCAGGCCGTGGGTGATCAGGTCCATCCGTTGGCCAAAACGCAGGGCGGGCAGGGGGTGGGACGAAAGTCCCATATAGCGCGTTGCCAGCGAGAGGGCCTGGCGCAAGGTGACGAGGCTGTCCGGGCGTCGGAACAGGTTGGGGCTGATTCCGGACTCGCGCAGGACGCTGTCCGCATCAAGGCCTTCTTCGGCCATCAGCTCCGCCAGGCGGTGTATGTAGACCACCGGCATCAGGGGAATGTCTTCCATAGGTACGATCGTACTATTTTCTTATTATTGAGGAGCGTGGTCCCTATGCATAAAGGTTACCGTTTGCACGGATGAAAGGGAAATTTTACAGATGAGTAACATTGACGCCCACTCGTAGGCTTGGCCGGTTTTGCAAAGAATCTGTCCGGTCCGAGGCGTGACAGCCGTACCCCGTCCTTTCAAGATGGCCTACCCAAAAATTAAAAAAACGGGAACCGCCATGAATGAAAACAAAAAAGGCGATGTGCTCAAGGCTGGCTATTTTTCGATCGCCAAAATTGATGTACACGTCATTCGCCAGATGTACCAGGTCTTCTCCCAGTACTATGAGAACACGACCTGGGATGTATTCCTCCAGGACCTCAGCAAGAAGACCGGCGCCTTCATCATGCGCAATTCAGCCGGGCGCGTGGTGGGCTTTTCCACCGTCATGACCTGCAAGGTCATGGTCGGCGGGCGTCCCGTGAATGGCGTGTTCAGTGGTGACACGATCCTTGAGCGGGCTTACTGGGGCTCGCGCGCCCTGCAGCTCGAGTTCTTCAAGTTCCTGGTGGCGGAGAAGGCGCGCCACCCCTTCAATCCGGTTTACTGGTTCCTGATCTCCAAGGGCTTCAAGACCTACCTGCTGCTGGCCAACAACTTCTACACCTTCTATCCCCGCCACGATGGACATGCCAGCTATCTGGGCGACATCGTCGATGCCTACTGCGAGCAGATGTTCCCGGCCTACTACAACCGCGAGCGCCGCCTGCTCGACTTCGGTCACGATTACTCTCCCCTGCGCAGCGACGTGGCCGAGATCACCGACCGCATGCGCGAGGACAATCCAAGCATCCGTTATTTTGAAGACCTCAATCCGGAATGGCGGCGCGGCACCGAGCTGCCCTGCGTCGGCGAGCTGCGTTGGGTCGACCTCATGAAGTTCACCGTGCGCTATGCCACCAAGCCGGCGAGCAAGGGGCGCCTGGATGCGGAGGGCGCCACTCCGGCCCAGGCCCAGTCCAAATCCAGGCTCAAGTCCGTTGTGGCGCTGCGCTCGGTCGGGAACTGACGTCATGCTGAACCGGCTCACCCATCAGGCCTTGCGCCTGGCCTGCTGGCAGAGCGATCGGCGTTTCGCCGGGCAGTGCCATGACCTCGAGCGCGTGCAGCGCGAGAAGCTGCAGCGCCTGCTGCGCCTGCTGCGCCGGGTGCCGCGGGCCGGTGGTCCCGCCATCGCCTCATGGGAGGCCTTTCGCGAACAGGTGCCCCTGTCGCGCTACAGCGACTGGCGTGACCGCATCGATGGCCAGCGCAGCGGCGGACCGCAACTGACGACCAGCCCGGTGGTGCGCTACCAGCCCACCAGTGGCTCCTCCGAGCGGCTCAAGCTGATTCCCTATACGCAGGACTTCCTCGCGGAGCTCGACGCGGCCATCGCGCCCTGGGCGGCCAATCTCTATCGGCAGCACCCCGGGCTGCGCCGCGGCGTGCAGTACTGGTCGGTGTCGTGGTTGCCGGAAAGCCAGCGCCACCTGCTCGATGGCAACTTCAATGACGACAGCGAGTTGCTGGGCGGCGTCAAGCGCCTGCTCGCCGCGTATTCGCAGGCGGTGCCGGCAGGCGTGGCCATGGCGGGGGCGGCGGAAGACTCGATGTTCGCCACCCTGGCCTACCTGCTCGCGCGCCCCGATGTCAGCATGCTCTCGGTCTGGAGCCCGACTTTCATGCTGCAGATGCTGGAGGCCATCGAGGCTCACGGCGAAGAGCTCGTCGAGGTGCTGGACTCCGGCTATTGGGGCTTGCGCGCCGCGTCGCTGCGCAACCTCACGGCGCCACGCGCGCCCGCGCGCGCGCTGACGCTTGCCGCCGCCCTGGCGGCGCCGCCGGCCGAGCTCGGGCAGCGCCTGTGGCCCGAGCTTGCCCTCGTCTCCTCCTGGGACACGGCGGATGCGGCACCCTGGGCCGCACAGCTGCGCATGCGCTTTCCCCAGGCCGCCTTCGAGGGCAAGGGCCTCTGGGCCACCGAGGGCGTGGTCACCATTCCCTATGACAATCGCTATCCGCTGGCCTACCAGAGCCATGTCTACGAATTCGAGCGTCTTGCCGACGGCGTGGTGCTGGCGCCGTGGGAACTGAAGGAGGGCGACGAGGTCAGCCCCATCATCACGGCGGGGAACGGCCTGCTGCGCTACCGGCTCGACGACAGTCTCGCCGTCACGGGTTTCTTCGGGGCGGTGCCCTGCTTCCAGTTCCAGGGCCGCCGCTTCGGTGTCGACCTGGTGGGCGAGAAGATGTCGCCGGAGGCCGCGCGCCAGGTGCTGGCGGAAGTGGCCCTGGACCACGACATCGAGCCGGTCAGCCTGATCGCCGTCGACGCCGCCGGCGCCGGACGCTCGCGCTACCTGGCGTTGTTCGGCCACGGCCTCTCAGAGCGCCCGGCTCCGGCGGCGCAAGTGCTGGCCGATGCCGTCGAGCGCGGCCTCTGCAAGCATTTTCACTATGAGCTGGCACGTAACCTCAACCAGCTGGAGCCCGCCGTCGCCCTGGTTGTGCCCGATGGCTGGGCCTGCTACCAGAGCCTTGCAGTCGGTGGCGGCATGATCGCCGGCAATATCAAGCCGGAGCCGGTGCGCCGGGTGCCGCTGGCGGTGCTCATGGAGGCCCTGCCGCAAGCCCTGCCGGTCCTGCAGGGCAGCGGTCGCGGCACGGTGCGGGGGTAATCGCCATGAGCGCCTATTCCGTGCGCACCGCCAGCCTGGCCGACGACCCGGGCATCCTGGCCCTGCTGGGCGCGCCGCAGCCGTCCACCGGTCTCACCCTGGGCTTTGAGCGCGCGCCCAGCTATTTCCTCTCGGCGCAGGTTTCGCACGAGCAGCCGGATATCGTGGTGGCGACACTGCGCAATGGCCATGACGATGTCGTGGGCGTGTTCAATATCGGCCGCCGCCAGGTGTTCGTGAACGGACATCGCGAGCCGGTGGCCTACGGCAGCGACATGCGTCTTGCGCCGGCCCACCAGGGCGGGCGGATGCTGCTGTATTTCAACCGGTTGCTGCGCGAGCGGCTGGGCGCGGCAGGGTGGTACCAGAGCGTCATCCTGAGCGAGAACCAGCGTTCCCAGGGCACCTTTGCCCAGGGCGGTCGCGCCGGCCTGCCGGTTTACCACCTGCACGGCAAGGTCATCACCAGTACGCTGACCGCCTGCCACCTGCCCGCTACCGGCACGCATGAAGTGCGGGCCGCCACCAGCGCTGACGTCCCTGCCATGAACGCCTTCGTGGAACAGATGGCGGCGCATTACCAGTTCCTGCCCGCCTATGATTTCGCCGGCGTGCTGCGCGGCGAACCCTATTTCCGGGGCCTGGCCATCAGCGATTTCCAGCTGGTGTATCGCGGCGGCGAGCTCGTGGCCCTGGGCGGCCTCTGGCGCCAGAAGACCTTCAAGCAGACGCGCGTACTGGCCTATCGCCCGGTACTGGCGCTGCTGCGGCCGTTCTACAACCTGTGGGCGCGCTGGCGCGGCGGCCTCCAGCTGCCGCAGGCGGGCGGCCTGCTCGATTACGTGATGGCGCATTCGCCGCTGTGCGCGCCCGACGACCTGCCGGCCTTTGCGGCCCTGCTGCAGGCGCTGTGGAAGGCGCTCCAGGCCAGTGGCGGACAGGCGCTCTGCCTGAGCCTGGCCGACAATGATCCGCGCCGCGAGGTGCTGCGCCACTGTCGCCAGCACGTCATTACCGGCTGCCATTTCCTCGCGAGCTACCAGGACGAGGCGCTGCCCGTCCTCGAGCCTTCGCGAACCAGCTATTTCGAATGCGGGAGATTGTAATGAACAAGGCTGCACTGCTTGAGCGTCTGCGGAAAATGCCGCCTAAAGCCCGCTGGGTGGCCAGCGGCGCAGGCTGCCTGCTGCTGGCCGTGCTGCTGTATCCGCGTGATTCGGTGAGCTTCATGCCCGCCGCCCCGCAGGGGCTTGAGCTCATGCCGGAAGACATCGCCACCGTGCGCTTCGCGCCCCTGGCCGGTCAGCTCGACTTCAACGGGACCCTGATGCCGGTGCGGCAGATGCTGCTCAACGCCCGCGTGGCAGGCGAAGTCACCGACGTGCCGGTGCGCGAGGGCGAGGCGGTGGCGGAAGGAGCCATCCTCATCCGGCAGGACAACCGGGACATGCGTTCGCGCCTGGCCCAGGCCGAGGCGGCCGTGCAGTCCGTCAAGGCGGAGCATGAGAACGCGAAGGAGCAGGTCGAGAAGTACCGCCAGCTCACCGACAAGAATTTCTTCTCCCGCAATGACCTCAACAAGGCCACCACCCAGGCCGCCGTGCTCGAGTCCCAGCTCAGGGCCAATCTCGCGCAGGTGAGCGTGGCGCAGAAGGAGCTGGAAAGCGCGCTGCTGCGCGCCCCCTTCGCCGGCATCGTCAGCGAGCGCCTGGTCGAGCCCGGCCAGCTGGTCATGCCCAATACGCCCCTGCTGCGCATCGTCGACCTGCGCGAGCTCGAGCTGGCCATCCAGTTGCCCTCCGCCGAGATCGCGCGCGTGCAGAAAGGCCAGAAGGTCAGCTTCCGGGCCGATGCCTTCGGCACCGAGGAGTTCACCGGCACCATCGTGCGCCTGAATCCCCTGGCCAAGGCCAGCAACCGCAAGATCACCGTCTACGCCCTGGTCCGGAATCCTGACCTGCGCCTGCGCGGTGGCCTCTTTGTCCACGGTCGCCTGCAGGATGCCAATGCTGCCGCCGGGCTCGTGATTCCGGTGACCGCCGTGCAGGCCCGTGACGGCCAGAGTGGCGTCATGGTGGTGCGCAAGCAGCGCCTGGCATGGCAGCCGGTGACGCTGGGACCGCGCGATGAGCGCAGCGGCCAGGTGCTGGTCGCCAGCGGCCTGGTCGAGGGCGAGACCGTGGTCGCCACGCGCGTGCCGCTGGAACGCGCCGGTGCGCCGGTGCGCTTCGCCGAAGCGGTGGTCGGCAACACCCGCAGCGGAGGCTGATCCATGTTCCTGACCCGGCTCTGCATACGTTATCCGGTGCTCGCCGTCATGATGATGGTGGCGCTCATGGTGCTGGGGCTGTTTTCCTGGCGCGCGCTCAGCGTCGAGGAATACCCGGATATCGAGTTTCCTTATGTGGTGATCACCACCGACTATGCGGGCGCGTCGCCCGAAGTGGTCGAGAACGACGTCACCCGGCGCCTGGAAGAAGCCGTCAACACGGTGCCGGGCATCAAGCGCATCCTGTCCACGAGCTACGAAGGCCGTTCCCGCATCGTGGTCGAGTTCGTGCTGGGCGTGCCCATTGCCACCGCCGTGCAGGACGTGCGCGACAAGGTCGCCGTGGTCAAGACCCGCCTGCGTGACGAAGTGCGGGAGCCGCTCATCGAGCGCTACCGTCCCGACCAGGCTCCCATCTTCTCGCTGGCCTTCATGGCCCGCGACCTGACGCCGCGCGAGCTCAGCGACATCGTTAACCATCAGGTGCTGCGCCGCCTGCAGAATGTGCCGGGCGTGGGCCGTGTCGACGTGGTCGGTGGCGTGCCGCGCGAGATTCGTGTCGAGCTGCTGACGGAGCGCATGGAAGCCCTCGGCATTGGCGTCGAGCAGGTCATGGGCGCGCTCAAGCGCGACAATGCCGAGCTGCCCGCGGGCACCGTGTCGCTGGGCGCGCAGGAGCGCGTGGTCGAGATCGCCGGGCGCCTGCGCGATCCGGCCGATTTCCGGTCGCTGGTGGTGGCGGTGCGCGGCAGTTCCGCCATCACACTCGACCAGGTCGCCAATGTGCTGGATGGCGAACAGGAGGCGCAGTCGCTGGCCTTGCTCAATGGCCAGCGCGCGGTGAGCGTCGACATCATCAAGATGTCCGGCGCCAACACCATTGCCGTGGTCGACGCCCTGCGCGCGCAGATGGTCCAGCTGCGCGACCTGCTGCCGAACGAGGTGCAGATGGCGGCGGTTTCCGACAGCTCGCGCAGCATTCGCGCCTCCCTGGGCGATGTGCAAAAGACTCTCGTCGAGGGCGCTGTCCTGGCCGTGCTCATCGTGTTCCTGTTCCTGGGATCCTGGCGATCCACCGTCATCACCGGCCTGACCCTTCCCATTGCGCTGCTGGGGACGCTGTTCTGCCTCTACCTGTTTGGCCTGACTCTCAATTCCATGACGCTGATGGCGCTGTCGCTGTCGATCGGCCTGCTGATTGACGACGCCATCGTGGTGCGCGAGAACATCGTGCGTCATGCTGCCATGGGCAAGACCCATGAGCAGGCCGCGCTGGAGGGCACCCGCGAGATCGGCCTGGCGGTGCTCGCCACCACCCTCACCATCGTCGCGGTGTTCCTCCCCGTGGCCTTCATGGGTGGCGTCATCCTCCAGCCGCTGGCACGATCCCGATGCCCACGGTCCGCGCGGCAATGGCGGGCTGGCGCGTTTCCTGCGCGGTTTCGATGCATCGCTCGAGCGTCTGGGCGACCGCTACGAGGGCGCCATCCGCTGGGCCTTGGCCAATCGCGCCCGCACCGTAGGCTATGCTGTGCTCTCGCTGCTGATTGCGGTGATCGGCGCCTCCTTCGTCGGCAAGGAATTCGTGCCTGAGCCCGATCTGGGCGAGATCAGCGTCAAGTTCTCCACGCCCTCCGGCTCCACGCTGGAGCAGTCGGAGCGCAAGGCGCAGCAGGTGGCGCGTGCCATCCGTGAATTTCCCGGTGTGGTGGACCTCTACACCACCATCAATACCGGCATGGATATCGGCAAGAATCGCGTGTCGCTGCGCGTGCTGCTCAAGCCCAGGCATGAACGCAAGCTCACGCAGAAGCAGATGGTGGCGGCCATCCGTGACCGGCTGGAGGATGTGGCCGGGGTCGAGGTGACCTCCGTCGCCGCGGCGCGCGAGGCCATTGGCAGCCTGAAGCCGGTGATGATTTCCCTGCAGGGCAGCGACCTGCGCGTGTTGCAGCGTATCGCCGACGAGTTCGGCGGCAAGATGGCGAAGATTCCCGGCGTGATTGATCTCGAAAGTTCGCTTAAGGAACCGCGTCCCACGATTTCCATCCAGGTGGACCGCGAGCGCGCCGCCGACCTCGGCCTTTCTGTCGGGCAGATTGCCGCCGGCTTGCGGCCGCTGCTGGCAGGCGAGGCCGTCACCTCCTGGCAGGCGGAAGATGGCGAGAATTACGACGTGCGCGTGCAGTTGCCGGCCAGCGGGCGCGAGAGCGGCAGTGATGTCGCGGCGCTGCCGCTGGCGTCCGGCATCATGAATCCCCTGACCGGCCAGCCGGAGATGGTGGCGGTGGGGCAGGTCGCCACCGTTGCGGAAAGCACGGGGACCACGCAGATCAACCGCCGCAACCTCTACCGCGAGGTGCTCTTCGCCGCCAACGTGAGCGGCCGTCCCGCGGGTGATGTCGGCGCCGACATCGAGAAGATCGCCGACGCCATGAAGCTGCCGCTGGGCTACCGCATCGTCACCCAGGGCGCCAACAACGACATGAAGGAGTCGGTCGGCCATGCCACCACGGCGCTGGTGCTGGGCGCGCTCTTCATCTACATGTTGCTGGCCGTGCAGTTCAACAGCTTCCTGCATCCGCTCACCATCATGACCTCGCTGCCGCTGTCGCTGGTGGGCGTCTTTGGCGGACTGCTGCTGTGCGGCAGTACGCTGAACCTGTTCTCGCTGATCGGCCTGCTCATGCTGATGGGCCTGGTCACCAAGAACGCCATCCTGCTGGTCGACTTCATTCGCACGGCGATCAGCGACGGCTTGCCGCGCGAAGAGGCCATCTTGCGCGCCGGCCGCACCCGCCTGCGCCCCATCCTGATGACGACGGCCGCGATGGTCGCGGGCATGGTGCCGCTCGCGCTCGGCCTGGGGGAGGGCGCCGAGCAGCGCGCGCCCATGGCCCATGCCCTGATTGGCGGCCTGATCACCTCCACCATCCTGACGCTGGTCGTGGTGCCGGTGATGTATACGCTGCTCGACGACTTGCCGGCTTTCCTCCGCCACTTGCGCAAGGCGCCGGAGCTGCTGCCGCGCCCGGACGGCGAGCGGCCGGCGGCGCTTGAGCGCGGTCCTGGCGAATAGCACTCGGCGGCATTGCCCGGCAGCTGCCTGTCCGGGCAGCGCGGCATGCATATGTGAATGTGCGGGCGGGCGAAACGCTGCCGCTGGTGGCATCGACACACGGGGGTCTGGCAGCGTCCGGTTTTATCTGCACTATGCGCGGATGGTTCGATTGCCCGCGCGGGTGCAGCCCGCCACAGTGCTGCAGGGCATCTCCGGGCCTGCCCCACGTTTTTCAGACTGAAGCGCCCGACGTCGAGGAATCGCAAGATGAACAATTCACTGGCAAGGACGCCGACGCTGTTCAACGATGAAGTCCAGCCGCCCGTAGCGGCCCTGAAGGCCCGCCGTACCCATGATCCCGTGGGCATGTGGTATGCGGCCCGCGCCCGTCATGGCACCGATGACCGCATGTGGTTCGCTCTCTACGAGGGTGATGCACGTGCGCCGCGCTGGCTCACTTGTTCGCACCGCCACAGTGATGGCCTGGGGGCGTTGCCCCTGGTTCTCGCCGAGCGTGGCTACGTCGCCAGCCGGCCGCCGCTGGGGCGCAAGGAGCGGATGCCGGACTGGCGCACGCTCTGGCGCGCCCATCGCGATGCGGCCGCGCGGCCGGCGCCGCTGCTTGACATGCACTGGCGCTGGCGTGACCCGTCGCTTGCCGCCTGCCCCGCGCATGCGCCCGTTGCCATGCTGCTCACGCCGGAACAGACACTTGCCATCGACGCCGCCGCCGCCGCCGCCGGTGTCAGCACCACCATCTGGCTGCAATGGACCGCTGACCGCGCGCTGCGCGCCACCGTCGCCAACCGCGACAGTGTCGCCGGCTGGGTGTTCCCGGTGAACCTGCGTGGCTCCGTACAGGCCCCCGATCTTCATGCCAACCAGTGCAGCGGCCTCAACTTGCGCCTGCTGCCGGATACCACCGCCCTGGACGTCAAGCGCCAGGTGTCCGAGCGCTTCGCGCAGCATGAGCACTGGCGCAACTGGGTGCTGCTCAACCTCGGGCGTTGGGTGGGCCAGCTCGGGGTCAACCTGCTGTACCGGTTCAGCCGGGCCGCGCCGGGCACCTATGCCGGCTCCTACTCCAATCTGGGGGAGTGGAACGTGCCGGGGCTTTCCGGGATTACGTGCGCCGCACCTGGCAGCCCGGCCTATCCGGTGGCGGTCGGCACTGCGCTGTGCAATGGCCGCCGCAGTTTTGGTTGCCGCTTGCATCCGGTGATTGGCGGCAATGCCGGGCGTGCCATCGAGTTCCTGAAGCAATGGCGCGAGCTCAGCATGCAGGTGGCGGTGGTGGCGCAGGCCGTGCCGCCGCGCGAGGTCGCCACGCCCGCCTGACGGGTGCCTTGGTGCTTATCGCCGACGGTCCTGGCGGATGAGGCCAACAGGGTCGCTTCGGCCACCGCAGCAGTCGCGACTCCCGGGATGCCATAAGCGTTGCGGCTCTGCCCTCGATGGCAGCGCCGTGCGCGGGCCAGCCGGCCACCGCTACCCTTCGGCGTTCAGGTCACGACCTTGCGCAAGGATTTCGGAGTCTGCCCGGTCCAGCGCTTGAAGGCCCGGTTGAAGGCGCTCTGTTCCGAGTATCCGAGCAGCAGGGCAATATCTGACAAGGTCAGGTTGCCCTCCAGCAGATAACCTCGCGCCAGCTCCGCACGGGTGCGGTCCAGCAAATGCTGGAAGCTGATGTCGAGGTCGGCAAGCCGGCGCTGCAGGGTGCGCGGTGACAGCGCCAGGCGTTGCGCCACGTGCTCCAGCGTCGGCGTGCCCTCGTGCAGGCTGCGCGCCAGCGCTTCCTTGAGCTCGTTCTGGAAGTCCTGTTTGCCGGGCAGTGCGCGCAGCAGCGCTTCTGCCTGGTTTTCCAGCAGGGTGCGCAGGCCCGGGTCGCTGTGCGCGATCGGCAGCATCAGGTAGCGCGTGGGAAAGGTCACGCTGGTCAGGGTGCCGCCAAACGTCACCGGGCAGCCGAAGAAGTCCTCGTACACGCTCGTGTCCGCGGGCGCCGGGTTGACGAAGTTGATGGCCGTCGGGATCAGCTTCTGGTTCACCAGCTTGTGTACGATGGTGGCGAAAGCGGCGATGGCGGTTTCGTCCGGCAGCTGGCCGGGCAGGCCATGCTCGATCCCCCAGCTCAGCGACACGGTATCAGCCCGATCCAGTCGGCAAGCGGGATGCGCGCATCCTCGGCCCAGGCGTCCAGGTGACTCCTGCATGCCGGCGCCGCGATGGCGCGGCTGTCCAGATATTCGCGCAGCATGCCGGTGAGGGCGCCGCTGACATACATGCCGCCGAACATGGTCGGGAAGCCTCCTGAAGGGGGAACTGCCAGATCGCCACAGCCTGGCGTGAATTGTCAAAAACTATGGCCTGAACGGTCAAGCCCGGTGACCGGACGGGGCCCACAATGGCTGCATCACGTCCATCGGCCCGCAGAGGCCGGGTTCACCAGAGGAGCTTGCCATGATCGGTTTCCCCATTGCCCTTCTCGTTGCCAACGGCTTTGAGTGGTATGCGCACAAATACGTCCTGCACGGCGTGCCCCGCAAGGGCGAGCCGCGCTACAGCCCGCGTCCGCTCAGCATGAAAAGCCATTGGGCCCACCACAAGATGGTGCGGACACAGGACTATCACGACGACGGCTACACGGAAGGCCTCAGCAACTGGCGCACCCGCAATGAGGTCGTCTCGCTCCTGCAGGTGACGGGCATCATCAGCCTGGCCTTTCCTGTCGCGCCGTTCTTCGTGCTCGGCAGCTATTATGCCGCGGGCCGCTATTACTACGTGCACCGCCGCTCCCATCTCGATCCGGAGTGGGGCAAGCGCACGATTCCCTGGCACTACGATCACCACATGAACTCCAATCAGGATGCCAACTGGTGCGTCACCCGCCCCTGGTTCGACTACATCATGGGAACGCGCGTGGTTTCGAGCCCGGACCTCATGGAGAGCAATCCGCTCGGCATCAAGCTGCCGAAGTTCGTGGAAAAGCGCGTGAATTCACTGGCTCGCAAGTTGCTGCCCCATGCCTTCGAGCGCCTTGAGGAAAACCGGGTGCAGGAAGCCCGCAACCGCATGAAAGGCATCGACCAGGTGATTCCGGACGTGGTTGGCAAGGCGGCCTGAGCCTCTCATTCCCTGTCCGGGCAGCCATTGTGGCGCTGCCCGGGCGGGCTGTTTCCTCCATTTTGCAGCTCCCGGCGCCGGCCCAAAAAATATCTGCTGCTGGCCTTGCCCGTCCTGGCCGCCGCCTATACTCACAGCGCATTCCGGAAATACAGGTGGGAGGTTTCCACCATGGGGTTTTATCGGCAGGGCGGACCCGGGCTCCGGGCAGCGCTCCAGGGCGCGCCGGACAATTTGTGGAAGTCCTTTCCCCTGCTGGCCATGACCTCCGCCTGCCCCGCTGACACCAGGCTGTTGCTATGCGGCGATGTCATGACCGGCCATGGCATCGACCCGTTCCTGCTGCCCCCAGGGATCCATGCCCCGCTGGCGCGCACTGTAAAATCGGCACTGGAGTATGTGCGCGAAGCCGAAGCGGCGATCGACCCGCGCACGCCGCCCGCGATCACTCGCGGCGCCGCGGCCGGCAGTGCTCCCGCGCAGCCACCGCTCCCGCGCCCGGTCAGCTTTGAATATCCCTGGGGGGATGCGCTGCCGTTGCTCAAGCGCGAGCCCCCCGATTTGCGCCTCATCAATCTTGAGACAACCATTACCGAGCGTGGTGCGCCCGCCATGCCGGCTCCGCATGCGCGTATGCATCCGCTGAACCTGCCCACCCTGGCCGCCCTCGGCGTCGACGGCGCCGTGCTGGCCAATCGCCATGTCCTGGACTGGGGGCACGAAGGCCTGCACGACACCCTGACCTCACTCCGCCAGGCGGGCATTCCGGGCATCGGCGCCGGTCACGATTGCGCCGAGGCCGATCAGGAAGGACAGTGGCTGCTGCCCGGCAAGGCGCGCGTGCGTCTCTTCGCATATGGCCATCCTTCCAGCGGCCTGCCCTCGCACTGGGCCGCCGCCGCCAACCGCCCCGGCATCAACTGGCTGGAACGCCTCGACAGCGACACCATCCGCCGGCTCGCGGCCAGGATCCGGGGCAGCAAGGAGGAGGGCGACCTGGTCATCGTCTCCCTGCACTGGGGCAGCAACTGGGGCTACGAGGTGCCCGGGGAGCAGCGCCGCTTTGCCCGTGCCCTTATCGACGAGGCCGGGGTCGACCTTGTGTGGGGGCACTCCTCCCATCATCCGCGCCCCATCGAGGTCTACCGCGACCGCCTCATCCTGTATGGCGTGGGCGACTTCCTCAAGGACGCCAGCTGCGCCCTCGGCCACGAGGCCTATCGACCGCACCTGGCCGCGCTTTACCTGCCACGCCTCGCCGCCGACGGGCGCCTCAGCGAGCTGCGCCTGTGGCCCCTGCACGTGCACCTGTTCCGGCTCAAGCGCGCCGGGGCCCTTGATTGCCACTGGCTCGCCCGGGCCCTCAGCCAGGAGTGCCGCGGCCACGGCACCGGCCTTGAGCTCCAGGCCGACGGCAGTCTCCAACTGCGTTGGGGTAAGTAGGCAGGCACTATTGATCTCAGGGTGCTGTCCTCGTTCGCACTTTCGCCTACCATCCTCCCGTCTTCCCGCCCTCCCTGAAAAAAATGTCCTCGTCCCTCGTTCTCGCCGCTGGCCGCCGCGCCTGTTCCCGTTTGCTCGAGCAAGGCCTCAGGCCGGGCCTGGTCCACAGCATGCTGGCGGCCTCCGGTGGACCCAAGGGCCTCATGCTCCTCCAGCTCGACCGCTACCTGGCCAGCGAGTTCCTGCCGCAAAGCGCCCAGCCCATCGATGTGCTCGGCACCTCGATCGGCGCCTGGCGCATGGCCAACTACACCCAGGCCGACCCCCTCCAGGCCCTCGACCGCTTTGAATCCTTCTATTTCAGCCAGCGCTTTTCGGCCCGGCCCACCCGCGAGGAGATCACCCGCGAGCTCGGCCGCGTCCTCGCCGGTATCCTGGGCCCCCACGGCGCGAGCGAAATCGCCGCCAATCCCCGCTTTCGCCTGCATGTGATTACTGCGCGGGGAAAAGGTGGCGCGGCCAGCGACGACAAGAGCCGTCTCCTGCTCGCCATGGGCCTGCTGGCCGCCGGCAACCTCCTGACGCCATCCGCGCCCTACTGGTTCTTCGAGCGCGTCATGTTCCGCCATCGCGACGGCTCCTTTCCCTGGCACACCAGCCTGCCGCTCGCCGCGACACCGGAATTCACCGCCGACAATGTGTTTCCGGCGCTGCTCGCCACCGGCGCCATTCCGCTCGTGCTCAGCGGTATCCGTGACATTCCCGGCGCCCCCGAGGGCACTTATCGCGACGGCGGCCTTACCGATTACCACCTCTCGGTGCCGCTCACCGAAAAGGAAGGCATCGTGCTCTACCCGCATTTCTTTCCCCGGGTCGTGCCCGGCTGGTTCGACAAGACCCTGCGCTGGCGCCTGCCCGACGTCGCCCACTTCGACGACGTCCTCCTGGTCACGCCCTCGCAGCGTTTCATCGACAGCCTGCCCCACGGCCGCATTCCCGATCGCAACGACTTCACCCGGCTTTCCGTCGACGAGCGCGAGCGCTACTGGCGACAGGTGCTGGCCGCCACCCAGCGCCTGGCCGACGAATTTCACGACCTCGTGAGCACGGAGCGCTGGCGCGAAGTATTGCGGCCGCTGAAGTTCGGGAAGGGCGGCAGCATCGAACACTGATTTAACCTGTGCGGGATGACGCACGCCTTTTTTGGACACGCGCATTGATGACTGATTTCGTCGAGCTCCACCTCAAGTCCGAAACCCTGCAGGAACTGGGCTTGCCTGATATTGCCTACCCGGTGCCCCGGGACGATCTCGACTTCGACACCGGCAAGCTGCACCTGGCCACCATGCTTTACGGGCTGCAATGGAAAAGTGGCCAGGAGCATGCGGACTGGCAGGCGCTGGAGCCCGCCATGGAGCGCCTGGCCTGCCTGATGACGCCGGATGACGAGGAGGCGGTCGTGACCGCCGAAGGCGACAACTGGGAGCTGGCGATCGGCGGGGTCGATCTGGTCGGCAACGACCGCAATAAGCGCGTGGTGACGATACAGCGCGGCCCGTACCTGATCGCCGCCATCCGGCCCTTGCCGAGCGGCCAGTTGCGCGTGGCGGTGTATCGGCCGCTGGATGCCAGGAGCGCCGGCCTCCTGCTCGAGCTTTCGCAACGGCCGCATCCCGACTACGGGGTGCAGATGTGCAAGAACAACTGGGAGTTCGCACTGGACTGTGCCGCCGCCAATGGACATTCACGCGCTACCGACCCGGGCGAGGTCTACCTGTCCTGCTGGGAGAAGGGGCTGGGCATCGGTGTTGATGGTGCCGAACTGCCCGAGTGGCGTGCGCAGCAGGACCTCAATCCGCGCCGTCCCGCGTCGGTCGCCGCCGAGATCGGTGCCTGGTACACGCTGTCCGACGCTTAGCGGGCAGGGGCATCGTCGCTGCAGCCGGGCGTGCCCGGTCGCGGCGCACTCATCTGGTCGCGTCGTTTTGCCCCGGCGTCAACCTGTCGTTCGCCGTCCAACTCCGCTAGCCTTGCCGCAGTCTCTCGAGTCTCCGCGACTCGCCACATTTTTCCTTTCCGGACGCCGCCATGATCCCCGCCGCCCTGCTCGA
>JAJFBF010000061.1 GCA_020697295.1 Moraxellaceae bacterium | reverse complement strand
GGCTTCCAGGCCCAGCTTGTCGATGATACGCATGGCCTTGGTGGACACGCGCAGACGTACAAACCGCTTCTCGGCTTCGAGCCAGAAGCGCTTGTACTGCAGATTCGGCTCGAAACGACGCTTGGTCTTGATGTTCGAGTGGGACACATTGTTACCGACGATGGGGCGCTTACCGGTAACCTGACAAACTTTGGACATGATCAACTCCGCGACGCTTTCCGCCTGAAAAGGCGCTGGCGCCGGGAAGGAACAAGGCCGGCGCTTTTTAAGGGGTGCGATTTATACCAGAGCCGCCCGGACCGTGCAACGCCCGAATCATCCCGGCGACGCCCGGGCTGCAATCAGGGATACTGCGCCGGCCCCTTTTTCACTCTGCCGGTATTCTCGCATGGCTCTCGCCCACCCCCCGCACGCCCACGGGCATGACCACCATCACCCGCTGCCGTCCGGGGAGGTCCAGGGGCGGGCTTTCCTGATCGCCATCGTACTGAACGCGGCGTTTGTCGCCATCGAGTTCGGCTACGGGCTGGCCGCCGGTTCCATGGCCCTGCTGGCCGACGCCGGTCACAACCTCTCGGACGTGCTCAGCCTGGCGCTGGCCTGGGGCGCCATCCTGCTGGCCCGGCGCGCGCCCAATGGCCGCTATACCTATGGTCTGCGCGCCAGTTCCATCCTGGCGGCCCTGGCCAATGCCATGCTCCTGCTGCTGGCCTGCGGCGCCATGGCCATGGAGGCGATCGACCGCTTCAGCGCGCCCCCGGCGGTTGCCGGCGTGACCGTGACCGTGGTCGCGGCCGTGGGTATCGTCGTCAACGGCTTCTCGGCCTGGCTGTTCATGCGCGGCAGCCGCCACGACATCAACATCCGCGGCGCCTACCTGCACATGGCCGCCGATGCCCTGGTGTCGCTGGGCGTGGTGCTGGCGGGCCTGACCATGCTTTATACGGGCTGGTACTGGCTGGACCCGGTGGTGAGCATCGGCATCGTCGCCGTCATCGTGATCGGTACCTGGGGCCTGCTGCGCGAGTCGGTGCGCCTGGCCCTGAACGCGGTGCCGGCGCATGTGGATGTGGCGGGTATAGAAAGCTACTTGCGCGGCCTGGCGGGCGTCAGCGACATCCACGACCTGCACGTGTGGGGGCTCAGCACCACGGAAACGGCGCTGACCGTGCACCTGGTCACGCCCGCCGGCTATCCGGGCGATGCCTTCCTCGATGAGGTGGTCGGCGTGCTCGGGCAGCGCTTCGGGATTCGCCACTGCACCCTGCAGGTGGAGGAAGGCACGACGCGCCATGCCTGTTCGCTGCACGGGCAGGCGATGGCGCCGGGTGGCGACAGGGCGGGGGGCGGGCATCATCCTCACGACCACGACCACGACCACGACCACGACCACGACCACGACCACGACCACGACCACGACCACGACCACGACCACGACCACGACCACGACCACGACCACAAGCCCGGGCGCATTGGTTGATGGAAGCCTTCCTCATCTCCACGGGCGTCGTCGCCCTCGCCGAAATGGGCGACAAAACCCAGCTCCTCTCGCTGGTCCTCGCCGCCCGCTTTCGCAAGCCTGTCCCCATCATCCTCGGCATCCTGGCCGCGACTCTGCTCAACCATGCCTTTGCCGGCGCCGTGGGCGCCTGGGTCATGCAGGCGCTGGGTCCCGACATCATGCGCTGGGTGATCGGCATCGGCTTCCTGATCATGGCGGGCTGGACCCTGATTCCCGATACGCTGGATGATGATGAACTGCCCCTGACTCGCTATGGGGTTTTTGGCGCCACCTTCATTGCATTCTTCATTGCCGAAATGGGCGACAAGACCCAGGTCGCCACGGTGGCCCTGGCGGCGCAGTACGCCAGCCTGTTTGCCGTCGTGGCCGGCACCACGCTCGGCATGATGCTGGCCAATGCGCCCGTGGTCCTGCTCGGCGAGCGCATCACGCAGCGTATTCCGCTCAAGGTCATCCATCCGGTGACGGCGGTGCTGTTCGCAGTGATGGGCGTGGCGGTGCTGTTCAACCTGGGGTCGCTGTTCTGATCCGGAGGCCGCGGTAGTAGCTGCGACTTTTGCAAAAGCCGGCCTTGCGCCGGCTTTTTGCTGCGTCCGGAGAGACAGATGACACCGGAGAGGGCTTGGCGGAAGCCGTTAATTCAACTATTCTTGAAATATGGAAACATTAGCCGCCGCCGAGCGCCTGGCCGCCCTCGGGCATGAATACCGCCTCGCCATCTTCCGCCTGCTGGTGCAGGCCGGTCCCGCCGGCCTGAAGGCCAGCGCCATCAGCGACGCTCTCGGATTGGCGCCCAACACCCTGTCCTTCCATCTTGCGCACCTGAGCCGGGTGGGACTGATCGAGGGGCAGCGCGAGAGCCGCTTCATCCATTACGCGGCCAACTTCGCCGCCATGGGCGACCTCATCGGTTTCCTCACCAGCAACTGTTGCCAGGGCGAGCCTTGCCTGCCCACGGCCGCGGACTGCGAGCCTGGCTGTGCCGCCCCTGCCGGCGCCAAGGCGCGCATGGTGACGGCGGCCAGAACCCGTCCTCGAAACTGAACCCCGAAACGAGTCCGAGCCCCATGAAGACTGTCCTCATCCTCTGCACCGGCAACTCCTGCCGCTCCCAGATGGCCGAAGTGCTGATCAACCACGACCTGGCGGGTCAGGTGCGCGCGCTCTCCGCCGGCACCAAGCCGCAGCCGAAGGTGGCCGATGGCGCCATCGCCGCGCTGGCGGCGGCCGGCCTGCCCACCGAGGGCCTCTACCCCAAGGACGTGGATGCCGTGATGAACGAGACCATCGATCTTGTCGTCACCGTCTGCGACAACGCGAAGGAAACCTGTCCGGTGTTCCCGCGCCCTGTGCCGCGCCTGCACCTCCCCTTCCATGATCCGCATGGCGAGCCGCTGGAGAGCTTCATCGCCGTGCGCGACGACATCCGCGCACGCCTGCTGCCCGCCGTGCGCGACGCGCTCGGCTTGTAAAGGAGCTTCGACATGTCCGCGCAATGCGACGCCACCGGCAAGCAACTGGCCGGCGCCCCCATCGGTTTCTTCGAGCGCTATCTTACGCTCTGGGTTTCCTTATGCATCGTGGCCGGCATCGCGCTCGGCCAGGCCGCGCCCGGCCTGTTCCAGGCGATCGGCCGCATGGAAGTGGCGCAAGTCAACCTGCCAGTCGGCGTGCTGATCTGGGTCATGATCATTCCCATGCTGATGAAGATCGATTTCCGTTCGCTGGGCGACGTGAAAACGCAGCGGGCCGGCATTGGCATCACACTGTTCGTGAACTGGGCGATCAAGCCCTTCACCATGGCCGCGCTGGGCTGGTTCTTTATCGGCTACGTCTTTGCGTCCTGGCTGCCGGCGGAGCAGATCGACAGCTATATCGCCGGCCTCATCCTGCTGGGCGCCGCGCCCTGCACGGCCATGGTCTTTGTGTGGAGCAACCTCTGCCGCGGCGACGCCAACTTCACCATCTCTCAGGTGGCGCTCAATGATCTCGTGATGGTGTTCCTGTTCGCGCCCATCGTCGCGCTGCTGCTGGGTGTGTCGGCGATCCCGATTCCCTGGGACACGCTGCTGCTCTCCGTCGTGATGTATATCGTGATTCCGTTGGCCATTGCCCAGGGCATCCGTCGCCATTTCATGGCGCAGGGCGAGGCGGCCTTCACGCAAGCGGTGAGCCGCATCGCACCCTTCACCCTGATGGCATTGCTGGCGACGCTGGTATTGCTCTTCGCCTTCCAGGGTGAAGCCATCCTCAGGCAGCCGCTGGTAATCTGCATGCTGGCCGTGCCCATCCTGCTGCAGGGCCTGCTGATTGCGGGCATCGGCTACTGGCTGAACCGCCGCTTCCGGGTGCGCCACGACATCGCCGGGCCTTCGACCATGATCGGCGCCTCGAATTTCTTCGAGCTGGCGGTGGCGGTGGCCATCGTGCTGTACGGCTTTGACAGCGGCGCCGCGCTGGCGACGGTGGTGGGCGTGCTGATCGAGGTGCCCGTGATGCTGTGGCTGGTCAGGATGGTGAACAACACGAAGGGTTGGTACGAGCAGGGGCTGCAGTCCCGGTAAGGCACCACAAGGCAGGAGCGGGGCATGGAGTGGATCACGGCGGCAATCCAGGGCGGCTTCGCCAGCCTGCTGGCCTATCTGGCGGCGCATGTGCTGCTCTGCCTGGTGCCGGCATTTTTCATTGCCGGCGCCATGAGCGCCCTGATCCCTCAGCAGTCCATCATTCGTTATCTGGGGCCCGACGCGCCGCGCTGGGTGTCTTACTCCGCGGCGGCGGGCGCCGGGAGTCTGCTGGCCGTGTGTTCCTGCACCGTCCAGCCCCTGTTTGCAGGCATCTACAAGAAAGGCGCCGGCCTCGGACCCGCCATCACCTTCCTGTTCTTTGCGCCGGCGGCCAATATCCTCGCGCTTTCCTATACGGGCGTCGCGCTGGGCGCGGACTTCGCCATCGCGCGCATCACGCTCGCGCTCTCCTTCGGCATTGGCATCGGCATGATCATGGCGGCGCTGTTCCGGAAGGACGAGGCCGCGCGCGTGGCTGACGCCCGCACCTTCGCCGCTGGTGAAGCCATTCCTGGCCGGACCTATGCCTTCCTCGGGGCGCTTGTTGCCCTGCTCATCGCCGGCACGCTCAAGGTCGGCTGGCTGCAGGCGACGGTGGCGAGCGTCGACCTCTCATGGACGAGTGCTGCTGCCGTGCAAGCCGTGCTGGATCGCTGGGTGCCCGCCGACGCCGCCACGGGTGCCGAGGGGCTCTCGCTGCAGGGCGCGGTGCTGGTGTTCCTGCTGCTGGCGATCGCCGCGGTGGCCTGGCGCGGCCTGGGCCGTGTCGACAGCAGCTTCAATCGCCTGACGGGCGTCACGTTGGTGCTGATCGTGCTGACGCTGGTGTTCGCCGCACTTGGCATCCGCGCCGGCGACGGCGGACTCGAGATCGCCATTACGGGGCGTACGCTGGCGGTGGGGCTGCTTTGCGCCGCGCTGTTGCCGCTGGCGCGGCGCTTCGAGGCCTGGGAAGTGCAGCAATGGCTGTGGGAGACCTGGCGCTTCGTGAAGATGATTTTTCCGTTGCTCGTGGTCGGGGTGTTCCTGGTAGGTGTGGTGCGAGTCTTCATCGAGCCCGAGTGGGTGCGCATGGTGGCAGGCGCGAACACCGTGACCGCCAATCTCGCCGGCGTGGTCTTCGGCGTGTTCATGTATTTCCCGACGCTGGTGGAAGTGCCGGTGGCAAAGATGTTCCTGTCTTTGGGCATGCACCCGGGCCCGCTCATCGCCTACCTCATGGCCGATCCGGAACTGTCGCTGCAGAGTATTCTTATTACCGCCGCCATCATCGGCAAGCGCCGTGCCTGGACCTATGTCGGCCTGGTCGCGCTGTTCGCCACGCTCGCGGGCCTGGCCTTCGGCGCCTGGACGGACGGCACGCCGCTGCCGGTGCTGGCAGCGCTGGTGCTGGGCCTGGTCGGCATCATCATCGGCGGGCTGCGCCTGCTGGAGCGCCGCCAGGTGGCGGCCACCTGAACCAGAAGGAGACGACTATGATCATCAAGATCCTGGGCAGCGGCTGCGCCAAGTGCAACCGGCTGGAGCAACTCACCCGCGAGGCGGTGGCCGAACTCGGCATCGACGCGACCTTCCTGCATGTGCGGGACATGGACGCCATCATGGCCTATCCGGTGATGACCACGCCGGCGCTGGTGGTGGACGAGGACGTGAAGGTGGCGGGGCGCATGCCGGGCAAGGACGAGATCAAGGCCTGGCTGGTCTGAAAGGCAGGGTGTCCTGCAGTGGAAAAGAAAAAGGGCTAGCCGATGGCTAGCCCTTTTTCTAAGGCTGCGCCGCGGCCAGCGCAAGCAGCTCATCAATCATCTGGCGACCGTAGAGATCGGCGACATACGGAACAGATTGCCGGTTGAAGTCGGCAAAATGGCCGGAGAGAAACTTCCACTTGACCGCGGACTTGTTCATGGCCCGGAAAAGCCGGGGATCGGACTTGGCCAGCGCCGCCATCTTCGTGCTGAACTTCTGTTGCTGGACCGCCAGATCAATTTCCTGGTTGACCCCGACGTATCCAGAGCCGCCACGCGGATCGGCACTATTGCGCAAGTAGATGGT
Organism: Moraxellaceae bacterium; assembly: GCA_020697295.1. Classification (GTDB taxonomy): domain Bacteria; phylum Pseudomonadota; class Gammaproteobacteria; order Pseudomonadales; family Moraxellaceae; genus UBA2031. The sequence continues at coordinate 17,254 of JAJFBF010000061.1, read as the reverse complement.
CATCATTTCTTGCAGGAGGCCGACCAGTTCATAAAGCGCCTTCCGGGAAGAAGACATGCCGGGTGGCATTTTCGCCTTGATCTCGCTGGCGAACTCCGTCACCCGGTTTTCCATGTCGTAGATGGCATAAGGGTTAACTTCTCCCTTCGCATAGGGATCGCTCACCACTGTGGCCTGTACGGATTGCCACTTCTGTGCAAGGGGGGCATCTGCCTGGCCTGCCACGGCGACATCGGCGGCCTTCAAACGCATATCCGTGGCCGCCTTGCGACCCGGATCGCGGTCCAGCACTACGTACATCATGCGCTGTGACACGGCGGCATAGGCATTGTCCTGCAAAGCCTGCAATTCGGCCGCATCTCCGGCCGCTCGCGCGGGCGGCGCCCAGGCTGCCAGCAATCCCAGGAATAGAACTCGAGTCCACGGAATGGTGATCATGGTACCAGTCCTCATGAGACAACAAGTTTTCGGGCGGCGGCGAAATGTGGCCTCTCCTCATAATGCCATCCCCCTCCCTCGAGACTACTGCTTGCGGGTCGGCCCGGGGCTGGCGAATGCGGACATCAGGTATTGCAAAAGCGGACAAGCTGCTCAAGCATGAGGTGGAGTGCCGAAAGGTATGGAATCATCCGGTCAGGTCCCTGCCCCAGAAAAATAACAAAACAAATAGCAGTGATGATTATGGCGATGTCTGACATCCCGCCCTCTGGCGAACTCGTTTCTATTGCCCTGGTCAGGCACTTCCTGGACCTGGCGTCCCGGCAGGGCTACTCTACAGCGGATTTGCTGGCCGAGGCTGGCTTGGAGCCAGAGCGGCTCGCCGATGACGATGGCTGGCTGCCGGTCGCACAGAGTGCCGCCATGATCCATGCAGTACTGCGCTCAAGCGAGGATCCCCAAATCTCGCTCAAGCTGTCCCAGCTTTCATTTGTATCCGGGTTCGGCATCGTCGGCTATCTGGTGGAGAGCTCCCTCACCCTGAAGGACGCCATCCAGTCCGTAATGCGCTATGAGCGCCTGCTCAGTACGGTTGCTGTCAGCCACCTGGATCATTTCCCGGGCGAGGTTTCGTGGAGCATTGACTGCTGCACAGCGGATCCCGTCGTGGACAGGCAGATTGAGGAATTCCATATTGGTGTCCGCCATCTCTTCATGCGCATGGTCAAGGAGAAGCTTTCCAATATTGTCAGCTCGGTGCACTTTCGTTATCCGGCGCCAACGGACCCCGAACAACTTGCCGTCTACCAAGGCATCTTTGACTGCCCGGTGCAGTTTGACCAGGCACGTTCTGCGCTGGTCCTCAAGTTGCCGGCACTCGCGTTTGAGTTTCATCAGATGGCGCCCGGCCTGAAGCAGACGCTGGAAGGGTATGCCGACCGGAAGATGGCGGAGATGATGGGAGCGGCCAGTGGCTCCGCCCTGGCGCAGGCGAGGGCGCAGCTTTCTGCCCTGTTGTATCGCGGGCACGCTTCGCGTGAGCGTCTCGCCGAATACCTGGGCGTGAGCGGCCGCCATCTGGCGCGGCAACTGGCGGCCGAAGGCAGCAGCTATGGCGAATTGCTGGACGAGCTGCGCCTGGAGGTTGCCCACAAGCTGCTGACGGACTCCTCCCGGACGATCAGCGAGATTGGCCAGCAGCTCAGCTTTAGCGATGGGCCGTCATTCAGTCGCTGGTTCCGGCAGCGGACCGGCGAAACCCCTCGGGATTACCGGCTTCGGCCAGGCTGAGGCGCTCTGGCGGCGCGCACACCGCATTGATGGCCATGGCGGTCGCGAACTGCTCCCGCAGGCCGACGGGGAGACAGGGCTTGCCTGTGGTGAGGATGGCCGCGGCGATGTCCCGGGCGGGGTCTGCCCAGCTCAGGCAGGATACAAGTCCCAGGTGTCCGTATGCCCTCGGATTGCGGAGGCCGAAGAAGTTCGGCAACTGGCTGCCCAGCATTAGCCCGGAAGACCATCGTAGCGGCAGCATCAGGGTGCGGTCGAAGCGCGTCCCGTCGAACGGCCGAACCAGTTCCCTTACCGTTTCCTCGCGCAACACGCGCCGCCCCTGCCAGACGCCGCCATCCAGCAGCATCTGGTACACGCGGCAGGCTTCATCCGCCGTGGCATAGATGTTGGCGGCCGGAATGACCGCCGCCATCCAGCGCTCCTGGTTCGAGCTCGCGCACGCATCGGCCAGTGTGCCTTGCAGCATACGCTTCATGATGGAATGCACGGGCGTCCACCGGATCGGTCCGGTATGGGCATTTTCAGCCGCAAACACCCGATGCGCTGGCGGCACGCCGAAGGTAAGGTGTTGGCATCCAAGCGGCTCTGCCAGCCACTCCCGCAGCAGGTCCGGGAGTTCGCGTCCGGTTACCCGGCGCAGGACCTCACCCAGGATGAAGCCGCCGCTGAGGGCGTGATAGCTCGGGCCACGGGCGGGTCGGGACGGGGCTGCGGCGCAAAGCGCATGAACCATTGCATCGAAATCGTAGAGGGCACCTTTCCAGGGATCGCGCACCGGAAGCCGGGGAATGCCGCCTCTGTGCGCAAGCATCTGGCGGACGGTAATGCCGGCCTTGCCCCTGGCCGCGAACTCGGGAAGGTACTCCGCAATGGCGTGATCAAGGTGGATGGCCCCGGTTTCGGCCAGCTTGTGCACGAGTATGGCGGTCAGGGCCTTCGAGCCCGAGAACAGGCAGATCGGCGTGGCCGGAGTTGCCCTCATCTTCAGTGTGCCGGCGTCATCCGGCAGGTTGCCGCGGGCATGCCCGATGGTGCGATTGAGCACCACCCTGCCCCGTCGGCGGAGCACCACGCTGATGGCCGGATGCAGCCCGCTGCGGTATTGGGCCTCGATGCTTTTCCACAGGATGGCGACGCCTGACCGGGACAGTCCGGCATCCTCCGGAGCACATTCCTGGCCGATCGTCGTAATGTCGCCCAGGCGCCCCGGGACGAGGATGCGGTGTTGGCGGGTCACTGTTGATGGCACCGATTGCCGGATTGGCAATCTTTTAAACACGGCTGCCGGCGGACATGCAATTGGCGAATCCGGACCCGTTGCGGCCGGCTCCTGCTTCAAGCGGAAGGGCGGGGTGTCGGCTCATGTCCTGATTGGTTCTTTGCGGGGTCCTTTCGAGCTATGGACGCTTTTCTTGGCAGGCATCTAGCCTAGCGTCCTCAACAAGAAAGCCCGTGGTGGTCTGCCTGACACCTGCATTCCGGCACCCGCAAATAACAAAAATACCGAGGTTGCTCAAAATGAATCGATTCCTGCAGAGTTTGCCCATGATTGCCGGCCTGGCGTTGGCGTCGACGGCCGAAGCCAACAACTTTTACAAGTGCAGTACCGATGGCTGCTCCTGGGGCGGATGGAACCTGACGGTTTCCAGCTACGCCAAGACCAAATATCCGATTGTCCTGTCGCATGGCATGGGCGGCTTTTCCCAGATTGGCCCGCTCGACTATTGGTACGGCATCCCGGCCGACCTCGCCACCAGTGGCGCCAACGTCTACGTGACCCAGGTCGCGTCCTTTACCGACTCGGTGACGCGTGGCGAGCAGCTGCTGCAGCAGGTCAAGCAGATCCAGGCCATTACCGGCGCCCCGAAGGTCAACCTGGTGGCGCACAGCCAGGGCACGCTCGACAGTCGCTATGTCGCCGCCGTGGCACCCTCCCGCATTGCCTCCGTCACCGGTGTGGGCGGGCCGAACACCGGGTCGCCGGTTGCGGACGTCATCGAAGGCGTGACGTCGACGATCGGCCCGGTAGGCACGGATGTGGTCGCCAGCATCATCAACGGCTTCTTCAGCTTCGTGGGTGCGCTGTCTGGCAAAGCCTACGACCAGGATGCGCTGGCCGGTCTTCGCCAGCTGTCGGCGTCGCAGATGGCGGCTTTCAATGCGGCCTATCCCGCGGGCTTGCCGGCCAGTGGCACGCCTTGTGGCCAAGGGGCTGCGACGGTTAACGGCATCCGCTACTACTCCTGGGGCGGAACCGGCGTCACCACCAACATTCTGGATATCTCGGACGCGGCGCTCGGCTTGACCAGGCTCGCCTTCAATGGCCAGCCGAATGATGGGCTGGTGGGGCAGTGCTCCAGCCATCTGGGCACGGTGATCCGCGATAACTACAACATGAATCACCTGGATGAAGTGAACCAGGTGATTGGCGTGGTCGCCCTGAACGAAGCAAGCCCCGTGTCGCTGTTCCGCGCCCATGTTAATCGTTTGAAAAACGCAGGCCTCTGATACACCGGATGTCATTTTCGGGCGGCTTTGGCCGCCCGTTTTTTTGATATCGCTGCCGTCGTGGCGACCGTAGCATTGCTGCAATCAGGAATCGCAATGAAAAAGAAGATGCCGCGGGCCACCCTGCTGGTGCTGGTGGTGGTGTTGATCGCGGTGGCGACTTATCTCTGGAGTGGCGCGAGCCGGCAGGGCGACGCCGACATGGCGGGTGCCGGCGCAAGCTCGGGCGCAGATGTCTCCCCTGTCGATTCGACGTCTCCTCGCTCGTTTGAAACGGGCCTGGAAAGATTGCCGGGCTCTCTGGCCGGGACCGAGGTGGACGGCAGCATTGAAGTCGATGCCAATGGTCATCTCCGTGTCACCAGGGGAATGCGGCAGACTTTTGATTACTTCCTGTCGACTGTCGGCGAGGAATCGATCAGCACGATCATGGCCCGGATAAAGGCCTACATTCGACATCAAGTGAAGGAGCCGGCGGCAAGCGAGGCGGAGAAGATCCTCGCGGGTTATGCTGCCTACAAGCAGGCGCTGGATACTCTTCCCAAGGTGCCACCGCAGGCGGAGGGTGGCCTCAACCTGGAGGCTATTCAGCAGCAAATGACGCAGGTTCAGAGTCTGCGGACCCAATACCTTAGCCAAGAGGTCATTCAGGCCTTCTTCGGCGATGAGGATGCGTATGACCGCTATACGGTCAGTCGCCTGCAGGTTCTGCAAAGCAAGGGACTGAGCGACAAGCAGCGTGCGCAGCAACTGGCCATGCTCCAGCAGCAGCTTCCGCCTGCCATGCAGCAGTCCCTGAGGGTTGTCAATTCAGTGCAGGACCTGAACGCCTTGACGGCCGACTGGAAGAAGCGGGGCGGAACCGCGCAGGAGCTTCGTGCCATTCGCGAGGCACTGGTCGGCCCGGATGCGGCCGACCGGCTGGAGGCGCTGGATTCGGAAAGCTCCGACTGGGAGCGACGCATGAGTGGCTGGCTCTCCCAGCGTGATGCCCTTCTCACGACCACTGGCTTGAGTGAAAGCGACAAGCAGGCTCAGGTATCGCAGTTCAGGAGCAAGCTATTCAGCGCCGGTGACCTGCTGCGCGTGCAGGCGCTGGAGGGGTTGCATGATCGCGGTGGCAGTACCTTTAAAAGAGCACCGTAAATCGGGCTCGTGTTTAATGTCTTGCTGGACGCCATCTTCCGTCGGTGGGGGCAATTGGGGGTGCCGATGCAGGTGAAGCGTCAGACAGCGCCGCGGCCGCGGCCTCGGCAAATGGCGTCAGGCTCACTCCTGGAGCGGCAATTCCGGTGCCATTTGCACGGGATTTGGACAAAAAATCGATGTGCCGAAATAAAAAAGGGTTAGCCGACGGCTAACCCTTTGCTTTATTGGTGGACCGAAAGGGGATCGAACCCTCGACCTCCGCATTGCGAACGCGGCGCTCTCCCAGCTGAGCTATCGGCCCATGTCTGTTCAGACAGGCGCACATTCTACTGAATTCCCGGCAAAACCCAAGCGGCGCATGTTCGAAAGCGAGCACCAGGCCAGGGCCGCCAGGGCTGACGGCATCAACTTGCCGGAGGCGGTCGGGCGGTCGGGGCTGTGCCGGGGCTAAGGCATTTCGCAGCTGGCGGCCGCGAAGCTGGCCTTGGCTCGGCTCCCGTCTAAAGCCAGCCCCGCTCGGCAAACGACGCCGCCCGGCCTTCGCCCACCACGAAATGATCCAGCACGCGCACCTCGATCAGCTCCAGGGACTGCCGCAAACGATCGGTGATATGCCGGTCGGCGGCGGAGGGCTCGGCCACGCCCGAGGGGTGGTTATGGGCCAGGATGACGGCGGCGGCGTTGAGGGTCAGGGCGCGCTCGACGACCTGGCGGGGGTGCACCGAGCAGCTGTCGAGGGTGCCCTGGAAGAGTTCCTCGAAGGCGATGAGGCGGTGCTGAGTGTCGAGGAAGAGCACGGCAAAGACCTCGCGGCGGCGGCCGCGCAGGCGCCGCGAGAGATAGTGGCGGGTAGCCTCCGGACTGGCCATGACGTCGTCGCGCTCGAGGGCGGAGGCGATGTGGCGCTGGCCCAGCTCGAGCGCGGCCTGGAGCTCGGCATAGCGCGCGGGGCCGAGGCCGGGCAGGGTGGCGAGGGACTCGGGACCGGCCTCCAGCAGGCCGCGCAGGCTGCCGAAGTGGGTCAGCCAGTCGCGGGCCAGGTCGAGCGCGGTGCGGCCCCGGGTGCCGGTGCGGATAAAGAGGGCGAGGATCTCCGCGTCGGACAGGGCGGCGGCGCCGCGGGCCAGCAGCTTTTCCCGGGGACGCTCGGTCTCGGGCCAGTCGGTAATCGCCATTTACTGCTTCCTTGCAGTCAGTACGCGCTGACTTTTTCCGTGTCGGCGCTACGCATCGGGGCGGGCACAATGGTATCTTTGCCGGCGACTGTCCATCCCTCCTCCTTCCGGATATCCCCATGCTTGCGCGGCTGGCCAACAAACGCATCGTGCTCGGTGTCTCGGGCGGTATTGCCGCCTACAAGAGCGCGGAACTGGTGCGTCGCCTGCGCGATGCCGGCGCCGAGGTGCAGGTGGTGATGACCCCGGCGGCGCAGCAGTTCATCACGCCGCTGACCCTGCAGGCCCTGTCCGGGAACCCGGTGCACACCGACCTGCTGGATCCGGCCGCCGAGGCCGCCATGGGCCATATCGAGCTCGCCCGCTGGGCCGACCTCGTGCTGGTGGCCCCGGCCAGCGCCGACTGCCTGGCGCGCCTGGCCCAGGGCATCGCCAACGACCTTCTCTCCACCCTCTGGCTGGCCACGAAGGCGCAGCTGGCGGTGGCGCCGGCCATGAACCAGCAGATGTGGGCCGCCCCCGCCCTGCAGGCCAACCTGGCCGTGTTGCGCGCGCGCGGCGTGGCCGTGTTCGGCCCGGCCGCCGGCGTCCAGGCCTGCGGCGATGTGGGTGAGGGCCGCATGCTGGAGGCGGTGGAGCTGGCCGCCCGCTGCGCTGACCTGTTCGAGACCGGCAGCCTCACCGGCCGCCATGTGGTCGTCACCGCCGGCCCCACGCGCGAGGCGCTGGACCCGGTGCGTTATCTCAGCAACCACAGCTCCGGCAAGATGGGCTTTGCCCTGGCCGCGGCCTGCGCCGAAGCCGGCGCCCGCGTCACTCTTGTCGCCGGCCCGGTGCACCAGCCGACGCCGGCCCGCGTGAGGCGCGTGAACGTCACCAGTGCCCTCGAGATGCTGGCGGCGGTGGAGCAGGCCGTGGCCGATGCCGATGTCTTTATCGCCACCGCCGCCGTCGCCGACTACCGGCCGCAGCAGGTGGCCGGCCAGAAGATCAAGAAGTCGGCCGATACCTTCACGCTGGAGCTGGTGAAGAATCCGGATATTGTCGCCGCCGTCGCGGCCCGCACGCCGCGGCCCTTCGTGCTCGGCTTTGCCGCCGAGACCGAGCGCGTGCTGGAACATGCGCGCCAGAAGCTCGAGCGCAAGCGCCTCGACATGATCGCCTGCAACGACGTGGCGCGCGCCGACATCGGCTTCCAGAGCGACGACAATGCGCTCACCGTGCTCTGGAGCGGCGGCGAGCAGGTGCTGGAGAAAGCCTCCAAGAGCCTGATCGCGCGCCAGCTCGTGCAGCTGGTGGCCGCGCGGCTGGCGGAAGAAGACAAAGCGCCTCAGGCGTAAGAGTGAGTAGTCACATATCTCACGTGCAGGCTGCACAGTGCAGCCATTGAAGTAACGGGTGGGGAAAGTACCTTCTCCCTGCTCAAGGACAATGCGATGAAGAAAACCGTGGACGTCAAAGTGCTGGATGCGCGCATCGGCAGCACGTTTCCCCTGCCGGCCTATGCCACCGACGGCTCCGCCGGCCTCGACCTGCGCGCCTGCCTGGATGCGCCGCTGACGCTGGCGCCGGGCGAAACGCAGCTCATCCGCACGGGCCTCGCCATTTACATCGCCGACCCGGCCTTTGCCGGGCTGGTATTGCCGCGCTCCGGCCTGGGTCACAAGCACGGCATCGTGCTGGGCAATCTGGTGGGTCTCATCGATTCCGACTACCAGGGCGAGCTCATGGTTTCGTGCTGGAATCGCGGTAACGAGAGTTTCACCATCCAGCCCGGCGAGCGCATCGCCCAGTATGTGCTGGTGCCGGTGGTGCAGGCCGCATTCCGCGTGGTCGAATCTTTCGAGGCCAGCGATCGTGGCGCCGGCGGTTTTGGATCATCGGGTCGTCATTGAGCCCCGGCAACCGAATATTCAGAGAGTAGAGTCATGGCCAAGCAGAAAGCGCAGAAGGCAGCGAAAGCGGAGAAGGTCGCCAAGGTGAAGGCGACTGCGGCCCCCAAGCCGGCGCGGGTGCGCAAGGAAGGCAGCTTCCTCAGGGATTCCCTGCCGATTCTGGCCCTGATGCTGGTCGTCCTCGCTGCGATCCAGGTGGCGAGCTACCTGATGGTTTCACGCGCGGAACAGGCGCGTCGCGACGAGATCGCCAGCGTCTATCGCCAGCACTACGTAGGCGTGCTGACCAGCTATGTGCGCAACTATGAGGAAGTCGTCAAGGCGCTGCCGGATGCCGATCTGCTGCCCTATGTGCAGACCAGCGCCGAAGCCGATACGGGCCTGCTGGCGCGTTTCCCGGGCGCGTTGTTCGCGCGGGTCATGCCGCTTGCCCTCGATCCGGCGACTCCCAGCGGCCTGAGCTATGCGCAGCAGGACATGGTCCTGCGCCTGGCGGCCGGCAAGGAGGCCAACCCGGAGATCAGCTTTTTCGAGAATGGCGCGATCAAGAGCCAGGTGGTGACGTTCGGACGCGTGCTGAAGGGCGAGGATGGCCGACCGGCCGGGGTGCTGCTGCTGGGCTTCTCCTTCACGCCGCTGGCCAATGCGCTGAAGAGCTTCGCGCCGGATGCCGGCGCCATCGAGCTCACGCAGAAAGTGGGCAACGAGAAGGCCAGCATCCTCAAGAGCGGCGAAGGCGTGGCGCAGCCGGGCGATAGTGGCGCAACGCCGAACCCCGGCTGGGAGCTGCATTTCTCGCCGGCCGCCTCGCTGGGCGGCAGCCATGACAGCAGCAGCATCCTGTTGCTGTTCGCGGGGCTGGTGCCGCTGGTGGCGGGGGCCTGCGCCATTGGCTGCGTGCTCCTGCTGCAGCGGCGTTCACGTGCGGACCTGCAGGGAATCAACAGCTACTGCGAAAACTTCTTCCATTACGGGAACCGTCAGCGCCCCGCGCTCAATTACAGCGATTCCGCGCGCTTGCTCGGCGATCTCGACCGCTATGGCGCCGAATTGCGCGCGGGCCGCGTCGGCGCCAAGGGCACACCGGGGGACGAGCTGGGCGACATGAGCATTGCTGACGGCGAATCCTCGGGGCTCTTTGCCGCGGCCCCCGCGCCCGCGCCCCGCCCCGCCCGGGCGCCGGCGGCAGCCCCGGCGGCGCCACAGCCGGCCGCCCTGCGGACCGAGATATTCCGCGCCTATGACATCCGGGGCGTCGTGGGCGAGGGCCTCACCCGTGAGGTGGCGCGCTCGCTGGGCCAGGCCATCGGCAGTGAAGCCGCCGCCCGCGGCGAGCAGACCGTGGTGGTCGGGCGTGATGGCCGCCTCTCCGGTCCCGACCTGGTGGCGGGGCTGATCGAAGGCCTGCGAGCCTGTGGCCGCGACGTCATCGACGTGGGCATGGTGCCGACGCCGGTGCTGTATTTTGCCGCCAAGACCATCGGGACCGGCAGCGGCGTGATGGTGACCGGCAGTCATAATCCCGCCAACTACAACGGCTTCAAGATCATGCTGGCGGGCGACACCCTGGCCGGTGACGAGATCCAGGACCTGCGCGCCCGCATCGAGAAGGGCAACTTCACGGCAGGCAGCGGCGGCCTGAACCAGGCCAATGTGGCGCAGGATTATGTCGATCGCGTGAGTACCGATATCGCGCTGGCGCGACCGCTCAATATCGTGGTCGATGCGGGTAACGGCGCCGCGGGCCCCATCGGCCTGCGTGTGCTGGAGGCCCTCGGCTGCAACGTGACGCCGCTGTACTGCGACGTCGACGGCAATTTCCCCAATCATCATCCCGATCCCAGCAAGCCCGAGAATCTCGAGGATCTCGTGCGGGCCGTGGCGAGCAATGGCGCGGATATCGGCATTGCCTTCGATGGAGACGGCGACCGCATCGGCGTGGTGACAGCGCAGGGCAAGATGATTTTCCCCGACCGCCTCATGATGCTCTACGCCAAGCATGTGCTCACCACCAATCCCGGCGCCGACATCATCTTCGACGTGAAATGCACGCGCGACCTGCGCGCGCTGATTACCACCATGGGCGGCCGGCCGGTGATGTGCAAGACCGGGCACTCCTTTATCAAAGCCAAGCTCAAGGAGACGGGCGCGCTGCTCGCCGGCGAGATGAGTGGCCATATCTTCTTCAATGACCGCTGGTTCGGCTTTGACGACGCTGTTTATTCGGCGGCGCGCCTGCTCGAGATCCTCTCCCTGGAGAGCGGCACTTCCGATGAGGTCTTCGCCGAGTTTCCCGAGAATCCGTCGACGCCCGAGATCAATATCCCGGTGTCGGACGAGAGCAAGTTCGGCTTCATGGAGACCTTGCGCGCGCAGGCCCGCTTTCCGGATGGGAATGTCATCACCATCGACGGCTTGCGCGTCGAGTTCGCCGACGGCTGGGGCCTGGTGCGGGCGTCCAATACCACGCCCTGCCTGGTGGCCCGTTTCGAGGGGCGCACGCCCGAGGCGCTGGCCGCGGTCCAGACAAAGTTCCGGACGCTGCTGGCCGGCGTTGATGCTTCCCTGCAAATTCCCTTTTGACCCAGAGTAGAAATGATGGCGTTGCCGCGTGAGTCCGCCCTGACCATTGCCAAGGTACTGACCGAGGCGCTTCCTTATATCCAGCGTTTCCATGGCAAGACCATCGTCGTGAAATACGGCGGCAATGCCATGGTCGAGCCAGAGCTCGAGAATTCGTTTGCACGCGACATCGTGCTGATGAAGACGGTGGGCCTGAATCCCATCGTCGTGCATGGCGGCGGTCCCCAGATCGGCGACCTGCTGGCGAAGATCGGCAAGGAGTCGAAGTTCATCGATGGCATGCGCGTGACCGATGCCGAGACCATGGATGTGGTCGAGATGGTGCTGGGCGGGCTCGTCAACAAGTCCATCGTCAACCTGATCAACCAGAACGGCGGTCGCGCGCTCGGCCTGACCGGCAAGGATGGCAACCTCATCCGCGCCACGCGCATGTATCTCAGCAAGGCCAACGAGAAGGGCGAGATCGAGAAGATCGACATCGGCCAGGTGGGCGAGGTGGCGGGCATCAAGTGCGACGTGCTGCAGATGGTGATCGCGTCGGACTTCATTCCGGTGATTGCGCCGGTGGGCGTGGGTGACGATGGCGAGTCCTACAACATCAACGCCGATCTGGTCGCGGGCAAGGTGGCCGAGGCCATGAAGGCCGAGAAGCTCATCCTGCTCACCAATATCCCGGGCGTGATGGACAAGGAAAAGAACGTACTGACCGGGCTGTCCACGCAGGATGTGGATGCCCTTATCGCCGACGGCACCATCTACGGCGGCATGCTGCCCAAGATTGGTTGTGCGCTCGAGGCGGTGAAAAACGGGGTGATCAGAAAAAGAACCCAAAAAACACACGACTCCAGCCCTGAGGCTGGCAGACGGCAAGGAGGCAAGCATGACTGCTGCCGAACCCAAAGTCTCGCGGCGCGAGCATATTCTCCAGGCCCTGGCCGCCATGCTGGAAAGCCAGCCGGGCGCGCGCATCACCACGGCGGCGCTGGCGAAGGAAGTCGGCGTGACCGAGGCGGCGCTCTACCGGCACTTCCCGAGCAAGGCCAAGATGTTCGAGGGCCTGATCGAGTTCGTGGAAGAGGTGGTGTTCTCGCGCGTCACGCTGATCCTGCAGGAAGAGGATGACCCCGTGCTGCGCTGCGAGAAAATCCTGTCGCTGCTGCTGATTTTCAGCGAGCGCAATCCCGGCATTACGCGCATTCTCAATGGCGATGCGCTGACTGGCGAGCACGAGCGCCTGCAGGCCCGCATTGCGCAATTCTTCGAGCGCCTTGAAACCCAGGTGCGTCAGGTGCTGCGTGACGCCGAGCTCAAGCATTCCCTGGGTACCGCCATGACCAGTGCGGCCGCCGCCAATGTCATGGTGGTGCTGGTGGAGGGTCATCTCAGCCAGTACGTGCGCTCGGGCTTCCGGCGCAAGCCCACGGAGCACTGGGAGGCGCAATGGGCCTTCCTGCGGACGCAGCTTTTCCGCGCACTGAAATAAACGCAGGCCCTCCTGTGTTGCTCAAGAAAAAGCCGGCGTGAGCCGGCTTTTTTGTGGCGCCTGGCAGCGGGCGCTGGCTCAGCGCTTGCTGGCGGCCGGGGTGGCGGCAGGAGTTGCTGCCGCTGGTGTGGCTGCAGCGGCGGCAGGCGCACTGGCGGGCTTGCCCGTCAGCTCCACCAGGCGCTGGATGATGGGATTGAATTCGGCATTTACCTTGTCCTGCTCGGCCTTGCGGGCCGCGATCTCGGTTTGCGCCGCCGCAATCTGCTTGTCATAGCTGGCGATGCTCTGCTTCAGGTCGGCGGGGACCGGCTTGCCGGTGCGCTCGAATCCCGCCGCCCTCTTGGCCTCGGCGGCTCGCCGTTCACGCAGGGTGGTCAGCATGCTGCTGCTGAAGTCGATGCGCACCTGCAGGGCGTCGATCTGCCGGTTGCGCGAGCGTTCCGCATCGGCCGGGACGGAGTACAGGCGCATCATCTGCCGGTCGTCCCGCTTGCGCTGCTGCTCGGCCTCGCGCTTGGCGCGATCGGCGGCGAGTTCCTGGGGAGTCAGGGCGCGCTGCGCATCCACGTGGCGGATGACCTGCATTTTTTCGGTCAGCTCGTCGTAGCCCCGGCTCACGTGTTCCGGCGTGACGGAGTCGGACACCACCTGCTGGCGCTTGTCGTCATAGTAGCGGAACCAGCGGGGCTCGCTGGCGGCATGGGCAAGGGAGGTGAAGAGGGAAAGGCCCAGCAACAGGGAAAGGGGTTTCAGCATGGGATTTCTCCAGCGAGCCTCGGGGCTCTTACTTATAATCGCCTGCCATTCTAGGGGAGGCGGGCAGGAGCCGACAGTGATGGATGTAGTGGTTTTATTCTTTGTCGCGCTGATTGCCAATACCTTGTCGGCCCTGGCCGGGGGTGGCGCCGGGCTCCTGCAACTGCCGGCGCTGCTTTTCCTGGGGCTGACCTTTCCGGTGGCCCTGGCCACGCACAAGATCGCCAGCGTGGCGCTGGGCGTGGGCGCGACCGTCCGGCACCTGCGCGAGGGCCGCCTGCGCTGGCGCTTTGCCGCCTATGTCCTCGCCTGTGGCCTGCCCGGGGTGCTCATGGGCACACAGCTCATCCTGTCCATTCCGGACCGCTGGGCGGAACTGGCGCTGGGCGTGCTGACCCTGGGCCTGGGAGTCTATTCCTGGTGCAGGCCCGCGCTTGGCCAGGACAGCCAGCGCCGGAACCGGGATCACCGGGGCCTGCTGCTGGGCGGGCTGGGCCTCTTCCTGATCGGTCTGCTGAACGGCTCCCTGACTTCGGGCACGGGGCTGTTCGTCACGCTGTGGCTGGTGCGCTGGTTCGGCCTCGACTACACCCGGGCGGTTTCCTACACCCTGGTGCTGGTGGGCCTGTTCTGGAACGGCCTCGGCGCAGTCATGCTGTCCGTGCAGGCGCCGGTGCGCTGGGACTGGATGCCGGCCCTGCTGGCGGGGTCCCTGCTGGGGGGCTACCTGGGCGCCCACTGGGCCCTGCTCAAGGGCAACCTCCTGGTCAAGCGCGCCTTCGAGGTGCTGACCGTGGTCGCCGGCAGCAAGCTGCTGGCAGATGCGCTCGCGGGCTGGCTGGGCTGAGCGCGCCCGGGGCCGCCGGCGCTGGCAGGTTTGGGGTCGACCCGGGCAGTCAGGAGCGTGCCGGCAGGGTCCATCCGGGCCAGTCTGGCTGGCTGGCATGTCTGCGGAGGCGGCCTATTGATGAGGTGTCCGGCCTTGGCCTGGAATGACAATGCCGTTCATGCCCAACTTGCAGTATCTCGTCAGAAAATTACGCTAAACCTTTGTCTTGCCTTGAATCACGCCCGGATTTTTGGCTTTGTCCGCATATAGCCGACCCTGTAAAACTGTGTTAAAACGTGATGGACCTGTCACTGCCAGCTTAATTTGGCAGCGCGCAGGACGTTCCGGTTTCGATTGCCCGAACCAGGCTCATCAAAGCCTCATCCTTAAGAAGGCTGCTCCAATGTCAGAAGACAATTTCGACGGTTTGAAAGTCATGGTGATCGACGACTCCAAAACGATTCGTCGCACCGCGGAAACCCTGCTCCAGAAAGCCGGTTGCACCGTGATCACGGCTACCGACGGCTTCGATGCCCTGGCCAAGATCGCCGACTCCAACCCCAGCATCATCTTCGTTGACATCATGATGCCGCGGCTGGATGGCTATCAGACCTGTGCACTGATCAAGAACAACTCGGCCTTCAAGGGCACTCCGGTGATCATGCTGTCCTCCAAGGACGGCCTGTTCGACAAGGCCAAGGGCCGCATCGTGGGCTCGGACGAATACCTGACCAAGCCTTTCAGCAAAGAAGAGTTGCTCGGCGCAATCCGCCAGCACGTCAAGGTCTGAAAGCAATAGCATTTGTGGGGGAAAAATGGCACGCATCCTTATCGTTGACGACTCGCCCACGGAAACCTACCGGTTCCGTGAAATCCTGGAAAAGCACGGGCATCAGGTGCTGGAGGCCACCAATGGCGCCGACGGTGTTGCCGTGGCCCGGGCCGAGCAGCCCGACCTTGTCCTGATGGACGTGGTCATGCCCGGCCTGAATGGTTTCCAGGCCACGCGTCAGCTGACCAAGGACGAAGAAACGGCGCACATTCCCGTCGTGATCGTGACCACCAAGGATCAGGAAACCGACCGTGTCTGGGGCAAACGCCAGGGCGCGCGCGACTACCTGACCAAGCCGGTGGATGAAGGCCAGCTCATGCAGACCATTGCCGGCCTCATCGCTGGCAAGTAACCCGGGCGGCAAGCAGGCACCATGGCAGCCAAAGGTTTTATCAAGCTACTCGAGATCGCCGAGCGCTCCAGGCAGCGCACGGTGGGCCTGCCTGCGGACGGCCAGGCCGTCGAGCACTGGAGTGGCATCGGCTTCACCCTCGGGGGGCAGAACTTCCTGGCGGCCATGGGCGAGGTCTCGGAAGTGCTCGCGGTGCCCCGCTATACCCATGTGCCTGGCGTCAAATCGTGGATGAAGGGGATCGCCAATGTGCGTGGTCGCCTCCTGCCCATTACCGACCTGCTGGCCTACTTCAACCGGAACTCCGACTTGCAGGAGCACCGGCGCCGTCTGCTGGTCATTGACCAGGCGGAATTATTCACGGGCCTGGTCGTCGATGACGTGCTGGGCATGCAGCATTTTCCGGTGCAGGACTATGCGCCTGAGGTGCCGGACATCATTCCGGAGCTGCAGCCATATGTGCTGGGGGCGTTCCGGCGTGGCGACACGTATTGGGCAGTATTCAGTCTCAGCCGTCTGGTCGAGGATCCGCAGTTCCTGCAGGCGGCGAACGCCTGAAGGAACCGGTGGCCGGCGGCGGCCTGACTTCTAAAAATTACAACATGAGGCCGTTGAGGGCTGATGGTATGAATTCGAATCTGCAGGCAGTGCGCGACAAATTCGCGAACATCGACTGGAAGCGCGTCTTCTCCAAGGAGAGTTTCCAGGCCCTGTTCAGCCGGTCCGGCCTGCAGTCGGGCGTCGAAAGCTCGGCGAATACCAAGCCCTGGACGATCGGCCTCGGCATCTCCCTCACAGTGCTCGTGCTGGCCTTCTTCATCGTGTTCGTGAAGAGCTATCGCGCCACCCAGATGATCAATAACGCTTCCGAGTTGCGCGTGCTGTCGCAGGATATCGCGAAGAACGCGTCGGAAGCCGCCGGCGGCAACCCTGCCGCCTTTGACCAGCTCAAGAAGTCGCGTGACGACTTCCAGGCGAGCTGGGACGAGCTGGTGGATTACCGCGGCAAGAACAATGCGCAGATCGTGGCGCTGGACAAGGTCTGGAACCCGGTTTCCGAGAACTCGAAGGTCGTGCTCGATGGCAGCAAGTCGGTGCTGACCCTGCATGAGCTGGCGCAGACCCTGACGGAAACCGTCCCCGACCTCCAGGCCGAATACGACATCGTGGTTGAAGGCATGCTGCGCACCAACGCCTCGGCGACCCAGGTGTCCATCGCCAAGCAGCAGTCGGTGCTCGCCGAACGTATCCTGCGCTCCGTGAACAAGGTGCTGCAGGGCGGCGCCGACGCCGTGACCTCCGCTGACTCCTTCGGTCGTGACGCCGCGCAGTTCGAGCGAGTCCTGAAGGGCATGCTGGCCGGCGACACCGCGCTGGGCGTACAGCAGGTGTCCGACCCCGAGGCGCAGGATGCGCTGGCCGCGATCGCCGACAGCTTTGACAGCTCGGTGAAGCAGTCCGCCAACGCCATCCTGGAAACCTCGCCGGAACTGTTCCAGGTGCGTGCCGCCGCCGACACCATCTTCCGCGACTCCAAGGGCCTGCTCGAAGCCGCCACTGATCTTTCCGTGGGCGTGGCGCAGACGGCTGATACCTCGCTCTATACCTTCATCGGGATTCTGGCGCTGCTGGCTGGCTTGCTCTGCGGCGCCAAGCTCTATGGCATCCGCGCCAACCAGGACCGTATCGCCGCCGAGCAGGAGCGCCAGGTCGAGGCCGAGCGCGCCGAGCAGATTGAACTGGAAAACCGCCGCAACCAGGACGCCATTTTGCGTCTGCTTGATGAACTCGGCGACCTCGCTGACGGTGACCTCACCGTGCAGGCGACCGTGACCGAGGACTTCACCGGCGCCATCGCCGACTCGATCAATTACTCCATTGACCAGCTGCGCGGCCTGGTGGCCACGATTAACTCGACGGCCGTGCAGGTGTCCGCCGCCGCCCAGGAAACGCAGTCC
>JAJFBF010000116.1 GCA_020697295.1 Moraxellaceae bacterium | reverse complement strand
CTGGCGGCGCTCTTCATCAAGGCGGGCCAGGAGCTGGGCTTTCCCTTCAATCCGGACTTCAATGGTGCCACCCAGGCCGGGGTCGGTCCCTTCCAGGTGACACAGAAGGACGGGCGGCGCTGGAGCGCGGCCAAGGCCTTCCTGGCGCCGGCCAGGGGGCGCGCCAACCTGACCGTACTGACCCATGCCCTGGTGCGGCGTGTCGTCATCGAGAACGGCCACGCCGTTGGCGTGGAGTACGAGCCTGCCGGCGCACCCGGCGAGCGGCGCCTGTTGCGTGCCACCCGGGAAGTCATCCTCTGCGGGGGGGCCATCAATTCCCCGCATCTGCTCCTGCTCTCCGGCATCGGCGACCGCGAGCACCTCGCCAGCCAAGGGATCGCCTGCCACCATCATCTGCCCGGCGTGGGACTGAATCTCCAGGATCATCTGGACATGACCCTCATTGTCAAAGAGAAGACGCGTCACGCCATCGCCGTGTCCCCCCTGTTCCTGCCCCGCTTGTTCCGGGACCTCTTCCGCTACTTCACGGCGCGCAAGGGTTTTCTGGCCAGCAACGCCGCGGAGGCTGGGGCCTTCCTGAGTGTCAACGGCGATCCGCAGCGTCCGGACATCCAGCTTCACTTCATCCCTGCCCTGCTCAGGGATCATGGGCGGCAGCTGACCATGGGCTTCGGCTGCACCATCCATGTCTGCCAGCTACGACCCAGGAGCCGGGGCAGTATCCGCCTGGCCAGCGCGGATCCTCGCGCCGCCCCCCTGATCGATCCTGGCTACCTGAGCGATCCGGAGGACATGGAAACCCTGCTGAAGGGCGTCAAGCTGACACGGCGGTTTTTCCATACCGCCGCCTTCTCGGCCGCCTATGCCGGCGACGATTCCCCGCGCGCGGATCAGCAGGACGACGACTCGCTGCGCGAAGACATCCGTCAGCGGGCCGAGACCATCTACCACCCTGTGGGGACGTGCCGGATGGGCAACGACGCCCTGGCCGTCGTGGACAGCCGCCTGCGCGTGCACGGGATCAGCCGATTGCGCGTGGCGGACGCCTCCATCATGCCGACCCTGATCGGGGGCAACACCAATGCCCCCTGCATGGTGATCGGCGAGCAGGCCGCACGCTTTATCCTGGCGGAAGCGTGACGCAACTGCGGCGCTGATAGGTCGTTGCTCCACAGGGAAAAGCCAGAGTCCGGAGACTCAGGGGGGGGGCGGTAGCCGTGGTGCTCGTGCATCGCTTGCCGGCGGCAGCGTCCCTTCTGAGCCTGGGGCCCGCCTCCGCGGGCGCTGCAGCGCTTCCGGCCCGGCCCCGTGAACGGCAAGCAGGGCAGGTGACCGCACCGCGAGGCCGCTGCGGAAGACGTTCCCGCACCGGCCCTGTAAAGTAAGGGACTCTTCCTGCCGCCTTATGCTGGAGCCTCGCGATGGCTACAACTTCCCGCTCCGGGCCCCCCCGCGCTGATCGACAGCACTCTGTCGAGAGCGCGGAGCCGGAGGCACCCCCCCTGCCGCCGGAAGGCGGCTGGACGGTCGATGAACTGGCGCAAATGGCCGGGACCTCGGTGCGTAACCTGCGCGCGTTCCAGGAGCGGGGCGTGATTCCACCGCCGGTCAAGCAAGGCCGGAGCGCGCTCTACGGCGCCGCCCACCTGTACCGTCTGCGCCTGGTGCTGCGCCTGCAGGAGCGCGGTTACAGCCTCGCCAGCATCCAGGAGCTGATCGCCGCGGCGGAAAGCGGGCGCAACGTGCGCGACCTGATCGGTCTGGACGAGGCAATCACGGCGCCCCTCGGGCAGTCGCCTCAGGGGGCGACCCCGGGAACCGTGACGCGTGCCCAGCTCATGCGGATGTTCGGGCTGAAAAGCCTGCCCCGCCAGCTGCTTGAGCGCGCTGTCCACCTGCAGTACCTCGAGCCCGAGGGAGTCCGCTTTCGCGTGGCTGACGTGCTGATGCTGGAGGCGGCTGCCGGCCTGGTGCGCAGTGGCATCGGCCTGTCCGATCTGCTCGATGTCGCGGAGCGGCTGCGGACCCATATGCAGCGCACGGCGGATGATGTGCTGTGGCGCCTGGCCAGGGCCATCGACAGCTACGGCACGCAGATCCCTCCGGCCGAGGATGTGGCCCGCATCGCCGAGCTCATCCTGAAGCTGCGCCGGCTGGTGGACCCCGTGGTGCTGGCCGAGGCCCACCGGGCGATCGAACAGGCGGTTACCCAGCTCTACACGGATCGCCTCGCGCGGACGATCAATACGGTTGCCACGGACCGCAACGGCTAGGCCATCCGACGGCGGGACCACGCTTGTCCCGGCCTCGCTCGGTCGCTGCCTTTTCAGCAACTGCCGATGAACTCGCGGGCGGCGCCTATTCAGCGGAATTCACCTTGACATTTGGCCGCTTGACCAAGATATTTGAGTCTCATCGGCAAACTTGGCGGGATTTCCCTGGCCGAGCATCGCCGTTCAGTGCGACCCACACGATCCAGCCAGTGCAGGAGTTGATTCCATGGCCAAGCCACACGCTATCACCCCCCGCAAACCGTCCTTCGATGTCAGGGACGTGCCGGTCTTCTGGAACGACGGCGATCCCGTCCTCACCCGCTTCTTTGACGCCCTGTCCGTACATTTTCCGGACGGAGAGCGCTTCTTCATCCAGTCCGTGCGCAATTATCAGGACCGGGTCACCGATCCGAAGCTGAAAGAAGACATCCGTCACTTCTTCCGCCAGGAAGCCCATCATGGCATCGTGCACGACACCTACAACACCGTGATGGCGGCGCAGGGCATCAACGTCGACAAGATTGTTGCCCGCCTCAAGATGGCCATCCGCCTCTTCCAGACCCATCTGCCGCCCAAGCACCAGCTTGCCCTGACCGCCGCATTCGAGCACATCACCGCCACGCTGGGAGAGGGTTTCTTGGAGGGCGAGGGGGAGATGTTCCGCCATGCCCATCCGGTCATGCGGGCCATGTTCCTGTGGCACGGGGTTGAAGAGGTCGAGCACAAGGCGGTGGCCTTCGATGTGTACGAGACGGCGGCGGGAGGCGGCTATTTCACGCGCGCTGCGGCGTTGCTCGGCGGCACCGCCGTGGTGCATCTGGTGGTCGGTTCAGTGGCCTGGCACATGCTGAAGGTCGACGGCATGAGCCGCCGCCCTCTGCTCATCGCCAAGGGGCTCAACCGGTTGTATGGGCCCAGAGGGTTGTTGACCCGTCTTGTGCCGCGCTACCTGGACTGGTTCCGGCCCGGCTTCCATCCCATGGACACTGGCATGCCAGAGAAAGTCGAGGCCTGGCTGGCTGAGTACCGGAAGCACGAGGATCCGATGCTGGCCTCGGACATGGTGTTCGGCGACCCGGCGCTGGCGCAGGCCGCCTGAGTCGAGCGCCGGACTCACCGGCTGCCCGTGAAACGTTTTCGGGTAACCCGGACAACCGTCGCGCCAACGCCGAGTGCGGTGGAACGGCAGGTGTCCGGGTTTATTCATTAGTCTTCAGGAAGGGTAAATCGATAGTGACACCATACGCAGCAGACACGGCACCGGCCCACGCCATTCCCCATCGGCCCGGGCGCCATTGCGGGAGTTCGGCCATCCGGGACCTGCTCGAGTTCCACGGCACGACCCTCACCGAGGCCATGTGTTTCGGGCTGGGCTCGGGCCTGGGCATCACGTACCTGACGTTGCCCGCCGCGCCGGTTCCCTTTCTGGTTCACGTGCGCTCGCTGGGGTACGAGGAGCGGGTATTCCAGACGCTCGACGTACCCTTTGCCTGGACCAGTTACGGCTCGATCGAGGAGGGCGCGCAGGCGTTGGACGACCTGCTCGACCAGGGGCGCCCGGCCCTGTTGCTGACCGACATCTTCCACCTGCCGTACTTTGCCAGCCGCACGCATTTTCCCGGCCATGCCATCGTCGCCTGGCAGCGCCAGCCGGCGGATGACAGCGTGCTGGTGACGGACACGGAGCGCCCTGCGCCCATCCCGGTGCCCCGCGACGCGCTGGCCCGCGCCCGCTTCGCGGAACTGCCCCCGTTTTTCCATGCCGGCAACCTGTTCGCCCCTCCCGCCATTCATGCCCGGCTTTCGGTCGAGCGGGTGGCCGCGGCCATACGCCAAAACGCCCGCCTGCTGCGGGAGGGCGGCCCCCATACGGGGGTGGCCGCGCTCGATACCTGGCTGGCCGATCTCGGCCGTTGGGAGCGCGAGGGCGACTGGCGCTGGACGACGCGGTTTGCCTACCAAATCATCGAGCGGCGGGGCACGGGCGGTGGCGGCTTCCGCAAGATGTACGCGGAATTTCTGGAAGAGGCCGCCCAGGCGGATCCGCGCATTGGTGAGCTGCGGCTGCCACAGCTGATGGCGGACAGTGCCGTCTGCTGGACGGCGTTGGCGCTGGCGCTGAAGGCCGGCTCCGAGAGCGAATGCTTTCCGGCGGAACAGCTCGCGGATGCCCTGCGAGCCGTGCGGGCGGCGGAGCATCGCTATATCGACGCGGCGCTGATGTATTGACTGAACACCGTTGAAGTGCAGAGAGGAGTAGGCATGTCTGATTTGAAGCTGGAACTGGATCACGCGGCCATGGCCAGGGCATTTTTCGGCAGCCAGCATCCGCTGTTCAGCGCCTTCGGCATCGACGTGGTGGCGGTGGCCGACGCCAGGGCCGAGATGACGATGCCGTTTTCCGAGACGCTGGCCGACGGCTGTGGAGCGTTGCACCGGGGCCCGCTGGTGACCCTGCTCGACACGACGTGCGGACTGGCCATCTTCTCCGCGCTGCGCTCGCTCCGGCCTATCGCCACCATTGACCTGCGCGTCGATTACCTGCGTCCCATTCCGGCGGGCAGCGGCCTGCGCGCGGTGGTCGAATGCATCGGCTGGACAGACAGCGTCGCCTTTATCGCC
>JAJFBF010000060.1 GCA_020697295.1 Moraxellaceae bacterium | reverse complement strand
CGGCTGTCGATGGCTGGCCATGGTGGTGCTCCTGCTTGCGTGGGGAAGGTCTCGGCAGCGCAAGAGGCCGGGAACCCGGCGCCTTGCGGCTGCCCACAAGCATAGGCAACGCCGGCGGGAAACGTGGCGCTGCACCCGGAATCCCGCGGTGTCACGCAGGCGGAGGTCAGTCAGGCGGAACAGGGACGACGCGCGCGAACGCGGCAGGATTTGGCCGGCACGGAGGCGGTGTTTGCAGTGGTGCGAGCCAGGCGCCAAGGCGGACAACATCAAAATCAACATCAACGCCAACAAAAGGGAGGCAGCGCCTGCAGCTTCGTCAGGGGAGCGGATCAGTCCCCGGCTTGCGTGCGCCGCACTGCCCGCGCCCGACGCCAGCGGCGCAGCTTCAGGTAGAGCCCGCCAATGAGGATGGTCAGCAGTGCGAGGAAGGTGATGTTGAACACGGGCCAGGGTTCCTCGGTGCGATCCCAGGCTTCAATGTCGACGGCATTCGGAAACAGCTTGAGCACGGGGATGCGCCAGCCATAGTAGGTGACGAGTGCGAGCTGGTTTTCCTTGCGTGCCAGCAGTTGCGCGCGCCCCTGCAGTTCGGCGGCGTCCATCTTGAAGTAGGGCGGCAGGCCGAAGCCGGTGTCCTCGTTACGGAAGACGTAGATGTCGGTGCGCTCGGGATTGGAGGTGTGCAGGTAGTACACGTCATTGCCCGGGACCAGGGTCGGGGGGGCGCCGGCAGTCGTGACACGGGTGCCGTCTCCGCGCCGCACTTCGGTGCCGTCGACGTAGACCATGCGATGCTGCGGCAGCACATAAGCCAGCAGCCCCGCGAGCAGCAGCAGGCCAATGCCGGCGAACACGGTGAATACCTTGCGAGTCCTGCCCATGCTTCTTGCTCCCCTGGATGGCCTGTTTGTCGCGGGATGCGGCTGCCCCATTCTATGCGGGGAGCGCAGGCGGCGACACCCGTTGCGGCAGGCATCCCCGGACAGGCACAAAACCCCGGTCGCCAGGGGCGACCGGGGTCGGGCTCAGGCCCTGGGGGAGTGCCTAGAGGGTGCTGGCGGGAATGGCGCCGCCCGTGCCCCCTCCGGTGGTGCCACCCGTGCCGCCGGCACCGGTGTTGCCAAAGTTTCCTGTATTGCCGGTGTTGGTGAAATTGCCAGTGTTACCGGTATTGTTGAAGTTTCCTGTGTTGCCACCAGTGCCGGTGCCCGTGTTGCGATTACGCGGGATGTTGCCGGTGTTGTTACCCGTGTCAGTGTTGCCGCCACTGCCGGCTCCACCCGTACCGGTGCCACCAGTGCCAGTGCCGCCAGTGCCGTCATTTCCGGTGTTGTCACCAGTACCGTCAGTACCGTCAGTGCCGGTATTGCCACCAGTGCCGGTGTCGTCCACAACTGCCCGCTGCGCCACTTCGATACGTCCAAAGGTGCCGTCCCGGGCATTGTCGCCGCCTGCGGTGTAATAAACGCTGTTCGGAGCGAAGCCGGTATTGATGGGGCCGGGGGTGCCGCCACCGTCGGTATCGCCGTCAGTGCCGGTGCCACCGGTACCTGTGCCGCCAGTCCCAGTCCCGCCGGTGCCGGTACGACCCGTACCAGTGCCACCGGTGCCATCAGTACCCGTGCCGCCGTTATCCGTGTCGTCAGTGACACGGGCAGCATCGATGGGGATGGAGATGGACCACAGGCCGGGAATGGCCAGCGACTCACCCTGGGGATTCTGCAGCGTGCCCACGTAACGGCCATTGTCCATGTTGTAGGCGTTGATCTGGCCATCCCCATGGTTGCCGATCAGCAGGTGCCGCGAGTACTTGCCAAAGCTTGCCGGTGCAATCGTCACGCCCCAGGGAGCGTTGAGCTGCTCGCCGGAAATCACGCGTCGCAGCAGGCGGCCACTGCCGTCGAACTCGTTCACATAACCCAGGCCGGCGCCGTTGTCGGGGACGCCATTGGCGGTGGCGCCCTGCTTGGCATAGGTGATGATGATGCGGTTGCCGATCGCGTGGATGCCGAAGGGCGCATAGCCCGCCGGCAGGCTGGTGTCGATGAAGCCGCCCGACGGGGTGATGCGGTTGAAGCTGGTGTCGAAGGTGTCGACCTTGCCGTTGCGGAAGTCGGCGGCGAACAGGAAGGCGCTGCCGCTGACGTTGAGCAGGGCGAGGCCCGTGTAATGCGCGCGGCCGGTGGCATCGTCGTAGACCGTGACGGCGTCGCTGCCAAAGCGGGAGTTGGGGGACCAGGCGGCGATGGTGCCGGCGCGGGTGGCGAAGATCACCTTCGCGCTGGTGCTGGGGGTGGTGTTGGTGGCGCTGACCCGGAAATCGAGGTCGCTGCGGTTGTAGGCGATGCCGGTGGGCCTGGCGTCGCCATTGCTGCCGGCGGGAATGTTCACCACGGTCGGCTGCGCGATGCCGCCGGCATCGTAGACCGTGGCGGTATTGCTGCCGGCGTTGGCGGTCCAGGCGGCGCCATTGGCGAAGACGAGGCCGCGGGGATCGGCCAGGTTGGCGTCATGGCGGGGCGCGGCCAGCCCGTCGCGGCTGGTCACGAGCGGAATGGCGGTGTAGTTCCGGGACGAGTTGATGACGCTGACAGGGCTGCCTGAGCCCGAGCTGCTGCCGTTGCAGGCCGTGAGGGTGGACAGGGTCAGGGCTAGCGCCGCGACCCCTGCGCTCCATTGCTTGCTCATCGCGAATCTCCTTTTCGGTGAGGGCGTACGCAGCCTGGTCACACCGGGCTACGCCGACAGCGCTAAAGTTGCGCGCCCGCTCAGGAAAAATCAGGGCGAAGTACGCGCTTTTTTGTAAGTAATGCGGAGGTTGAGCTAGTTATTGGTATGAGACGGCGCGATTGCGTAACAGCGTCCTGCGGCATTCCTGTTGTGTTCTTTCACGGCTGTTGCTCGCATTTGCAGTGCTTTCGTATGACGGTGTATGCGCTGTCTACACTGGGAGGGTGATCCGGACCCCTGCCGTCGGGCAGGGAATGGAGTCCGTTACTGGCAAGGGAGGAAGACGTCATGAAGGCGAGCACAGGACTGCTGTTATGCCTGGCCCTGGGGCTGGGCGCCTGCGCGCAGCGGCAGGAAGGACCGCCCACCTTCGGCGAGGCGATGCAGGACCGCGGGAACATGACCAAGGAGGTCGGGGACAAGTGGCAGCGCGGCAACGACAAGGTGCAGCGCGGCACCCGCATGATCGAGGAGAGCAAGCAGGACAGCACCGAGGGGCAGCGCCTGATCCGCGAAGGCCGCAGCGAGATGCGTGAAGCGGAGGAGCAGGCCCGGGCCGTGCGTCAGCAGCCGCTGCCGGCCGAGCCTACGATGCCCACGTCGCCCACTCCGGCTACGGCGCCTGCACCGCAATATTGAGCGTCACCCGCAAGCACAACGGCCCTGGCCGCGACGCCCCCGCCGGAGGCGGCCAGGGAGGTCGCGGCCAGGGCCGCTGGTGCTGGGCGCTGCCGGGAAACGGCGTGGCCTGAGGGGAAAGGGACGGGCGCTCCCCTTGTTGGCAACGCCCGTCCCGCGCCCGCGGTCTTACCAGTGACCGCCCTTGAACACGTTGGCGAACACCACGCCTTCCATCGTCGGCTTCTGCTGCTCCACTTTCTGCCCCTTGGCGGCGGCGCTGGAAGGGAAGAGCTGGTAGCCCTTGGAGAGCACGTAGTCATTCACCCGCGGCCACAGCGAGTAGCTGATGGAGGCGATCTTGCCGAAGGGCGTGGCGATGCTCTTGGGACGATTGACGATGGCCCCCACCACGGTTTCGGCGGCGCGGTCGGCGCTCCAGGTCGGGATGTAGTTGTAGAGCTTGGTGGGCGCGATCATGGGCGTGCGCACCAGCGGCATGTAGATCGCGGTGATGTCGATGTTCTGCGCCTTCACCTCCGCCGAGAGGCAGCGGCTGAAGGCGTCGAGCGCGGCCTTGCTGGCCACGTAGGCAGAGAATCGCGGCATGTTCGAGAGCACGCCGATGGAGCTGATGTTGACGATCTGGCCGCCGTTGCGCGCCGCCATCGAGGGCAGCAGCTTGTTGATGAGGCGCACGGCGCCAAAGTAGTTGAGGCGCATGGTGCGCTCGAAATCGTGGAAGCGGTCCAGGCTTTCGAGCACGCCGCGGCGGATGGAGCGGCCGGCATTGTTGACCAGCACATCCACATAGCCGAAGTCGCGCAGCACGGCATCGGCCATGGCGTCGATGGCGTCGAGGTCGCTGAGGTCGCAGGGATAGATAAAGGCTTCGCCACCAGCCTTCTGGATGATGTCCTGGGTTTCCTCGAGCTTTTCGCGGGTACGGGCGATCAGGATCACGCGGGCGCCGGCGGCGGCCAGCTTGCGCGCGGTCAAAAAGCCGATGCCGGAGGTGGCGCCGGTCACCATCACCACCTTGCCGGCGAGGGCGCGGCGGCGGGCGGGCGGAATGTCCGTCTCGAGGTCGAGGTAGTTTTCCCAGTAGCTCCAGAGCTTGTCGGCATAGTCCTTGAGATTGGGGCAATGGATGCCGCTGCCGAGCAGGGCGGTGCGCGTCTGGCGGTCGTCGTAGACGGTCTGGTTCAGCGCCTGGCCGAGGGCGGACACGGGAATGCCGATGGCCTGCGAGATGCGGCGCTGCATGTCCTGCGAAATCGCCTTGCCCAGCTTCTTCTTCACGCTGCGCAGCAGCTCCGAGGTGTAGGGCAGCTCGAACTGGCGGATGAATTCGGGGCCGTGCGCGGCCTGCATCAGCGCCTGCAGCACCTCGCCCAGCGTCGGCGCCTGCGTCGGCACCAGGAAGAAGGCTTTTCCATCCTGGCCGGCCTTGTGCGCGATGGCGTCCATGGCGTCGGCGATGTAGTCCACCGGCACCACCGGGATGCGGCCGCCGGCCACGCCCAGCAGGGGCAGCCACTTGGGCATGGCCTGGGACAGCGCCTGGATGGCCTTGAAGAAGTAATAGGGGCCGTCGATCTTGTCCATCTCGCCGGTCTGCGAATCACCCACCACGATGCCCGGGCGATACACGCGGTAGGGCACGCGGCTTTCCTCGCGCACGATCTTTTCCGACTGGAACTTGCTGCGGTAATAGGGGTGGTCCAGCGACTGGCCCTCGTCGAACATGTCCTCGCGGAAGGTGCCGACGAAATCGGGGCCGGCGATGGCGATGCTGGACACATGGTGCAGGGTCGGCTGGCCGCCGAGGCTGTTCACGAAGGTGACGACGTTTTGCGTGCCCTCGTTGTTGACGCGGTCGGCGGCGGCATCGTCCATGTACATGTCATAGACGGCAGCCAGGTGGAAGACATGGTCGATGCGGCCGGCGATGGTCTCGCGGTCGGCGGCGGCCATGAGGCCGGGCGTGGTGATGTCGCCGGCCAGGACGTGGATGCGTTGCCCGGCGTCGCCGTAGCGCTCGCACTGGGTCTGGAATTTCTCGCGCGATCCGTCGCGCACCAGGGCATAGACTTGGGCATCAGGCCGCGCGAGCAGGCGCTCGAGCAGGAATTTGCCGATAAAGCCGGTAGCGCCAGTCACCAGGTAGTTCATGGTTCCGCCCTCAGGTGTGTTTTTGTTTGGATGCAGGCATCCTAGTCAGTGCCAGTCCAGGGAGGTATGGAAGCCCGGGACAAAAAGTTGATAATAGAGGCCATGAAGACAGCAGCGTCCCGGCGCAGCATCACCAGCTTTCAGGTCATGACCGCCTTTGGCACCTCGCGGGGCCTGGAGCTGCGCGACTGCCTGGCGGGAACCGGGCTGCGGCCCGGCGACCTCGACGACCCGGTCATGATGGTCACCATCGACCAGGAATTTATTCTTATCCGCAACCTGCTGCGCCTGCTCGGGGACACCCCGGGGCTCGGGCTCCTGGTCGGGCAGCGCTTTCACTTCACGTCACTGGGCTCGGTCGGCTTTGCCGTGGCCAGCTGCGCCTCCATGTACCAGGGCTTCGAGGTCGCGCTGCGCTATATGGACCTCACCTTCGCGCTGACCTCCTTCCGCCTTGAGGAAGAGGGCGACGAGTGCCGCATCGTGCTGGCCGACGACGGCGTCCCCCCCGACCTGCACCGTTTTGCGCTGGAGCGCGCGATGGGGGTGTTGAAGACGCAGGCCACGGCGCTGTTCGGGCGCCAGGAGCTCGGCAAATACCTCGAATTCAGTTTCCCGCGTCCGGCCGACACGCGTCTCTATACAGAGCTGCTGGGCGTGGAACCGGTGTTCGGCGCGCCGCGCACCGTGATCGGCCTCGATGCCGCCACCATGAAGCAGCCGGTGCAGGCGGGCAGCGCCGTGGCCCTGCACCAGGCCGAGGAGCAGTGCCGCCAGCTGCTGGCCGAGCGGCGTGCGCGCAGCGGCCTGGCCGACCGCATCTGCGAGCGCCTGGGCCGGATGGGCGGCAACCCCCCCGAGATGGAGCGCATGGCTGCCGAGCTGTGCCTGTCGGCGCGCACCCTGCGCCGGCGGCTGCAGGAAGAGGGCACCACCTACTTTGCGCTTTGCGACGAGGTGCGTCGCACCTTTGCCGAGCGCCTGCTGGCCCTGCCGGAGCAATCGGTGGAGGCGATTGCCGAGCGCCTGGGCTATTCCGAGGCGGCGGGCTTCATCCACGCCTTCAAGCGCTGGACCGGGATGACGCCGCGCGCCTTCCGCATCAAGCCGCCGGCCGCGGAGCAGTAGGAGCTTCCTGCCGACTCACGTCGGGGGCGTCACCCTTTCCCGGGGGGCTGCATGGCCCCGGGCTTCCCTCCGGTTTTGCGCAGCGGCTCAGGCAACGCCCTTTTGCAATGCCCCTTCCCAGCGTGCCCGGTTCCGCAGCAGAAGCCTGCCTTCATCGCAGCCGGTTGCGCGGCATGGCCGCCGGGCGGAGCGCCCGTCCTCAGCGCTTCAGCAGGCCGTCGTCGATGACCTGCTGGAAATGCTCGATGAAGGTCTCTTCCACCGGTCGGTACTGCAGGCCGAGTTCGCGCGAGCGGCGGTTGTCGAACTTCACGCCATGGCCCACGTTGCGGCTGATGAAGTCGCGCGTTACCGGGCCCATCAGCGGGCCGAACAGCCAGACGATGAATTTCGGCGCCTGCATCATCGGGAAGGGATAGCGGCGTCCCCATTTCTTCGCGCGCAGGATCTTCGCGATGCCGAGCATGGTGAGGTCGGTGGCGACCGTGAGGTAGCGGCCTTTGGCTTCCGGCGTGAAGGCGGCGAGCAGGTGCGCGCGCGCCACTTCGCGCACGTCGACCACGCCATAGCTGAGATCGGGCACGCCGGTGCGCAGGCGACCGTCGCCCATCTGCACCAGGGTGTCGATGCTGGCCGACTGGCTGCCGGGAGTAAGCGAGGGGCCGTAGACCATGCCGGGATTGATGGTGACCAGGTCCCACTGCGATTGCGTGGCGGCGATCTTCCAGGCCTCGCGCTCGGCGGCGACCTTGGAATACTGGTAGGGGTTGTGGTCGACGCTGCTGCTGGTGTTCCAGTCCGCGTCGGAGAGCGCGGCCTTGCCGCTGCGGGCGAATTCGATGTTGTCGCCGAACACGGCGGCGACGCTGCTGGTCAGCACCACGCGCGTGACGGCAGGGCAGCGCGTGGCGGCTTCCAGCACGTTGCGGGTGCCTTCCACGGCGGGGCGCACCAGCGCCTCATTGGCGTCGGTGAAGCCGTCCAGCACAAAGGGCGAGGCGGTGTGCATGACGATGTCGCAGCCGGCCATGGCCTCGTCGAAAGTGCCGGGCTCCAGCAGGTTGGCGCGGAACAGCCGGAGCGTGCCGGGCGCATCCTCGGCCATTTCCAGCAGGTGGCCGACGCTGGCGATCCGGTTGGGGTCGCGTACGGTGGCATGCACGGTGTGGCCTTCTTCGAGCAGGTATTTGACGATCCAGCCGGCAATATAGCCGGAGGCGCCGGTGACGAGGACGGTATGGGCGGGCATGGCGGCTTCCTTGGGCATGGTCGGGCGAAGCCGAGTCTGCCACAGGCGGAAGCGGGAGGATTGGTCAATGCGCCGCAGGGCTGGTCAGGCTGGCCAGTGTCATCATGCCCCGGCGAGGGCGTGAGCGTGTGTCCCCGCTTGCCAAGGGGGGGCGGCTGCGGGGACGCCGGCGCCCGCTCACGCCCGCGAGGCGTTCAGGCGCCATCCTTTTGCCTCAGTCGCCCACCACGCGGTCACGGCCGCCGTGCTTGGCCTGGTAGAGGCGCTCGTCGGCCAGGCGCAGCGCGCGCTCGCCATTGCCGTCGCGGGTTTCGGCGATGCCGATGCTGATCGTTACGGCAAACTGCTTGCCGTCAATATCGAAGACATGCTCGCGCAGCTGCCGGGCAATGCGCTCGGCCACCACCTGCGCCGAGGCCACATCTGTTTCCGGCAGCAGTACCGCGAATTCCTCGCCGCCCAAGCGACCGGGCACGTCCACCGGCCAGCGCGTGGCCGTGCGCAGCAGCTCGCCGACGTGCACGAGCACGGCATCGCCGGCGGCGTGGCCGTGGCCGTCGTTGATCTTCTTGAAGTGATCGATGTCGCACATGAGCACGCTGGCCGGCCGCTGCGTGCGGATCTGTTTGCGGCACTCTTCCTCGAGATGGCTCATGAAGGTGCTGCGGTTGAACAGGCCGGTGAGCGTGTCCATGCGGGCCAGCGTCTCGAGCTGCCCCTGGCGCCGGTCCATGATCCAGAACAGGAAGAAGAGCATGCCGGAAAACAGCAGGACGGCAATGTTGTAGATCACCCGGACCCAGATGTCCCACCACCCGGCCAGGGGCGCGCCAGTATGGATGGGCTGGCTCAGCAGCGGCGCATAGTCGAGCCGGCCGGTGGCGATCATGATTTCTCCCGCCAGCACGACCATCACCGTCAGCAGCAGCGCGGGCAGCAGCTGGCGCGTCGTGAACAGGCCGCGCGCCAGCAGCAGCAGGCCAAGCTGCACGATGGCCAGCGGCGCATCCTTGTGGCCATAGGCCATGGTGAGGCCGGAAAAAGTAAGGAATAGCGTGGTGGTGGTGACCAGGACCAGCAGCGGGCGCGCCTGCTCGGAGCGGTAGCGCGGCCAGAAGAAGAGGGCGATCGCCGCCAGCAGCACGATGCTGGCGCTGAGGCCCATCTGCACCGGCCACAGCCACTCGCTGCGATAGAAGCGACCGGCGTCCGGATCCATCAGCGCCCAGGCGTGCATGCCCCAGAACAACAGCAGGAAAGGCAGCATGCACAGGGCCAGCACCACGCAGCCGGGCACGCTCTTGTGCGCGCACAGCAGCGGCTCCAGCCATTGCAGGTGCTGCCAGAGCCGGACCTTCATGCCGGGCGCTTCAACCGCCAATTGACGATATGACACGGTCACGCCCTCCGGCCTTGGCTTCGTAAAGATTACGGTCAGCGGCCTTGAGCAGCGCATTGGCCTCTTCTTCCAGCCCCTGCACCACGCCCATGCTGATGGTGACGTGGAAACGATCGCCATAGCTGCCAAACTCGTGCTCGCGCAACTTGCGCGCGATGCGGTCGCATACGCCCTGCGCCTGCTCCGCCGTGGTTTCGGGCAGCAGCAGGGCGAACTCCTCGCCGCCCAGGCGCGCCGCCACATCGTTGGGAATGCGCACGCCGCTGCCCAGCACGCGCCCGATCTGGCGCAGTACTTCATCGCCCACATGGTGGCCGCGGATGTCGTTGACCTTCTTGAAGTGGTCGGCATCGGCCAGCACCACGCAGAAGGGACGCCGGTAGCGCCGCGCACGCAGGATCTCGGTTTCCAGGCGCTCCATGAAGTAACGACGATTGGAGAGGGCGGTGAGGCCGTCGGTGCGCGACATCACTTCCAGCTGCTGGCGCTGGCTGTCGAGCTGGTTGTAGAGCCAGAGTGGAATCGAGGCGAGGATGATGCTGCCGATATAGAAGAGCCAAGTGCGCCAGTAGTCCCACCATTCCGTGGGCGTGCTGCCGTCGAAGGCCTGTGCGGTCAGGGCGGGCGCATAGGGATAGCGGCCGGCGGCGACGAGGATGTCGGCGCCCAGCAGGATGACGAGGCAGGTGACGAAGGTGATGACGACCACGCGCCGTTCAAAGAGGTGCAGGCCGATGGCGAGCAGGCCCACCGGGATCAGGTTGGCGCCGGAGGTGAAGGCGCCGAAGGCGATCTGCACGGCCGAGAACACGACAGTGATGGTGAGGGCCAGGAGAAGGGAGGCGCCGAACACCGGCTCCGGGGCATGCCGTCGCGGCCATAGCCAGAGGCCGGTGCCGAGCTGGATCAGGGTGCCCAGCGCGATCAGGGCGATGATGCCCTGCAGCACGGCCTGGTTGAGGGCGGGTTCACCCAGCGCGGACACATAGCTGGAGCCTTGCCAGAGGAAAAAGGGCAGGGAGGTGACGACGGCGATGATACTGCGTCCCGCGGGGGTGTCGTGATTGAAAAGTTCACGGACAACGGACATCAGGGGGCTCCAGCGGATCGGTTCGGACGAAGATTCAGAGCGTCGTCCGTACGCAAGATGTCCCTTCCCCGCAGGCTAACAAGAATCGTCGAGTCTCAGGCTGTTGCCCCGACTACTAGCAGTCTCCCGTGACAGGCGGAGGGGGCGTTGCCTGCTCGGCCTCAGGACGCGGCGCCTGGACTGCGATAATAGCATTTACCTATATATACATGTTGATATAATCGGATTCCTCTATGGGCGTGGCGTTGCCAGCCCTGCCTCTTCGTCTACAACACCTGAATTCCGGCAAAAGATGCAATCTGCTCATCATAAGGAAGTGACAAAGTACCGCCCTGAAGTCGATGGACTGCGCGCACTTGCCGTGATTCCAGTCATACTTTTTCATGCGGGTAGCGAGATTTTCGCCGGCGGTTTCATCGGCGTTGACATTTTCTTTGTCATCTCGGGGTATCTCATCACGCTCATTCTGGTCAACGACATTGAGACGGGCCGGTTTTCACTGGTCACATTCTATGAGCGCCGCGCCCGGCGCATCCTCCCTGCGCTGGCTCTGGTCTCTCTGCTCTGCATACCTCCGGCGTGGTACTGGATGACGCCGGGTGAGCTTGAGCATTTTGGCGGCAGCCTGGCGGCGCTTGCCCTGTTCGGCTCGAATATATATTTCTGGCTGACGACAGGATATTTCACTCCTGGTGCGGACGAGTTGCCGCTGCTTCACACCTGGAGCCTGGGGGTGGAGGAGCAGTTCTATCTGATCTTTCCGCTACTGCTGATGGCTATCTGGCGCTATGGCCCGGTCCGGACCTGGCGGGTGTTGCTCGCTCTCTTGCTCGGCTCACTCCTGCTTGCAGAGTGGGGCTGGCGCCATAGCGAGGTCGCCAATTACTTTCTCCTGCCCACGCGTGCCTGGGAGCTTCTGGTCGGATCGCTGTTAGCGTTGCAGCAGGTCCGTCGGATAGCAGGCGCGGAGCCGGAAGACAGGGGGAGGGAGGGCAGCTATGCCCTGCTGGGTTTGCTGCTGCTGGCAGGTTCAATCCTGTATTTTGATTCCGGACTACCTCATCCAAGTCTTCTTACGCTGGTCCCGATAGTGGGGGTGGCGCTCGTAATCCGATTTGCCTCTCCTGGCAACCTGGCAGGTCGCCTTCTTTCGGCGCGGCCATTGGTGGCGCTCGGCCTGGTGTCATACAGCGCCTACCTTATTCATCAGCCACTGTTCGTGTTTGCAAGGCTGGCGCTTCTGGAGCCGCCGGGACCATTGATGATGGCCGGTCTCTCGCTGCTGGTAATCCCCCTCGCCTGGATGAGCTGGCGTTTTGTCGAGACGCCGTTCCGGAGCGGAAGCCAGGCCGGAAAAGGAACATTTCGTCTGGCCGCGCTCAGTCTGTGTCTGATCGCCCTGGCTGGCGTGGCGCTGCGCGTCCACAATGGCGGCGAAGTTGCGCAACGTTTGCCTGCCTCGCTACTGGCCACCATGCAGCGTATCGAGGGTCAGTGCTTCAACAAGCCAGGCGCGCACGAGAAGTTGGCGTGGCTGTGCAGCATCAATCCCCGGCCGGCACAGACTCCGGACTTCCTGCTGCTGGGGGATTCCCATATGAACAGCATCTTGTCAGTGATGGAGCACTGGTCGAGGCGGAATGATTACAGCGGCCAATATGCAGGCTATCTGGGATGCCCGCCTTTGCTCGGCATCTATCCCATTCGTCCGGACCAGGCGGAGAAGGACTGCCACGCATTGAACCTGCGGGTGCTGGAACATGTGCGTGCCAGCGGCATCCGGAATATCGTGTTGTCCTCGCGCTGGAGCTACTACACCGATGGGGGATATCTCGGTCAGGATTTTTGTTACCTCGGCTCGCGGCCGGGACAGGTCAGGAATCGCGACGCTTCACGCGCCGCATTTGAAAAGGGCGTGCGTGAGACAGTGGCAACCTATGCGGCGCTTGGCGTAAAGGTTCATGTGATCTTGCAGGTGCCACAGCAGCTTTATCCGCCAGGAAAGGTCTATTCTCTTGCGCAGACTGAACAGGGAATTCCGGATGGCGCCGTGCTGCGTGGCAATTCGGTTCTCCTTCAGAAGCATGAGCGTCTGCAACGCTACACTCATGCGGTATTCCGCGCCGTGCAAAATGAATTTCCGCATCACCTGGCGCTGATCGACCCCGCCGCCACACTTTGCGATGTTGAGCGCTGCCTTATCGGTAACAGCCAGCAGGCTTATTACTACGATGATGACCATGTCTCTGTGCCAGGCGCCCGGCGACTGGGTCCGCAACTCGACCGGGAGTTGCGGATGCACCTTGGAGAGGGGCCGAATCTGGTCGGCCGTCACTAGGTCCCCGTGTCTCGGCTGGCAACCGGGCCCCGGCGCGGTTCTTCAGAAGTGGGCCCTTGCCACGGGGCCTGAGTCGCCCCCCCTGCTTGAGGTTACCGAAGACGGATTTTCCCCTGTGCATCGCCTGCGCAGTGCGCTTGGTCGGCTCTTATTTGCGGCCAGCAGTCAATATCACCACCATCTGGCTCAGGAAGGCGCTTCGTTTGGGGTGGCTGTACATGCAGTCATCATGCGGAGGACCGTCATATCCTCATGCATGAGGGAGTGTAGATGGCAGGATGGATGCGACTGGTGGGCCTGTTGCTGGCGCTGGTGCCGGGCCTGGCGCTGGGCGCTATCGAGCTGGATGCCGATTCGGTCCGGCATCCGGTCGAGCGTGAGCTGCGCTTTGTCCGCGACGACCAGTCCGCGCTCGGCGTGGAGCAGGTGCTGGCGCTGCCGGCGTCCGCCTGGCGCGACAACGTCAATGATGTCTTCAGTCGCGGCTATAACGATGCCGCCTGGTGGCTGCGCTTTGACGTGCGCCGGCTTAATGTCAGCCACGATCGCGACCTGCTCGAGATCGCCTATCCCGTGCTTGATCATGTCGAAGTCTGGGTGCTGAACCGCGGCAAGGTGCAGGCGCACTACCTGATGGGCGACAAGCAGCCCTTTGCCAGTCGACCCATCGCGCACCGGTATTTCCTTGTGCCCCTGCAAATGCAGGTACAGGAAACCTATACCGTGGTGTTGCGCGTGCGCACGGCCAGCTCGGTGCAGGTGCCGATCACGGTGTGGGAAAACCGCGCCTATGTGGCGCATGACCAGCTTCGCCTGATGGGCCTGGGCCTTTACTTCGGCGCCATGCTGGTGATGGTGCTCTACAATTTCTTCGTCTTCCTGATCGTTCGCGAGCGCAATTACTTCTATTACGTGATGTACGTGCTCAGCATCATGCTGTTCATGGCCAGCCTCAATGGCGTGGCCTTCCAGTTCCTGTGGCCGCGGGCCACGACCTGGAACGACGAGGCCATCATCCTCACGTTATCCGGGACGGTGCTGTTTGGCATGCTGTTCACCATGCGCTTCCTGCAATTGCCCCGCTACTTGCCCTGGCTGATGCCGGTGATGCGCCTGCTGATTGCCGCCTCGGTCCTGATCATGTCGGCTACCTTCCTGCTGACTTATGATGTGCTGATCCGCCTGGCCGTGGTGGTCGGCGCCCTCGCCTGCCTGGGCGGCCTGCTGGCCAGCGCGGTGCGCTGGCGCCAGGGCGATGCCACGGCGCGCTTCTACACGATTGCCTGGAGCTTCATGCTGCTGGGCGGGTTTGTGCTGGCGCTCAACAAGTTCCAGCTGCTGCCGCAGAACCTCTTTACCGAGAACTCGGTCCTGTTCGGCTCCGCGCTCGAGGTCGTGCTGCTGTCCTTCGCCCTGGCCGAGCGCATCAACGAGGAAAAGCGCCTGCGCTTCAATGCCCAGCAGTCCACGCTCGAGGCGGAGCGGAAGACCCGCCATGCCCAGGCCGAGGCGCTTGACGCGCAGCGCCAGGCCAATGAACGGCTGGAGCAGCGCGTGCAGGAGCGTACCGAGGCGCTCGAGGAGGCCAACCGGCGTCTTGCCGAGCTCAGCGCCACCGACCAGCTCACCGGGCTGCGCAACCGGCGTTACCTCGACACGCTCCTGCACGAGGAATTCCAGCGCTGCCACCGCTACAGCCGCTCCATCGCGCTGCTCCTGCTCGACATTGATCACTTCAAGCGCTTCAACGACAGCTACGGGCATATGGTGGGGGATGACTGCCTGCGTGCCGTCGCGGATTCGCTGAGGCAGGCGGTGCGGACCGAGGTGGATCGAGTGGCCCGCTTTGGGGGCGAGGAGTTTTGCCTGGTCCTGCCTGAAACCGATGCCGAGGGAGCGAGCGTGGTGGCCGAGCGCATCCGCGCGGCCGTGCAGGCGCTCGACTTTCATGTCGACGGCAAGCCGGTGCCGGTCACGGTCAGCGTAGGCGTGGCGGCGCTGGTGCCGGCCAGTGCGGATGATGTGCAATTGCTGCTGCTGAATACCGACAAGGCGCTGTACGAGGCCAAGGCCGCCGGCCGCAACTGCGTACGTCTGGCTTCCTGAGGCGAGACGCTGCAGTGCAGCCGCCGTGGAACGCTGAAGCTCATCAGTCCCTGCTCGGGCAGGCCGACCCTGCCATGTTGTGCGGCATATGTCTTTCGGAATAGTTTTGCACCAGGAGCCTCGTGCCTTCCCCTGTTCAGGGTGGTTTCGGGAGCGGGCACAGCGCAGTCATCGTCTTTTTCGTCCGGATATCGACTGGGGCGAAGGGGCGGGCAGAGCCCCGCCTACTCTCGGTACTCTGGGGATTCGAATGTAGTGATGATGCAGTCGTGCCAGGCTGTCTGGCGTGAAGCGCGCCTTCGCGTCCCTGCCGGCTGGCGAATCCAGTCTTGGACCAAGGGAAGCGGGCATCATGAATATCAGGAAAAAACTCATTCTGTCCTTTGTCGGCCTGCTGTCGGCCGGAGCCGCCGTTTCGATTTTCTGCATGAGCATCCTCTCCGGCACCACTGACCGGGTCCGCCATATCGCTGAAACCACGGACGTGCTCCAGGTCCAGGGACGCGAGCTGCTGTTGCACATGACCGCCATGAGCAATCACATGCGGGGCTACATGATCGATTCGGGCCTTGCCCAGGAAAAGCAGGCGAAGCTGGCGGCTGACGCGGGCTTTGTCGACACGCTCGACCGGATGGAAAAGACCGGTTTGCCGGCGAGCATCAAGCCTCTGGTCGACCAGGTGCGCGAGCTTGACCGCAACGGCGTCGACCGCCTCGAGAATGAAGTCCTGACCCTGGTCGAGCAAGGCCAGGCCCGCAAGGCCACTGCTTTGTACTTTTCCGAATACCTTCCGCTCCGGGAGCGGCAGGAGGGCCTTATCAAGTCCGTCGCGGAAGAGCTTGACCGGATTCGCGAGGCCGAGCTGAAGGCGGCGGGCGATGCCTATGTGTTTGCGCGACAGGTCACGATCATCCTCGTGGTGGTCCTGCTGCTGGCCGGCATTGCGCTGTCGCTGTGGCTGGCCAATGGCGTTGCCCGTCCCGTCCTGCGCGTATCGCAGGCTCTGCGCCGCCTGGCGGTGGGGGATACCACCGAGCGCGTGGTGGTGAACAGCCGGGATGAGCTGGGAGAAATGGCCAACGACCTCAACCGCAGCACTGACGCCCTGAAGAGCATGGGTGACATCGCGGTGCTCATGGCCAGGGGGGATTTCAGCCAGCGCGTGACGCCACGCTCGGAAAAGGATGAGCTCGGCCATGCCTTTGCCGCCATGCAGGAGCGGCTCAACCGGATCATCAACGAGGTGCGGAGCAGCGCGAACGGGCTCTCCGGCGCCACGCAGCAGGTGTCCGCCGCCGCGCAGTCGCTTTCCCTGGGGACCAGCGAACAGGCGGCCTCGGTCGAGGAAACCTCGGCCAGCCTGGAGCAGATGAGCGCCTCCATCCTGCGCAATGCCGAGAACAGTCGCGACATGGAAAGCATGGCCACGCGCGGCGCGCGCGATGCCGAGGACAGCGCACGCGTGGTGCAGGAAACCGTGGGGGCCATGACCAACATCACGCAGAAGATCGGCATCATCTCGGAGATCGCCTACCAGACCAACCTGCTGGCGCTGAATGCCGCCATCGAGGCCGCACGCGCCGGCGAGCATGGACGTGGTTTTGCCGTGGTGGCCGCCGAGGTGCGCCAGCTGGCCAGCCGCAGCCAGGTAGCCGCCAAGGAGATTGGCGAACTGGCGGCCGCCAGCATGCGCGCCGCCGATACCTCGGGGCAGCAGATCGCGGCCCTTGCCCCGGCCATCCGCCGCACGGCCGAGCTCGTCCAGGAGGTCGCCGCGGCGTCGGGCGAGCAGTCGGCCGGCATTGCCCAGGTCAACCGGGCCATGACGCTGGTCGACCAGGTCACGCAGCGCAATGCCTCCGCGGCCGAGGAGCTGGCCTCGACGTCCGAGGAGATCAGCGCCCAGGCCGAGGCTCTCCTGGGCATGATGGCCTTCTTCCGCACGGATGAAGCGGGTGCGGGCCTGTCGGCACCGGCGGGCGTCCCCCCGGCACCGCCACGCGCCGCAGCCCGCCCGCCCGCCATGATTCGCTCCGGTGTATTGCCGGAGGCGGACAATGACTACCGTCCCTTCTGAGGAGGTGGCGGAGATGCGCATGAGGTAAGCATGATGCCGACGCCATGAGCCTGCTGATCAGGGCCGGCTTGTGCGCGGCCAGGGTGCGGCCCTGCGGGGTGCTGAAGCGGGTTTCCGGCGGTGGCTTGATCGGCGTCACTGCTCAGGCGCCGCCGCGCCTGCTAGAGTTGCCCGCCCTGCCGGCCATTGGCCGGGCGTCGTCAACTCCCTCGTCCAGGATATTGCATGAGCCAGCTGCCCCCCTGTCCCCAGTGTGCCTCCACCTACACCTATGAAGACGGCGACATGCTGGTCTGCCCCGAATGTGCCCATGAGTGGAAGCCGGGCGCGCCTGCGGAGGAGGGGGGCGAGGCCGCGCGCGTGATCCGGGATGCGGTCGGCAATGTGCTGGCCGATGGCGACAACGTCACGGTGATCAAGGACCTCAAGGTCAAGGGCTCGTCGCTGGTCATCAAGGTCGGCACCAAGGTCCGTGGCATCCGCCTCATCGAAGGTGACCACGACATCGACTGCCGCATCGACGGCGTCGGCGCCATGCAGCTCAAGTCGGAGTTCGTGAAAAAAGCTTGAGGTCGAGGCCGGGCTCCCCTGCGCGGGAACCCGTTGGGGTGATCGCCGTGAATTCCCCTCCCGTATCATCCCCGGTTATTTTTCCGCCTGACAGGCCGGGAACTCTCGCACCCGCTTCCAGAAAGTTTCGTCCCTGAACGGCAGAAATGGCTGACATGTCCTATAGTTTTTTTCCTCTCGGATTCAGGCAGTGAGAGGAATAGCGAGCGATGGCAGGAGACCAGGGCGCCGCCTGGCGCGACGCCAGCAAGAGGATGAGCAGTTCAGGTGGGGGCGGTCTGCCGCCGGCAGGCCGGCTCCGGAAGAGGAAGTGGAGGGTCACACCATGAAAGTCTACCAAGCCATCAATGCCGTCATGCGCGACCTCGCCAGCGAGGGCATCGGCAAGCACCGGCGCAATACCCAGCAGGGCTACAGCTTCCGCGGCATCGATGACGTCTACAACGCCTTGTCGTCAGCGTTGTCACGGCATGGCCTGGTGATGCTGCCGCGTATCCTGAGCCGCACCGCCGAGGAACGCGCCACGCACAAGGGCGGCGTGCTTTTCTATGTGACGGTTGAGGCCGAGTTCGATCTGGTCTGCGCCGAGGATGACAGCATCCATACCATCCGCACCTGGGGCGAGGCCATGGACAGCGCCGACAAGGCCACCAACAAGGCCATGAGCGCGGCCTACAAGTACGCGGCCATGCAGGCGTTCTGCATCCCCACCGAAGGCGACAACGACGCCGACACCACCACGCACGATGTCGCGCCGGCCACGCGCGAGGCGCCGGCCGACTGGATGGCGCGCATGGAGACCACCATCCGCAACGCCGACTCCCGCGCCAAACTCGAAGAAATCCGCGAGTACGTGAAGGGGCGCAGCCTGCCGGTGTTCCAGACCATCAGGCTGAGCAAGCTCATCGACGACGTGGCGCAGGCCATGGACCAGGCCGCCGCGTCCTGACAGGCCGCCGCCTCGTGCAGGGGAGCGACGGTTACCTCCATCGGGCGGCGCCGGCAAAAATGCAAAAAGAAGGCCCTGCGAGAGGGCCTTGAAAGGAGTTCAACACCGAAAGCTTGCGCGGCCTGCGAACTGCCTCCGGCGGGCCGGAGTCGCCGGCGGGAGGCGGACAGGACTTTCAGGACGGCATTCTGCCCGTCCTGCCCCCCGCCTGCGCCCCGACTTTGGTCGAAGGTCCCGCCGGCGCTGTTGACTTCATCCCGACCGCGGCCAAAAGTAGCCAAAAGTCGGGGGGAGG
>JAJFBF010000005.1 GCA_020697295.1 Moraxellaceae bacterium | reverse complement strand
CAAAGCCCTTGCCGGGGCACAACGGGAAGCGCTTGGGTGGAGGGAGGTGGGTGTTCCTGCGGGAGGCAGGGACACCCACCTCCCGGAGCCCGAAAAGCACCGCAGCACGCTACGGAGCAATGGCCGCCAGCACAATTGGCTCGGCACAAAATCCCGAAAAAGCCCAAGAAAATCGAGAGAAAAGACCAATTACTGGTCGATATAGATGTCGGACTCGAGTCGCTTGACCAGCAGCTTGTCGATGCGGCGGCGGTCCATGTCGACGATCTCGATGCGCAGGCCTTTCCATTCAAAGTGCTCGCCGGTTTCCGGCACGTGGCCGCGCTGAAAGAGCACGAAGCCGGCGAGGGTCTGGTAGTCGCGGCCGCCCTCCTCCAGCTCGTCGGTCTCCTCGGGGAACAGCAGGCGGAAGCGTTCCATGGGCAGGGAGCCATCGAGCAACCAAGAGCCGTCCTCGCGCTGCACGATGTCCGGATCCTCGAACAAGCTCTCGTCAGATGCCTCGAGTTCGCCCACCAGCGGCTCCATCACATCCTGCAACGTCACCACACCTTGCACACTGCCGTATTCATCGACGACCAGGGCCATGTGCTCGCGCCGGCGCTTGAACGTCTCCAGCAACGACAGCGGCGAAATGCTGAGCGGCACGAACACCGGCTCGCGCATTACCGCAGCAATATCGAAAGGCTCGCCGCGCAACTGGCAGGCCAGCAGGTCGTGCAGGGCGATCACGCCCACGACCTCGGCGATGCCGCTGCGGCACACCGGCAGAAAACTATGGCGGGCGCCCGCCAGGGTAGCGCGCTGTTCCGCCACGGAATCATCGAGGTCGACTGTCACGACGTCGGCGCGCGGCGTCATGATCTGGGCCAGCTGCCAGTCCTCGAGGCGCAGCACGTTCTCGATCATGTCCTGCTCGGACTTGTCGAAGACACCCGCCTCGGTACCCTCGGCCACCAGCACCCGGATTTCCTCCTGGGTGATGGGCGATTCCTCGTGGCGGTGCTTGCCCAGCAGGCGCAGGACAAAATCGGTGGAGGCGCTGAGCAGGCTCACCAGGGGCTTGGTGATCCAGGCCAGGGCGCGCATGGGCGGCGCCACGAGGCGGGCGATCTTCTCGGGGGAGTGCATGCCGATGCGCTTGGGCACGATCTCGCCGATGATGAGCGAGAAGTAGGTGATCATGATGACCATGCAGGCGGTCGCCAGGGGCTTGGCCCAGGGCGCGACCAGGGGAATGTCCTGGAACACCGGGATCAGGCGCTGGGTGATGGCCGCCTCACCGAAGGCGCCACTGAGGATGCCGATCAGGGTGATGCCAATCTGCACGGTAGAAAGAAAGCGGGTGGGATGCTCGCCCAAGGCCAGGGCGGCTCGGGCGCCGAGGTCGCCCTCCTCGGCCATCTGCTGCAGGCGTACGCGGCGCGAGGACACGATGGCGATTTCCGACATCGCGAAAACGCCGTTGATGAGGATCAACAGCAGGATGATGAGAATGTCCATTCAGGCAACAGCTGGAGGCGCGCACGCCGGGACCCGCATGATAAGGACAAACCCGGCCCCTGTGAAAGCCGGCTGACACAGGAGGGACGGCCGGCGCTATGCCAGGCATCCGCCCACCAGCTCCAGACTGCCATGTGACAGGACTATTTCCCGAAGCTGGACGGGGTTTACCAGGCCTTGGGCAGCACGGACATGGCCTGCTGGCGCACGGCACCTCCAGTCTCTGGTACGTGGTGCGGGAATGGGCCTTCAGGGAGGCCCATCTGGCGGACATGGACATGAGTATCGACTTCTCGCGCGAAACCACACCCGAAGACCGGGTGGCCGTCATTGCCACGCAACCGCTGACAGATAACGAGGAGTGGACGCCCTTTGCCAAGGGCGAGCTGATGCTGTTCGAGAAAGGACTGTTGAAGCGCAGGGCCATGACCCGGATCGGCTGACACTGAAACGCCGGCGCCAGGCGACCTACTTCTTTCGATCCGGCCGAGGCGCGCGCCGGGCGGCCTGCCGCCCCGTCAACGGAGGTGAAAGCGGCTTGAGTCGGGACAGGATCTCGGCCAGCCGCTGCAGCCTGACCGGCTTGGGGACAAATGCATCCATGCCGGCCCGCAGGCAGCGCTCACGATCCCCCGTCATGGCGTTGGCCGTCATGGCGACAATGAACGGTTGCTGTTCGCGCGGCAGCAGTCGCCGAATTTCCCGGGTCGCCTCCAGCCCGTCCATTTCCGGCATGAGCACGTCCATCAGCACCACGTCATAGGATATCTGCTGCAGGGCTTCCAGGGCCTCGCGCCCGTTGGCGACCACATCCGCACGCTGCCCCAGCCGCTCCAGCATGGACTGTGCCACGCGCTGGTTCACCGGATTGTCTTCCGCCAGCAGGATACGAAAGACATGGGCAATCCGGGGCGAAGGCGAATCGTCACGCGAGACCATGGGCGGCAGGGTCTGGGCGCTGATGCGCGCCGTGAAGTCAACCGTAAAAGTCGTCCCC
This sequence comes from Moraxellaceae bacterium, assembly GCA_020697295.1. GTDB lineage: Bacteria > Pseudomonadota > Gammaproteobacteria > Pseudomonadales > Moraxellaceae > UBA2031. The sequence goes on along the minus strand of JAJFBF010000005.1, from coordinate 95,763 downwards.
TTCCCCTGCCCGCTCTCGACCGTGATGCGCCCTCCCATGTGGTCAACCAGGCGCTTGCAGATGGCGAGCCCGAGCCCGGTCCCGCCATACAAGCGCGACGTGGAGCTGTCAATCTGGCTGTAGGCATTGAAGAGCAACTCGACGCGATCTCGCGGAATCCCAATGCCGGTATCCCGCACCGTCACTGTCATTGCGGATTCGCTCCCGGGTCGGGCATCGGCGGTGACCGTGAGGTAGACATTGCCATCGCGGGTAAACTTGACCGCATTGGACAGCAGGTTCACCAGGATCTGCCGCAGGCGGCTGACATCCCCGATCAGCACCATGGGCACCTCCGGCAGGCAGCGCCACTCCACATTGACGTTGTTTTCGATCGCCTTGGCAGCCACGAGGCTCAGCGAATCCTCGATGCAACGTCGAATGTCATAAGGCTGCTCCTCGAACTCCAGACGACCGGCTTCGATCTTGGAGAGGTCGAGGATATCGTTGATGATCTGCAGGAGGAATTCGCCGCTGCTGCGCGCCGTTTCCGCATACTCACGCTGCTTCATGCCGAGCTCCGTCTCGAGCAGCAAACCGTTCATGCCAATGATGGCATTGAGCGGCGTACGCAGTTCGTGGCTCATGTTGGCGAAGAAAAGCGTCTTGACCTGGTCCACTCGCCGCAGTTCCTCGTTGGCCCGATGCAGCGAGCGGTTGGCCTCCTGGATCTGCTGGGCGCGCTGGAGAATTTCCCACTCCATGCGCTGAGTCTTGTGAAGAAGCTCGTCAGTGATCTCCTTCTGGCGAATACCCTGCTGCTGCAAATGCACATACTCGGTGACATCCTCCACGCTATGGAGGATGTAGAGCAGCTGGCCCGTGGCATCGAGAACCGGGGAATTGAGCGGGCTCCAGTAGCGCTCCTCAAATTCGCCGCCATCGGCTTCCGGTCGACGCACATCGTATTTCTGCACCGCCATGGCGTCGGCCACAAGGGAAGTCCGTACGCGTTCGAGGGAACTGCGCAGGTTGGAACTCCCGCTGGCTTCGGGATCATCGGGATTGTCAGGAAAGATATCGAAAAGGCCGAGACCGATGATGGCCTCGCGCCGGGTCATGGTCGCCCGCAGATAGGCGTCGCTGGCAGCGACAACGTCCAGCGATGGAGAAAGGACCAGATACAGCCCGGGGACGGACTCGAATAACTTCCTGTGGTCAGGTGGAACGATCGCCTCACCAGACATATCCCTGCCCCCGAGAACCATCCGGACTAAAGCAGGGTTGTAGAGCCTCCCCGCCTCCTGTTCTGCGAACACCCTAGCAGTTTTGGCTTACAGGACGTTAGCGGCAATGAACTTATCCGTCGCCCATTATCCATAGCTTATTTATGGTTAATGGGCACGCTGACAGCTCCGGGCGAGTATGGACAGCTCTTAGTCAGCGCGACGCCACTTGATGCCTTCGCGGGAGAACTCGACGGCAATGCCGCGGGCCTTGAGCTCGTCACGGAGGACATCGGAACGGGCAAAGTCCTTGGCGGCGCGGGCAGCGGCAATCCGGGCGATGACAGTTTCCACTTCAGACACGAGGCCGGCGTCCGTGTCGCCCTGCCGGAAGCTGTCCGGGTCCTGCTGCAGCAGTCCCAGCAGGCCGCCAAGATTCTTCAGCAGCAGCGCATGGCGGGCGCCCTCACCCTTCTGGCCAGCCTTCTCCAGACGGTTGGCCTCGCGCGCCAGCTCGAACAGCACGGCCAGCGCCTCGGGCGTATTGAAGTCGTCATTCATGGCGGCGACGAAGCGCTGGCGGTAATCGGCGGCGTTGTCCGGCTCAGTGACGGCGACTTCGGCACGGCCGGGCGAGGCGACATTGGCACTGCCGGCGACGATGGCGTCGGCGAAATCGAAGCTGGCCAGCGTGGTGTAGAAGCGCTCGAGTGACGCCTTTGCGTTATCGAGCGCTTCGCTGGAGTAATTGAGCGGGCTGCGATAGTGACTGGCGATGATGAAATAGCGCAGCACTTCCGGCGTGTAATGCTTGAGCACGTCGCGGATGGTGAAGAAATTGCCCAGGGACTTGGACATCTTCTCGTCGTTCACCTGCACAAAGCCCACATGCATCCAGGTATTGACATACTGCTCGCCGGTCGCGCCCTCGCTCTGGGCGATCTCGTTCTCGTGATGCGGGAACTGCAGGTCGCCGCCCCCACCGTGGATATCGAAATGGTTGCCCAGGCAGCAGGTGCTCATCGCCGAGCACTCGATATGCCAGCCGGGACGGCCGGGGCCCCAGGGCGAGTCCCAGGACGGCTCGCCGGGCTTGGCCGCCTTCCACAGGACAAAGTCGAGCGGATCATTTTTGACCTCGTCGACCTCGACGCGGGCGCCGGCCTGCAGGTCCTCGAGGTTGCGCTTGCTGAGGCGGCCATAGCCCGGGAATGACGACACCGAGTAATAGACGTCGCCGTTGCGGGCCGCATAGGCGTGGCCATTGAGGATGAGCTTCTCGACCATGGCGATGATCTCGGCCACGTATTCGGTCGCCTTGGGCTCGATATCCGGGCGGATGACGCCGAGGGCGTCGGCATCGGTGTTCATGGCGGCGATGAAACGCTCGGTCAGGGCATTGAAGTCCTCGCCGTTCTCGTTGGCGCGCTTGATGATCTTGTCGTCGATGTCGGTGATGTTGCGGACATGGGTGACCTTGTAGCCACACTCGCGCAGCCAGCGCGTGACCACGTCGAAGGACACCAGCACGCGGGCATGGCCGATGTGGCAATAGTCATACACGGTCATGCCGCAGACATACATGCGTACTTCGCCCGGATGCAGGGGACTGAAGACTTCCTTCTTTTTGCTTTCGGTGTTGTGGATGACGAGCATGGTCAGGCCCCCGGCTTCCAGGAGTCACGCAAGCCCACTGTCAGGTTGAAAACGGGCTTGCCGGGCTGGCTGTCGTGCCGGTCGGCGCAGAAATAGCCTTCGCGCTCGAACTGGAAGCGCTCTTCCGGCTGCGCCGCGGCCAGCGAGGGCTCGATGACGGCCTGCACGACTTCAAGCGCCTGCGGATTGATGAAGGTCTTGAAGTCGACATCGCCGCGATCGGGAGCAGCATCAGTAAATAGGCGGCTGTAAAGGCGGACTTCGCAGGGAATACCGTGGCTGGCGGACACCCAGTGCACCACGCCCTTGACCTTGCGGTCCTCGGGATTCCTGCCGAAGGTGTCGAGGTCGCAGGAGCAGCGCAGCTCGGTGATGTGGCCGGCAGAGTCCTTGATGACCTCGTCGCACTTGATGATGTAGGCGTTGCGCAGGCGCACTTCCCCACCAGGAATCAGGCGCTTGTAGCCCTTGGGCGGCACTTCCTCGAAATCGGCGCTGTCGATGTAGATCTCGTGCGTGAAGGGGATGTCGCGCTCGCCCATTTCCGGATGATTGGGATGGCGCGCGGCGCGGATTGCCTTCACTTCGCTAGCCGGGAAATTGGTGAGCACGACCTTGAGCGGACGCAGGACGGCCATGGCGCGCGGCGCGCTGTTCTCGAGGTGCTCGCGCACGCAGAACTCGAGCATGCCGACATCGACCACGCCGTCGCTCTTGGTGACGCCGACGCGTGCGCAGAAATCGCGCAGGGCCTCGGGGCTGTAGCCACGGCGACGCATGCCGGAGATGGTGGGCATGCGCGGGTCGTCCCAGCCATGCACAAGGCCTTCGTCGACCAGCTGCTTGAGCTTGCGCTTGCTGGTGACGGTGTAGTTGACGTTGAGGCGGGAGAACTCGATCTGCTGCGGATGCGGCAGCACGGTGCTGTCACCGGCGGCGGCGCCGACCTTCTTCCATACCGTCACCACGCTCGAAGGCTGGGGCAGGACATGGGCCAGGGTATCGAGCAGCCAGTCGTAGAAGGGCCGGTGATCCTCGAATTCCAGCGTGCACAGGGAGTGGGTGATGAACTCCAGCGCATCGGAGATGGGATGCGTGTAGTCATACATGGGGTAGATGCACCACTTGCCACCGGTCTGGTGATGGTGCTGCTTGCGGATGCGGTAGAGGACCGGGTCGCGCAGGTTGATGTTGCCGGAGGCCATGTCGATTTTCGCGCGCAGCGCGCAACTGCCGTCGGCCAGCTCGCCGGCACGCATCTGCGCAAACAGCGCGAGGTTCTCGTCGACACTGCGGTCGCGATACGGGGAATTCCTGCCCGGCTCCGACAGGGTGCCGCGGTTGGCGCGCATGTCGTCGGCGCTTTGCGAGTCGACGTAGGCCTTGCCCAGCTTGATGAGCTCGACGGCATAGTCGTGCAGCACGTCGAAATAGTCGGAGGCATAGCGCACCGGGCCGGCCCACTTGAAGCCCAGCCACTCGACATCGCGCTGGATGGCGTCGATGTATTCCTGGGATTCCTTTTCCGGATTGGTGTCGTCGAAGCGCAGGTGGCAGTCACCGCCGGACTCCACGGCAATGCCGAAATTGAGGCAGATGGACTTGGCATGCCCGATATGGAGGTAGCCGTTGGGCTCCGGCGGGAAGCGGGTAACGGAGCGGGCATGCTTGCCGGAGTCGAGGTCGGCGACGACCTGGGCACGGATAAAGTCTTTGGGTTCGATCATGACGGGTAAGGGCGCCTGGCTGCTCTCGGAGATACGTACATGACAGGGGGGGAAGCGGGGCCTATCATAGCGGCCCCGTCCCGCCCGGGCGGACGCGAGAAAGCAGAGAGTCTACCTGCGCCTCCCCTCCCCCTCAACCGGCATTCAGGCTCAAAGCGCCTGATTTACAAGGAAATATCACCATGGCAACCGTCGCACTGAACACCAACAAGGGTCGCATCGTCCTGGAACTGGACGGCGTCAAGGCGCCCAAGACCACTGCCAACTTCCTCTCCTATGTGAAGAGCGGCCACTACAACGGCACCATTTTCCACCGCGTGATCGACGGCTTCATGATCCAGGGCGGCGGCTTCGACGCCACCATGAACCAGAAGCCGACCGGCGCCTCCATCGCCAACGAGGCCGACAACGGCCTGAAGAACGACGCCGGCACCATCGCCATGGCCCGCACCAACGACCCGCACTCGGCCAGCGCCCAGTTCTTCATCAATGTGAAGAACAACGACTTCCTCAATCACTCCGGCAAGAATCCCCAGGGCTGGGGCTATGCCGTGTTCGGCAAGGTTACCGAGGGCCTGGATGTGGTCGAGGCCATCAAGAAGGTGCCGACCGGCCGTACCGGTGGCCACCAGGACGTACCGACCACCCCGGTCGTGGTGGAGTCCGCGGAAATCATCAGCGAGTAAGTCTTGCTGCCCCCCGGGCCCGGCCCCGCAGCCGGGCCCGGAATCGGAAATCAGAGGCACTTTTCACCCCCGGCCTCGTGCTGCATTCCCATCGGCCCAAGGCTGGCGAGGGGCACAGGGCAGGCGGCGGTGCCGGGTTGCCAACCGTGCCCGCTGGCTGCCCGCTCCAGGAAAAAAGCAGAGCATCGACATGCGCCCCACTTATTTCATCTCCGACCTTCACCTTGCCCCCGACCTGCCCCGGGTTACGGCGGGCTTCCTTGCCCTGATCGAGCACATCCGCGGCGCCTCGGCGCTCTATGTGCTGGGCGACCTGTTCGAGGCCTGGGTGGGTGACGACCACCGCGACGAATACAACAACCGCATCCTGGCCGCCTTTCGCGCCCTGGCCGACAGCGGCACGCGGCTGTATTTCGTGCACGGCAATCGCGACTTCCTTCTCGGCCAGGGCTTTGCCGAGGCGACCGGCGGGCAATTACTGCCGGAAAGCCAGGTCATCGAGGTGGGTGGCGAGAAGGTGCTGGTGATGCATGGCGACCAGCTGTGCACTTCGGACGAGAAATTCATGGCATTCCGCGCCCAGAGCCGCGACCCGGCCTGGCAGCAGGCGATGCTGGCCAATCCGCTGGAACAGCGCCTGATGATCGCCGGCATGTGGCGCATGCAGAGCAAGGCCAACCAGTCCAACAAGCCCGAAAACATCATGGATGTGGCAGCGGCGGACGTGGAGCGAGTGCTGCGCGAGAGTGGTGCGACCACTTTGCTGCATGGCCACACGCACCGCCCGCAGGTGCACCCGCTGACCGTGGGAGGCCTTCCGGCGCGGCGGATGGTGCTGGGGGACTGGCGAGAGGAAGCCGGCGAGGCCGTCATTGCCTGCGCCGATGCGGACGGGCTGCGTCTCGAGACGTGGACGTTCCAGGAGCCAGCTCCAGCAGGGTAGCCTGCCTCTTGCCAGTCGGGATGGATCCCGCCCTACCGAAACAGGCCCCGGATCGGACAACGGTCCGGGGAGCCTGCCACCGGTAGCAGAGCGGGCCTCATCACTGCCCTGCCTGCTGCGCCACTGCTGTAATCACCCAAGGCCTACCCTCGCCGGCACTCCTCTCCAGGGCACCGGCGCCTTAACAGGAACTCTCAGCGTCCGCTGAACTCGCCGCGATCGCGCATCTGTTCCAGAGACTCGGCGCGCAGGCGCTCGGTTTCGTCGAAACGGCTGCGGCGCAATTCCGCGACCTGACGCTGGCGGTCCTGCTCACTCAGGCTCCTGTTGGCCAGGATCGCCGCACGCTCGGCATACCAGGCGTTCATGCGCTGATCCCACTGCGCGTTGTCGCGGTCCAGCGTTTCCAGGCGATCCGTGGCTTCCGGCCCCACCAGGCTTTCGCGGATCTGGCGCAGTTCGGCCGGCGTGCCGCCCCGCTGCTTCCAGTCCCGGGTCATGGCGTCCAGGTTCTGGACCTGGTTGATGACCTTGATGGACTCGCGCAGCTGCGCGGGCAGCTGCTCCTCCAGCGCCGCCAGCTGCTGGGCGCGCTGGCCCGGCGACAGGCCCTTGTTCTGCATGAGATCCAGTCTTTCCAGGGTATAGCGGTCGTAGACGTCCTCATCACCAAAGAAGGCCGTGATCACCTCGGGCGTAAAGAACTGGCTGCGCATGGCCTGCACCTGCTGCATCTGGCGACGCAGGGCTGCGATGTCAATCTGGGTGGTGGAGCCGCCCGCCTGGGGAATGGCCTCCAGCGCGCGCTTGTAATTGATGTAGCTGTCGAGCAGGCGCTCGGCCTCGGCGGCGGGGCCGGCCGGCAGCTTGTGCCGGATATAGGCCCGGATGCGCGCCAGGATGGACTCGATGGGCTCCTCGCCAACGGCCGAGAGGAAATAGTCGAAGACGCGGCGGATGCCGCCGGTGATCTTGAGGCGGCCATTGGCGTCGACCTCGAGCTCGCCATCCACCTCGGTGCCGGTCAGGGAAGGCGGCAGGCCCTCGACTCCGGTGACAAACGTGGAAGGGGCCACATGACCGGATCCGGAGCCGCCCGCCGCCGCGGCCGCCGCGAGGGCCGGATCAGTCGCCGCGCCGGAGGCCGAATTATCGGGAGACAGCCAGTAGAGGCCCCCGCCCAGCACCAGAAGAGCGGCAACGAGGCCGATCAGCACGCGCTTGTTCATGTCGTGTTCCGAATAGTGAATTGTTGTTCTGGAGACCCGGCGTCCCAAAAAGAAAATGGCGGCCGAAGCCGCCATTCTCATGCCACCGGCCGGAAAATCAAAGGCCGGCGTTCTTCAGGCGGTTGGCCTGGCTGCGGTAGGCCGCCTTGGGTTCCGGGGTGAACAGGCCGCGCACGGCGAACAGGTGGTTGATCTCGTCGCCATGGTTCCACGGGTAGTTGTCACGGACCACGTCACCGAAGTGGTTGCTGCAGCGACCGACGAGGCCGTCATTGGCTTCGTTCATGGCGATGCTGGTGACGCCGAAGAAGGTGTCGAGCGGATCGAAGATGTTGGTCACGACGCTGGTGCCGCCCATGGAGTAGAAGCGCTGGCCGTTGCCGGTGTAGGCGCCTTCACCGCAGGAGGTCGCGGGCACGCCGGCCGGGAACTTCGCATTGAAGGACGCGGCGCCGGCAGTGCTCAGGGAGGCCATGGAGCCCTTGAAGTCTTCGTTCCAGCTGTTGCCGGCGATGGTGGTCAGCAGGGTGGAGAAGGCATTGAGGATGGTGTTGCCGAGACCGCCGATCCAGGGGGTGTCGATGACCTGCTGCATGAGGTTGCCGACCGGGGTGCCCTTCACGGGGGAGCCGATGGTGGTCACGGAGGCGACGTTGCCGGGGATGACGCCAGCGACGTAACGGGCGGAGAAGCCGCCGTGGCTGTGGCCGATCAGGTTGACCTTCTGGGCGCCGGTCACGGCCAGCACGGTGCGGACCTGCGACAGGAGCTGCTCGCCCCGGGCTTCGGAGGTATTGAAGGCGGAGGCGGAGGTGTTGAAGACGCGGGCGCCGTCATCGCGCAGGTTGCCGGCGATGCCGTAGAAGTACTCGATGCCGAGCACCTTGTCGAAGCCCAGGACACCGGGAGCCAGCACGATGGGGTACCTGGTCTGGGAATAGGTGCCAGCGTTGGCAATACCGGCAACCAGCATCAGGGCGGCGGTCATCAGCTTCTTCATGTTTTGCTCCTTTTCGAGAATTCGAATTTTTGAAATTTTTTTGGAGACTGCGCTGAGCCCGGGGGCTCTTCCTTCCGGAATGCGGGGTATAGAGCAGCGCCCGTGCCATAAATGGCCTGGAGGCCATGCCAGGCCCGTTTTTGTCACCATAGGTGCATCCCCTGTCCGGACGCGTCTACCCGGACAGGTCGCCTGTCACGCCTGGTCCATTGCCTGGCCGTGCTTGTGCTCCTGCATGCGAATGCCACTCATCCCCGAATCCCTACCGCTAATCCGCGACGTTACCGACAGGAACGCTTTTGATGATCGGTAACGCCTCCGGTAACGCCTCCGGTAACACTTTGGGTAACACCAGGGACGCAGGCGGCGGATGACGAGGGACCGTCACGCCCCTTATACTGTACGGATGAACAGTTACAAAAAGACCGCCGGCTGGCGCCGGATGATTGCCTGCGTACGCGTGGATACCTTCGGGATTGCCGTGGAGCGCATGGACAACCCCCTGCTGCAAGAGAGGCCGGTGGCGCTGCTGCACGGCGAGGCCTTGCCCCTGGTCACCGAGGCTTCGGCGGAGGCCGGCCTCTTCGGCCTGAAGCCGGGCATGGACTGGGCGACCGCCAGCGCCGCCTGTCCGGGTCTGGCGCGGGTGGTGGCGCGGCCGGGGCGCTATGCCGAGGTCTCCGGGCGCCTGCTCGCCGCCCTCGCCGAGATCGGTCCCGAACTGGAGGCCTTCGCTCCCGGCGAGGCTTTTATCGACCTCACGCCCTGCCAGGCTTATTACCGCTTCGAGCCGGAGCGCGTCGGCCGCCTGATCCATGGCCAGGTGGCTGCCGCCTGCGGCCTGTTTGCTGCCGTGGGCATCGGTGGCGACAAGACCAGTGCGCGCTGGGCGGCCGGCCTGGCCGGGCCGGGTGCGCTGGAAGTGATCCCGCCGGACCAGGCCGAGGCCCGGCTGGCGCCGCTGACCCTCGCCGAGCTTTGCGGCGCCGGCCCCGGCATTCTCGAATTCCTGGCCAGCCATGGCGTCCATACCTGCGGCGACATGAAGAAGATCCCGATTGCCCTGCCCGCGCAGCGCTTCGGCAATCTCGGGCGTCGACTGTGGCTGATGGCCCAGGGACAGGATCCTTCGCCGGTGCGGCCGCGTGGCGCCGAGGCCGGGCACCCGGGGCTGGGACGGCTGCTGCCGCCCGCGTGCCAGGAGGCCGAGGCCCTCCTGACCGCCTACCGGCAACTGGCGGAGAAGCTGCTGCTGCGCCTGCAGCGGGACGGCGAGCCGGCGCATGACTTCCGTATCCGCCTGCGTGCGCCCGAGGGCTGGCGGCAGGAATGGGTCCGGCTGCCCGCGCCCGGCGAGGCCGCGGCCCTGCACCTGGCTTGCCGGCGCTTCCTGCGCCGGCACTGGTTCGGGGAGGTGGTGCGGCAGATCCAGATCCAGCCACTCCCGGGCGCCGCGGGTCCGGGTCAGGCGGACTTCTTCCTTAAAGGAAGGCTTGCGCCGCAACAGCGTGCCGCCGGTCGCAAAATCCGCGCCTGACAGCCGCTTGCAGGGGTGACATCAAACGAAAGTGCTGTTCTTATTGGTCATACGCCCAATAAGAATGGCAGTGCGCCCAAGACCATGAGCAACACCCGCCGCCTCGCCACCCCAGATGCCGCTGTCCGCCGCCCCGGCCGGCCGCGCCGCGACGGCTCCGCGATGCCCCGGGAGACCATCCTCGAGCGCGCTTTCACCGCCTTCGCAAGCCAGGGCTATGACGGCGTCACGCTGCGCCAGCTGGCGGCCGATTGCGGCATCAGCGACAGCCTGCTCAGCCACCACTTCGGCAACAAGCAGCAACTGTGGCAGGAGGCCGCCGATGCCGTCTTCGCCCCGCTCTACCGGCAACTCGTGGACACCCTGGAGGGCATCGAGGCGGACAACGTCGCCCTCAAGCTGCGCCGCAACCTCAAGGCCTCGCTGATCCTGCTTGCGACACAACCGCAGGTCATCTCCTTCATGTTCCGCGAAGGCGAGACCGAGAATGCGCGCGCCGACCACCTGCGCCGTCATTATGTGGATCCGTATACCGATCGCATCCACCAACTGGTCGACGCCGCCGCCGCCCAGGGCCTGATCCGCCAGCTCAGCCACGAGGCCTGCACCGGCATGGTCTTCGGCATCATGCGCATGCTGGTGATGCCGGGGGTGTACCGGCACGTACTGGCGCCGCGCCTGGCCACGCCTGAATCCATTTCCGCCTATGTCGATGAAGTCGTCAGCATCTTCTACGACGGGCTCATGCTTTCCCCGGACAACGGAACGGCCCCCTCCCGAGAGACCCCGCCATGACTCGCCGCCTCCCTTTCACCCTCCTCGTCTCCGCTCTCGCGCTCAATGCCTGCAGCCGCCAGGAGCCGCCACCGCCGCCGGACCGGCCGGTCAAGCTGATGACGGTGGGCGCCGGCACGGTGGCGGCAACGGCGGAACTGGCAGGGGAAGTGCGCGCACGCGTCGAATCCAGCCTGGGCTTCCGGGTCAACGGCAAGATCATTGCGCGACAGGTGGAGACCGGCCAGCGCGTGCGCCGCGGCGATGAGCTCGCCCGCCTCGATCCGCGCGACTTCGAGATTGCCGGCCAGTCGGCGGGCTCGGCGCTGATCGCCGCCAGTGCGCGCATGGACAACGCCCGCGCCGAGTTCGCCCGTTACCAGGAGCTGAGCCGCAAGGGCTTTGTGTCGGCCACTGACATGGAGCGCAAGCGCGTGGAGCTGTCGGCCGCCGAAGCGCAGCAGGAGCAGGCGCAAAGCGGTCTTTCCCTGGAGCAGAATCGCCTGACCGACACGGTGCTGCGCGCCGATGCCGATGGTGTGGTGACCGCGGTGCTGGCCGACGTGGGCGAAGGCGTGAGCGCCGGCCAGCCGGTGATTCGCGTGGCCCAGGACGGCCCGCGCGAGATCGAGGTGGAATTCCCGGAAAACCGCACGGCGCTGGCCCGGGCGGCGCGCGCCCAGGTGGCGCTGTGGGCGACGCCCGGCGCGAGACTGCCGGCCGCCTTGCGCGAACTGTCGGCCGCGGCCGATCCGCAAACACGTACCTTCCGCGCCCGCTACACCGTGAAGGCGCCAGCGGGGTCCCTCGCCCTCGGCCAGTCCGCCACGCTTTACCTGCAGTTGCCGGCGATGAAGTCCGGCGCCACCCGTCTGCCCACCACCGCCCTCTTCGGCAAGCAGGGCGAAACCCTGGTCTGGCTTTACGATGAAAAGAGCGCGACCGTAAAACGCCAGCCTGTGAAGAGCGTGGGCGTGGACGGCGGCGATGTCCTGGTCGCGGGCCTGGCGCCCGGCCAGCAGGTCGTCATCGCCGGCGTCCATGTGCTTTCCGAGGGGCAGAAAGTGCGGCCCTTTGTCGACACGTCCGCACGCTAAGGCCGGAGCGATCCCATGACAGGCAACGATCCCCGTCCCGACGCATCGGCGCGCGACAAGTTCAGCGAGCGCTTCAACCTTTCTCGTATCGCCATCCAGAATCCGGCCATCACGCTTTACCTGCTGGTGGTGCTGCTCATCGCCGGCACCGCGGCTTACTTCGGGCTCGGCCAGGACGAGGATCCGCCCTTCACCATCCGCGTGATGGTGGTGCGCGCCTTCTGGCCCGGCGCCACCGCCATGCAGATGGCGCAGCAGGTGTCGGATCCCATCGACAAGACGCTGCAGGAAGTCCCCTACGTCGACCGCATCCGCAGCTATTCCAAGCCGGGCGAGACCACTTTCCTGCTGGAGCTCAAGGACTACACCCCGCCGGGTGAGGTACCCGAGATCTGGTACACCGTGCGCAAGAAAGTGGGCGACATGAAGTCGCGCCTGCCCGCCGGCGTCCAGGGCCCGGTCTTCAACGACGAATTCGGCGACGTCTATGGCGTCATCTATGCGCTGAATGGTGAAGGGTTTTCACGGGCCGAGATGCGCGACCAGGCCGACTTCGTGCGCCAGCAATTGCTGCAGGTGCACAACGTGGCCAAGGTCGAGCTGCTGGGCGTGCAGGAGGAGAAAGTCTACGTCGAGATCTCGCAGCGCAAGCTGGCGCGGCTCGGCATTGATTTCCGCCAGGTGATCCAGGCCCTCAACGACCAGAACGCAGTGGCTTTCGCCGGCGAATTGCAGATGGAAAGCGAGAACCTGCAGGTGCGCATCGGCGGCCAGTTCGACAATCTGGAAACGCTGCGCGCCCTGCCCCTGCGCTTCAATGACCGGACCTTCCGCCTGGGCGACCTCGGCACCATCGAGCGCGGCTACCAGGACCCGCCCGCGCCCAAGGTGCACTTCAACGGGCGCGAGGTAGTCGCGCTCGCCATTTCCATGGCCAAGGGTGGCGACATCATCCAGCTCGGCAAGGACCTGAAAGCCGCGACCGGCGACCTGCGCGCGCGCCTGCCGGCCGGCGTCGAGCTCGAGCAGATGCAGGACCAGCCGGCGGCGGTGGCGGTGTCGGTGCAGGAGTTCCTGCGCGTGCTGGCCGAGGCCCTCATCATCGTGCTGGCGGTGTCGTTTCTCAGCCTGGGCCTGCACCGGCATCCCTGGCGCATCGACACGCGTCCGGGCCTCGTGGTGGCGCTCTCCATTCCCACGGTACTGGCCGCCACTTTCCTCGTCATGAACTGGGCGGGCATCGACCTGCACAAGATCTCGCTGGGCTCGCTCATCATCGCGCTTGGCCTGCTGGTGGACGACGCCATCATCATCATCGAGATGACGGTGCGCAAAATGGAGGAAGGCCTGGACCGCCTCAAGGCCAGCACCTACGCCTTCACTGCCACCGCCATGCCGATGCTGACCGGCACCCTCATCACGGCGGCCGGCTTCCTGCCCATCGGCCTCGCCAATTCCGCCACCGGCGAATACACCTTTGCCATCTTCGCGGTGACCACGGCGGCGCTGCTGATTTCCTGGTTCGTGTCGATCTACTTTGTGCCCTTCCTCGGCTACAAGCTGCTGCGCGACCAGCCGGCGAGCCACGGTGAGGTGTTCGACACGCCGTTCTACCGGCGCGTGCGCAGCCTCGTGGAGAAATGCGTGGAGCGTCGCTGGCTGACCATCGCCGCCACGGTGGGCGCGCTCGGCATCGGCATCGCCGGTATGCAGCTGGTGGAAAAGCAGTTCTTCCCCGATTCCAGCCGCCCCGAGATCCTCGTCGACCTGTGGCTGCCGGAAGGCTCGTCCTTTGCGGCCAGCGAGGCCGCGGCCAGGCGCGTCGAGGCGCGCCTGGGCAAGGTCGAGGGCGTGTCGACGGTCGCCACCTTTATCGGCTCCGGCGTGCCCCACTTCTATCTGCCACTGGAACAGATCTTCCCGCAGGACAATGTCAGCCAGCTCATCGTACTGCCGGCCTCGCACGAGGATCGCGAGCGCATCCGCCGCGACCTGCCACGGCTGCTGTCACAGGAGTTCCCGGACATCCGCACGCGCGTGCAGCTGCTGCCCAACGGCCCGCCCGTGACCTATCCGGTAATGTTCCGGGTGATGGGACCGGATCCGGTGCAGGTGCGCACCCTGGCGGAATCGGTGAAGGCACAGCTGCGCAAGGACGCCGACATGCGCGGCATCAATGACAACTGGAACGAGGAGATCAAGGTCCTCAAGCTGGACATCGACCAGGCGCGCGCCCGCGCCCTCGGGGTCAGCAGCGAAGGCCTGGCCACGGCCAGCGAAACCATCCTGTCCGGCCTGCCCATCGGCCAGTACCGCGAAAACAACCGCCAGATCGGCATCGTGCTGCGCCAGCCCGAGACCGAGCGCTCCTCGCTGACGGCGCTGTCCAGCGCTTACCTGCCCACGGCCAGCGGCGCCTCCATTCCCTTTTCCCAGGTCGGCCATGCCTACCTCGGCTGGGAGCCCGGCGTGATCTGGCGCCAGAACGGCAATTTCGCCATCACCGTTCAGGGGGATGTACGGCACGGCATCCAGGGCGCGACGGTGGCCTTGCGCCTCAACCGGCAGCTCGATGCACTGCGCGCGCAAATGCCGGCCGGCTACCGCATCGAGATTGCGGGCACGGTGGCGGAATCCAGCAAGGGCACGAGCTCGATCTCGGCCAATGTGCCGCTCATGCTCTTCATCATCTTCACGCTGCTGATGCTGCAGCTGCGCAGCTTCTCGCGCAGCGTGCTGGTGTTCCTGACCGGCCCGCTCGGCCTGATCGGCGCCTCCATGACGCTGCTCATCATCGGCAAGCCCATGGGCTTCGTGGCCATGCTCGGCATCATCGCCATGAACGGCATGATCATCCGCAACTCGGTGATCCTGATCGACCAGATCGAGCAGGACATCGCCGCCGGGGTGGATCGCTGGACCGCCATCGTGGATGCCGCGGTGCGTCGCTTCCGGCCCATCATGCTGACCGCCGCGGCGGCCGTGCTGGCGATGATCCCGCTGATCCGCAGTGCGTTCTGGGGACCCATGGCCGCCGCCATCATGGGCGGCCTCATCGTCGCGACCGCCCTCACCCTGCTCAGCCTGCCGGCCATGTACGCCGCCTGGTTCAAGGTGCGGCGCAACGAGACGCGGGCGCCCTGAAGGAGCCTCATCCGCCCGGGCCTCAGGCAGCCAGGGCCACCGCGAGGCCTGCCGCTGGCTGCCTAGAAAAAAGCCCGTCAATTGACGGGCTTTTTCATTCCGGCGACCGGGCTGGAAGCTTCGCGACCAAGGCCGCTGCTGCCGCAGATCGCAAGCAAGGGAGCCACGGGCCAGACGACTGGCGGCCGGGACGTGGCGACGAAAAGACTCAGGCTTTCTGGATCTGCGCGAGGGCGTGTGCCAGGTTCTCGACGGTACGCTCGATGTTGTTGAGCTTGTCGAGACCGAACAGGCCGACGCGGAAGGTCCTGTACTCGGGCGGCTCGTCGCACATGAGCGGCACGCCGGCGGCGGTCTGCAGGCCCTGCGCCATGAATTTTTTTGAATTATGCAGGTCGAGATCGTCAGTGTGGCAGACCACCACGCCCGGGGCGCCAAAGCCGCTCGCCGCGACGCTTTTCAGGCCGCGCTCCGCAAACAGCTCGCGCACGCGCCGGCCGAGCTCGATCTGGCGCAGCTTGAGCGCGGCAAAACCGATGGCTTCCGCCTCCTTCATGGCGTCGCGCAGTTGCAGGAGTGCGCCGGTGGGCACGGTGGCGTGGTAGGCATGGCCGCCGGTCTCGTAGGCCTGCATGATCTGCAGCCACTTCTTGAGATCGGCGGCGAAGCTGGTGCTGGTGGTGGCCTCGACGCGCTGGCGGCCAGCCTCGCTCAGCATGATGAGCGCTGCGCCCGGCGAGGAACTCCAGCCCTTTTGCGGCGCACTGATGAGCACGTCGACGCCGCAGGCCTGCATGTCGACCCAGACCGTCCCGGAGGCGACGCAATCGAGCACGAACAGGCCGCCCGCCTCGTGGACGGCGGCGCTCACGGCGCGCAGGTAGTCATCAGGGAGCATGATGCCGGAGGCGGTCTCGACATGCGGCGCGAACACCAGCGCGGGCTTCTCGGCACGAATGGTGGCGACGACCTCGTCGATGGGCGCCGGCGCCCAGCCGGCCTGGTGGCCCGCCGCCACCGGCCGCGCCTTGAGCACTGTCGTGGCGGCGGGAATGCCGCCCATGTCGAAGATCTGGGTCCAGCGATAGCTGAACCAGCCATTGCGCAGCACCAGGCATTTCTGGCCGGTGGCCAGCTGGCGGGCCACCGCTTCCATGCCGAAACTGCCGCCGCCCGGCACCACGGCCACGGCGTCGGCGTGGTAGGCCTTCTTGAGCGTGGCGGAAATGTCACGCATGACCTGCTGGAAGGCCTGCGACATGTGATTCAGGGCGCGGTCGGTGAACACCACGGAATATTCGAGCAGGCCTTCGGGGTCGACGGCTGGGTACTGGGTGGACATGAGGGCTTCCCGGCGGACGGTGGCGGCCGTGTTGGTCCGGCCTCTGGATGCGCCCAACCTTCCCATAAAGCCGGGCCGGGATAAAGTGCGTGCCGGTAAGGCCGCGCCGGTTATCATGCGCCCTCCTCCTGCCCGCGAGCCCGCCATGGCCCAGAACGCCACCATCTTCAAAGTTGACCTCTCGGTGTCCGACCTCGACCGCCACTACTACGGCAGCCATGCCCTCACCCTGGCCCGGCATCCGTCCGAAACCGACGAGCGCCTGATGATGCGGGTACTGGCCTTCGTGCTGAACGCCAGCGAGGACCTGGCCATCGCCAAGGGCATGAGCTCGGAAGACGAGCCCGACCTCTGGCTGAGGGACCTCACCGGCACGGTGGAAAAGTGGATCGAGGTCGGCCAGCCGGACGAGAAGCGAATCCGCAAGGCCTGCGGCGTGGCGCGCGAGGTGATCATCTACCCCTACAGCGGCAACAGCGCCACGATGTGGTGGGAGCAGAACCGCCGCGCCTTCGACAAGCTCGACAAATTGCGCGTGATCAACATCCCCGCCGACACCGTCACCGCCCTGGGCGCGCTGGCGAAGCGCAGCATGCAGCTGCAGGCGACGGTGCAGGATGACGAGGTCTGGCTGAGCGAGGACTCGGGATCGCTGCAGGTGCTGCCGGAGGTGTGGAAGGCGCGCGGCTGAGCGGTCAGGCCGGCGGGCCGCTGTGAAAGCGCAGCTCGCGGTCGGGTCGCTCGATGAGGTCGCGCTCGATTTCGCGGAAAAACGCGACACGCGCGGCGATGGGCACCGGCGAGTATTTCTCGGCCAGGCCCAGGTAGTACTCGAAGTGACGGGCTTCGGAGCGCAACAGGAAGGTATAGAAGCGCGCCAACTCCTCGTCGAGATACGGCGCAATGGCCTCGAAGCGCTCGCAGGAGCGGGCCTCGACGAAGGCGCCGACGATCAGGATATCGACCAGGCGCGCCGGCTCGTCATGGCGGACATGCTCGCGCAGGCCGCCGGCATAGCGACCCGCCGACACCGCCCGGTAGGCCAGGCCGCGTGCCTGCATGATCTCCAGCACCTGCTCGTAATGCAGCATTTCCTCGCGCACGATCTGGGACAAAAGCTGTTGCAGCTCGCTGTTGTGGCTGTAGCGAAAGAGCAGGTTCATGGCCGTGCCGGCCGCCTTCTTCTCGCAATTGGCGTGGTCCTGCAGCAGCAGCGGCAAGTCCTGGACGGCCGCCTCGGTCCAGCGGGCCGGGGTGGGACAGGCGAGGAAGGCACGGACGGGGTCGAGAAAATCCACAACAGGCTCCGGGGGCGCAAGGCTGCGGAGTATAACGGCAAGCCAGGCCGGTTGGTCTGCCTCCGCACTTCCACTATCCTTGGCCACCCCGGATACTGCGCTGCCTGCTGCCCATGACCGACCTTACCCCGCTCCCACCCCGTGCCGAACTCTCCGGCCGGGACCGCTTCCTGCTCAGGCTGCTGGGCTTCTTCAGCCGGCTGCCGCTGGGCTTCCTGCAGCGCCTGGCCGCCCTGCTCGCGGTCATTGCCGTGGCCTTGGGGGGCAAGAGCAAGACCGCCCACACCATCCGCCGCAACCTGGAGCTGTGCTTTCCCGAACAGACGCCGGAGTGGCGCGAACAGGTCCTGCGCGCCAACGTGATCTCGACGGCGCAGACCGCCCTCGAATTCGCCAAGACCTGGGGCATGCCGCCCGAATACAGCCTGGGCCAGATCAAGCAGGTGCATAACCTGAAACTGCTCGAGGATGCGCTTGCCTCCGGCCGCGGCACCATCGGCATCGTCCCGCACTTCGGCACCTGGGAGTTCATGAACGCCTGGGTGAACTCGCTGACCCGCGCCATCATCATGTACAAGCCGGGCAAGGACAAAGGCGTCGATACCTTCGTGCTCCAGGCGCGCAGCCGCCTGCAGGCCACTCTGGTTCCGGCTGATGACCGCGGCGTGAAGGCCGTGTTCAAGGGCCTGAAGCAGAACGCCTTCTGCGCCATCCTGCCGGACCATGTGCCTCACGAGAACGGCGGCATGTATTCGCCCTTCTTCGGTATCTCCACCTGGACCGGCATGATGGTCCCCAAGCTGATCCACCGCACCGGCGCCACCGCAGTCATGATGGCCTGCGTACGCCGGCCGGGTGGCGACGGCTTCGAAATTTTCCTGAGCGAGCCGGACCCGGAGGTCTATAGCGAGGATGTCGCCGTTGCCACCGCGGCCATGAACCGCTCGATTGAAACGCTGATCCGCCGCGATCCGGTGCAGTACCAGTGGAGCTACAAGCGCTTCCGCAAGAGCGAGCACCTGCCCGACGTGTATCGTCGCGACTGACGGGGGCTTGCACACTTTTTGAAGAAGCCGGCAATGCCGGCTTTTTTCATGTCCGCCTGAGCGGCTTGCCGCCGGCCGGTGCGTGCATGAACCTCCGCTACTCCGCTACTCCGCTACTCCGCTACTCCGCTACTCCGCTACTCCGCCGGTTAGCCGGTTAGCCGGTTAGCCGGTTAGCCGGTTAGCCGGTTAGCCGGTTAGAGCCTGTTTCAACAGGGCCGTTTGCCTCTTGTCAGTCGGGATAAATCCCGACCTGCCGAAACAGGCTCCTGGCGCGTCAGCGCTCGCCGCGGTCCCCGCTGCACTGACCTGCTTCAACCCGCTCCGTCCGCCGCAGCACCCTACCCACCCGCTCGCGCAAGTGCGGCAGCACCTCGGCCTCGAACCAGGGATTGCGCCGCAGCCAGACATTGTTCAGCGGGCTGGGATGCGGCAGCGGCATGAGCCCGGGCCCGGCATCGGGCCAGGCGCGTACCGTTTCCGTGAGAGTCGGGGGACGCCCGGGCAGGTGCCAGGCCTGGGCGTACTGGCCGATGACCAGAGTCAGCTCCAGTGCCGGCAGCAGCGCCAGCAGGCGTTCGCGCCAGACCGGTGCGCACTCGGGGCGCGGCGGCAGGTCGCCGCCTTTGCCCCGGCCCGGATAACAAAGGCCCATGGGCAGTATGGCCACCTGGCAGGGGTCGTAGAACGTCTCGCGTGAAATTCCCAGCCACTCGCGCAGGCGCTCACCGCTGGCGTCGTCGAAAGGGATGCCGGAGGCATGGGCGCGGCGACCGGGCGCCTGGCTGGCGATGAGCAGGCGCGCCCCGGGATGGAGCTGGAAGATGGGGCGCGGGCCTTGCGGCAGGAAAGGTGCGCACAAGGTGCAGGCGCGGGCTTCGTCCAGGAGAGGAATCGGGGTCATGGCGACAGGACTGCGGCAAGGGAACCGGCCTTGCACTATAGCCCCGGCGCGGGACCTCGCCAGCAGTGTCAGGGCGCGGGCGGGGCCTCGTCCCGGAGCGTCTGCCGGAATTCACCGGGTGTCAGCCCGACATAGCCCTTGAAGTAGCGGATAAAGGACCGGCTTTCCGTGAAGCCCAGCTTGCGGGCGATATCCTCCACCGAGAGCAGGGACTGCTGCAGGTACTTGCGCGCCAGCTCGGCGCGCAATTCATCGAGGATCTGCTGGTAGGAAGTGTTCTCGTCCGCGAGCTTGCGGTGCAGGGTGCGCACATTCATGCCCATCTGGTCGGCCACGAATTCCTTGCGCGGCGAGGTATCGGAAAGCATGGCGCGCAGCAACGAGCGCACCTGGTCACCCAGCGAGTATTTTTCCTTGAGCGCCGCCATCGTGGACTGGGCGTGTTGCTCCAGGGTCTCACGCAAGGTCGCGTCGGGGCTGCGCAGCGGATATTCGAACAGCTGCGGCGAGGCCAGCAGCGCCGACATGGGCTGATTGAAATACACCGGGCAGCGAAAGATGGACTGGTAGTGCTTGAGCAGGGAACGGTCGGCGGGCGGGTCGTGCTCGAAGCGCACGGCCAGCGGCGACAGCTCCTGGTTGTCGGCCATCCAGCGCGAATAGGTCGTCCACGAGGCGAGCACGTTCTCGATGATGTGGCGACGCGCCAGTGGTTCGGAGAAACGGCAATCCCAGCGCACGATGACCGCGCCAGGCTCATGCTCCACGCTCGAGATGCCCATGTCGCCGACCAGCTTCTCGTACTGCGGCATGCGCATCACGGCCTCGGCCAGGGTGTTGCTGGTCATGGCGATGTAGCCCATGACGCTGTAGGAGCCAGGCTGGATGTACTGGGAAGTCTGCAGGCCGAACAGCGGATTGCCGCAGCGCGGCAGGATGTACTGCAGCAGCCTCAGCAGCACCTCGCCGGGCAGTCGACCGTTGTTGTCGAGCAGGACTTCGGCGGGAATGTCGGCCTCGGCCAGCATCTTCTCGCGCACGAGGCCGCACGCCTCGGCACTGCGCAGGTACTGCTGCAGGGCCGGAACGGAAATGAACCCGAGGTTTTCCGCGACTGGCTGTGTCATGGGGGAATGATTTTCTTGTTATGGGCCGGCGCATGCATGCGCCTCATCAATAGTATGCAATGCCCTCCTCCCCGCCAATACGGAAAGAGCACAGCGATCCGCCGGCCATCGCCGCCCGCTGCCGCAAGGCGCGGCGGCTCAGGGCGCGGCGGGCTCGGTCGGGGCCGCTGGCGTGGCGCCCTTCTCGGACTGCAGCTGGTCGCGCATGGCCTGGATGCGACGCAGCTTCTCCTCGCCCTCGGCAATCTGCTCGGGCGGGAGGCCGGCGGCGCGGGCACGCGCGATATCGGCCTGCAGGCGGGGAATTTCGCTGTCGGCCGCCTTGACGTACTGGTTATAGAGGCGCTCGTTCTGGCGCGCCTCGTAGCGCTGGTAAGCCTTGGGGTCGGCCAGCTCGGCAGCGGTGGCCGCCTGCGGCGGGGCATCACGCACGACCGGCGGCGCCGAGGGGTCACCGTGCTCGCGCGCATGGCTCATGGTTTCGGCGGCGTCGACCGTGGACTCCGGCATGGGCAGCAGCGGCGAGTCGGTCCCGGCCGGGGGCGCAGGCGCCACCATGCCGGCGGCATCCAGGGGCGGCAGCTGGCTGGAGCCCAGCGGGCGCAGGCCCTGCCCATCCGCCGGCGCCACCGCATCGGGCGCCGGTGCCTCGGAGGACCACAGCAGGCGACCGCCCACGATGACGACCAGCACCAGCACAGCAAGACCGACCAGTATCCAGCGGTTGGCATTCATCACTTGCTCTCCCGCGGGCGCGCCAGCGGCGACAGTTCAGGATGCAGACGCAAGTCCGCCTCGCGGCGCACACGCTCGAGGGCGCTGCGATATTCCGCCAGGGCCTTGTCGCGGGCGATGGACTGGCTGGCCAGGTAGCGCACGGACTCGCTGTCGACAGGCTGCCAGCCCATCACGCGCTCGTCCACGACCAGGATTTCCCAGCCCGGCTCCTCGCCCGCAACGCCCGGCAGGCGCACCGGCCGTGACGGCACGCCGGGCTGCTGCAGGAAGGCCAGGCTGTCGAGCCAGCCATGTGCCTTCTCGCCGTGCACGATCCAGCCCAGCTCACCGCCGCTGGCGGCATCCGCCGCCAGCGAAAACACCGTCACCAGCGCCGCGAAAACCTCTCCCTTCTTCAGGCGCTCCTCGACCTTGCGGGCGGTGGCTTCGTCCTGCACGCGGATGTGGCGCGCCTTCACCTTCTCGATGCGCCGGAACTCATCGCGATGACTGTCGTAGTAGGCGCGAATTTCCTCGGGGGTCACCTTCGCCTGCAAATCCTTGAGATGCTGCGGGTCGTCATGGATGTCGGCGGCGACCCCCAGATGGGCCATCCAGCCGCCATGCACGAGGCGGTCCTCCATGGCGCGCCGGAACACCGCAAAATCTGCCTCGCCAAAGCCGGCGGGCGAGCGCGCCCAGTCCAGGATAAAGCGGTTCTTGAGCAAGAGGCGCGCCTGCTCGATGGCAAAGTCGCCATTGCGCGCATGCAGCTCGTTACGCCCCTGGATGTTCTGCGCATCATAGACATCGAGCAGGGTCAGGCGCGCCGGGGCCGCCTTGCCCAGGCGGTAGCGCAGCAGCACGACTTTCGCGGCAGCGGCACGCCCTTTGGCATCGAGGGCGTACTCCAGCAACAAGCCGGGCTTTGCTGAAAACACACTGTTCCATTGCGGGCCCGTAGGCTGCGCCTCGGCAATGATCAATTGGTTGAGCATCCCGCCCTTTTCCCGCTTGAGGCGTGCCTCCAGCTTGTCGCGGAATCCGGCCTGGATATTGGACACCATGGCCTGCTCGATCTGCATGGCCGGACTGAAGGCAACCTTGTTGTCCTCGATCAGATGCCCGTCAGGGTCGGTGGCGCGGGCATGGCGGGCCACCAGGCGGTCGTCGACCAGGGCCTGCACCACGGCCGCACGGGTAATGGACGGATCACCCGGCAGGGCGATCCGGTGCATGACATCGACGAAGCGATTGCTGAGAGGCTCGCCGTCGACGGTAGCGGCAAGCGCGGGGTCAACCAGGTCGTGACGGACCCCGGCCTGGGCCGGTGCCATGAGGCAAAGCCCCAGTGCGAGCAGGATATGGCGGATGGGCATCATGAAGGGATCGCAATAAAAAAGGGGGCGATCTTGACGATACGCCCCCAAAGCTACAGTTAAACCGGAATCAGGATGGACGGCAGAACCGTCCTCCGGGACTCAGAAGCGATCAGCTGCACGGTTCAGGATGCGCACGGTCATGGCGATGGCGTGCGGGATCATGACGCGGGCCGTGTTCAGGCGATCGGTATCATCGGTGCTGGAGAGCACGATGCCACCCTGGGTGTAGGCCACGCGGGCACCCTGGGTCAGCAGCGGACGGACGTCAGTGGCGGTAGCAGCCATCGGCGTCAGGTTGTTCAGCGCAGCGGTGACCGCGGGCTGGCTGTTCAGCTGGTAGGTGTAGTAGTAGTCATTGACCCAGGTTTCCCAGCCACTGTGGTTCAGGGCGGAGGTGGTCCAGGTGTGGTGCCAGGTGTGGTGCGGCTGCAGCAGGTCGGTGGTGTGCAGCACGAAGCCCAGCTTCTGCACAGTCGGCGCCGCCAGGAACTGCGAGAACCAGTACTGGCCCAGGTTGTCGATCGGCTGGAAGGGGATCTTCTCGAAATCGGCATACATGGAACGGGTGGAGTAGCCGCCCTGACGATAGTTCTTTTCGGTCTTGTCGTAGGCGTTGTACTTGGAGCTGTCGGACCAGAACCAGCCCGTCAGGTTGCCGGGACCGTCGTCCAGGTAGTCGCCCACCAGCCAGCTGGCGGCCATGTTGTCGATGTCGCCCCACACGGTCAGCTTGGCGTAGTTGTAGCCGCCAAGGTCATTGCCGTGGGCATCGGCGCCCTGGGTGTGGTTCTGGAAGTGCCAGTAGGAGGTGTACTTGACGATGCTGGCACCCGCGCCCCAGACGGGAGCGAGCTGGCAGTTGCCGGTAGTGGCGCCGCAGATGTAGGTGTCGGCAAAGTCATCCACGTCGTAGGCGCCCTGGCCCAGGGCGGCGGCGAACTGGTCGATCGTGTAGCCGGACTTGGTGGCGCCATTGAGCAGCTTGGCGTAATTCGTGGTGGTCGGGTTGGCCTTCATGTAGTTGACGGCGTCGATGGCGATACGGCGGTGGACTTCCTGGCTCCAGGCGGAGGCTTCCAGGGAAACACCCGTGAGGGCGGCAGCGGCGATGAGAGTACGAGCGACGTTCTTCATGTTGGGACCCCTTTATTTTCTTTTTTTGCGCGGCTCGATACTTCCCGCGATTGCTATGCAGTCTAGCGACGCCAGCAAATTACATAAGGACACAAAGGGACATGAACCGGACATATTCTGACCAGTCAAGTGGCGACGAACGGTCAGGCCGACGCCTGCCCTTCCCTTCGCCCGCCGGCCTCAAGGCCGGAATGGACCGCGGGATATCGCCGCGCCAGGATCCTCGGACCCTGGCCGGCCCGCAGGAATCCGGCCGGAAATGACCAGGGGCGGCCTTGCGATCCGCCCCTTTGCCAGTCGTTGAAGGATGCCGTGGCGGGCCGGCAAGGCCCGCCAGCACGGGATCAGAAGCGATCAGCCGCGCGGTTCAGGACACGCACCGCCATGGCGATGGAGTGGGGGATCAGGACGCGGGCCGTGTTCAGGCGATCGGTGCTGTCAGTGCTGGAGAGCACGATGCCACCCTGGTTGTAAGAGATACGGCCACCCTGGGTCAGCAGCGGACGGATGTCGGTGGCGGTCGTCGACAGGGGCGTGAAGCTGTTCAGGGCCGTCGTCCAGGTGTGGTGCGGCTGCAGCAGGTCGGTGGTGTGCAGCACGAAGCCCAGCTTCTGCACAGTCGGCGCCGCCAGGAACTGCGAGAACCAGTACTGGCCGAGGTTGTCGATCGGCTGGAAAGGCATCTTCTCGTAGTCCGCATACATGCTGCGCGTCGAATAGCCACCCAGGCGGTAGTTCTTTTCGGTCTTGTCGTAGGCGTTGTACTTGGAGCTGTCGGACCAGAACCAGCCCGTCAGGTTGCCGGCGCCGTCATCCAGGTAGTCACCGACCAGCCAACTGGCAGCCATGGTGTCGATGGTGCCCCAGGTCGTGAGCTTGGCGTAGTTGTAGCCGCCGATGTCGTTGCCGTGCGCGTCCACGCCCTGGGTGTGATTCTGGAAGTGCCAGTAGGAAGTGTACTTGACGATGCTGGCGCCCAGTCCCCAGACAGGAGCGAGCTGGCAGTTGCCGGTGGTGGCGCCGCAGATGTAGGTGTCGGCGAATTCGTCCACATCATAGGCGCCCTGGCCCAGGGCGGCGGCGAACTGGTCGATCGTGTAGCCGGCCTTGGTAGCGCCATTGAGCAGCTTGGCGTAATTCGTGGTGGTCGGGTTGGCCTTCATGTAGTTGACGGCGTCGATCGCGATACGGCGATGGGTTTCCTGGCTCCAGGCACTGGCATCAGTGGCAGTGGCCAGCAGGGCGGCGGAGGCGAGGCAGGCAAGGACGGGGGTCTTCATATTGTTATTCCCTTAGCGTGTGGGTTCCTGGAGCCGGGTACTGCACGGCAAAGTGGGGCAAGTCTAGGGAGCCGGCCCGGAACGGTATGGACACATCACGACAGGGTTTTTGACACTTCACGACAAGATTGCGACGCCCGACGAGTGGGCAGGCGGGCGAAGGCAAACAAGGGCCGGCGCGGCGGATTAAAGCCTGGTCCGGCGGATCGGGAATTATCCCGACTGACAAAAAGCCGGCTGCCCTGCTGAAACAGGCTTTTAGCCGCGATAGAAGCGGTAGGTGTTACGGCCGGCGGTCTTGGCCTGGTACATGGCCTTGTCCGCGCACTTGAGCAGGTCTTCGGAATGGGTGGAGTCGTCAGGGTAGATGGCGATGCCGACGCTGGTGCCGATCTGCAGCTTGCTGCCGTCAGCGACGTCCACCACTCGCGCGAACGCCTGCAGCACCTTGCCGGAAACCAGGCTGGCGGCCCGGCGCGGCTCGGTGCTTTCGAGGACAATGACAAACTCGTCGCCGCCCAGGCGGGCGACAAGGTCGGTGGCGCGGGAGCTGTCATGCAGGCGCTTGGCCGCCGCCTTCAGGACCTGGTCCCCGACATGATGGCCGAGGGTGTCGTTGATGGCCTTGAAGCGATCGAGGTCGATGTAGAGCAGCGCCAGGCTGGTTTCGCTGCGATTGGCCTGGGCCACGCGCTCCTCGAGCAGGCGCTCGAATTCAGCGCGGTTGCAAAGACCGGTCAGGCTGTCGAGCGTGGCCTTGCGGGTCAGCACCTTCTCGTTCTGGCGGCGCGAGGAGACATCCCGGAACACCACCACCACACCGGCCACGCCGGCACGTGCCGGATCGCCGGACATGAGCGGATTGGCGGAAATCTCGACGGCGATCTGCTGGCCATCGCGATTCATGAATAGATCATCGCGATGCACGCGCTCGCCACGCTCGCAGGAGGACAGCAGCTCCGGCAAGGGCCATTCCACTGGCTCGGCGTTCTCGTTGTAGAGCTGGAAAATCTCGGTCAGGCGACGCCCGATGAGATCGCGCAAGGGACTGTCCAGCATCTCCTCGGCGGTAGGGTTGGCATAGAAGACATTGCCGCTCTGGGTGATGCCCAGCAGGCCTTCGGACAGCGAGCGCAGCAGCGTCTGGTTGTGGTCACGCTCCTGCTGCAGCAGGCGCAGACTCTCGCGCAGGCTGCGATTCTTGCGATCGAGCTCGAGGAAGACCCGCACCTTGCTGCGCAGAATGGAGGCATCGATGGGCTTGAAGAGATAGTCGACGGCACCGGTTTCATAGCCGCGGAAGATATAGCGCTGCTCCTTGCTGAGGGCCGTCAGGAAGATGATGGGCGTCGACTCGGTGCGCGGGTTGCTGCGCATGATTTCAGCCACTTCAAAGCCATCCAGCTCGGGCATCTGCACATCGAGCAGGACCAGGGCGAAGTCGCGCTGCAGCATCAGCTTGAGGGCCTCGGCCCCCGAGTTGGCCTTGACCAGATCCACCGGCTCGCCCTCGAACACCGCCTCCATGGCAATCAGATTGCTGCTCTGGTCATCAACGACCAGGATGGCGGGATGGGGAATCATCAAACAGGCTACCTATTAAGAAGTACGGAAAGGCCCCTTAAAGGCCATTTCAGCCATGATGCCACGCCGGAGCGCGTGGCCTTGCAGCCAAACGTGCAGTTCGTCCGCAAAACGTGGGGGGGTATCGGACTCAGGGGGTAGTTGACACTCCCGCCGGCGGGAATCCTTCCCACTCGGGGGGAGTAGCAGCCTGCCACATGGGCGACGGAGACTGGTGCCGATCACGTGCCACGGGGCCTGGCGCCTCCCGGAAAGCCGGGCTCCAGGCCGTGGACTGACGCCAGCCGCCACCCTTGCTGACTGATCCTGGCCCCCGACAGGCGCCACCCGCCGGAAGCGGTCATTTCCCCCCTTCCTGGCTCCCGTTGCGCCAATGGCAGCCCAGACGGGGCAATTGACTCAAGCCAAAGGGAGTTGGCCGATTGTTCCTGAAGCCCTCTGCCGGCGACCCTTTCAACTGCGCGCCTCTTCAGAACACCCAGCGCTGCAACTGCTCCAGGTTACGGACATGCAGGGGCTGCTCCAGTTCGGTGGCATCGCGCATGCCCGGCGCCAGCCGGAACAACTGCAGGCTGTAGGCCACCAGTGCCGCCCGCGTCGGAATCCGCAGCACGCCGTGCTCGAAGCCCCAGTCCTCCGCTACCAGCCGTTGCTGGGCCGGCGTGAGACGGCTATCGGCCACTACCTCGATATCGACCCGGGTGTTCCAGGCCTCGTCCGCTTCCACGGGCATCGTCTGCTCGGTCAGCCAGTCCGGCTCGTCATAGATCCGCGTCAGCACGAAATCGCGGAAATCCCGGTTTTTCTCGCACCAGGCGCGCACATGCCAGCGATAACCGTTGTACACCAGGGTATGCGGCTGGATGACGCGCGTCTCGGGCTCGGGATTGGCCATGGAGCCGTAGACGATCTCCAGGCGCAGCTTCTCGCGACAGGCGCGCACGACGCGCTGCAGCACCAGCGGGCGGATCAGGCGCGCCGGCGGCGCGATCACCTCGGTGTTGGGCAGGCGGACATTGAGCTCGCCGATGCTCTCCGCCAAGTCATTTTGCGCGGCCAGCAATTGCAGGTATTCATCGGCCACCCCGCGCGTGAAGCGCGGACGAAAATCCGGGCCCGGCTTGTAGCCCTTGAGGTTCTTGTCATAAACGAGATTGCCGCCGGTCTTGCCCAGATAGGTGTTGATGTCCTTGGAGGCCTGCTGGCGGCCGATGCCGAAGGCGCGGGTCAGGTGATTGGTGGTCAGGCGCCCTTCCCAGAGCGCGATGATCTCGATCAGGCGATAGCGCAACAGCAAATCCCAGCGCTCGGGCCATGCCGATCGGGTGGTGTCTTCCACGGTCCTTCCCCTTATCCCAAGACGGGCTCAAAGGCTATCGGCTCCCCTTGCGGTGAACCATCTGCCTGAAAATGCGACATATTCCGATTGTGTACCGGTTCCTGTGGCCAGTATCGACATGTCGGCTTTGACGACAGCACGTTAGCAAAGCGGGGGAAGGAAGATAGCTCGGGAAACACTGAGCGGGGCCGAGCAGGATGGGAGGACAGGCGCGGCCCATAGACTGCATGAATAGATATTGAATAGATATTTCATTGAAATTATTAAACTAATTCAGTTTCTTACAAACCGATAAGGCCATTTGCCGAATAGATTTCTTGCGGAAATTTATCGCCATCCCGTGAGGCCTGCCGCCCTGCTCCCAGCACAGTGCCCATTATTCAATTACCGCCCCGGCCAGCATGTTCATGATCAGCCGGATCAGCGTGTCCTTCTGCGCCGGATCGGACTCCGCCACCAGCAGCGCCAGCGCCGCCAGCCCGATGTCGTTGATCACCGGCTGGCCATCGCGGCCCAGCAG
The DNA here is from genome assembly GCA_020697295.1 of Moraxellaceae bacterium. Taxonomy (GTDB): domain Bacteria; phylum Pseudomonadota; class Gammaproteobacteria; order Pseudomonadales; family Moraxellaceae; genus UBA2031. The sequence goes on along the minus strand of JAJFBF010000005.1, from coordinate 67,092 downwards.
GCGGCCGTTGCGGTTCAGGGTGTAGCCGCGGGTCAGGTGTTCGCGCAGGAGCTGCGTGGCCCACTGGCGGAAGCGCACGCCCTCTGGAGACTTGACCCGGTAGCCCACCGAGATGATCACGTCGAGATTGAAGTGGGCTACCTGGTAGGTTTTTCCGTCAGCTGCAGTATGTGCAAAATCTGCACATACTGAATCCTGCTCCTGCTCGCCCTCGGCAAACACGTTGCGGATATGGCGGCCGATCACGGTACGGTCACGACCGAAGAGCTCGGCCAGCTGCTCCTGGCGCAGCCAGACGGACTCGCCCTCCAGCCGCACTTCCACAACGCCCGTATCACCCTGATAGATCACGATATCGCTCATCCCAGAGTCTCCTTCCGGTCAGCGGCAGAGGGACAGCCGTTCTGGCCACCCTTCCCGGCAATACTGCCCATAAGAATAGTGCTCATTGCCTGACCCCCAAAAGCACAAAACCCGCCGTCCTTGCGGACGGCGGGTTTCGGAGAATTCCATGTCAAAGAAATAAACACTACCACCCTACCCCGCCTTACCCTCCGGATACCCACGCAAACCCAGGTCTGGCGCGGCTTTCCAAACAGGGAGATTCAAAAACAAGGTGGGAGTCAGTCTCGGCAGGAGCCCCAGCCGGGCAAGACCTGACACTCGGCCGAGTTGCGCTGCGCAATCAGGCTGACCCCTACCTATATAAGGAAGGGGTCATTTTTGAGCGTTTTTTGAGCAGCAAATGCACTACGCCCGGAGGCCCATGACTGCCTCCAAGGGTGTTCGGAGGCAACCGGCTCTAAAGGGCGGAGCCCCATCAGTCGCGCTGCGAATCGTTCGGAAGCGATGCCTGAGGAATAGCGAACTGCTGACATTCGAGGCCTGGTCCTGAGGCACCGCCTTGCGCAGTTGGTCCAGGACTCCCTCGGGTACCGGACCATCATCCGGCTCGCAGGTGGTTCAGGTCAGTGGAACCAGGGCCAGCACATGTCGCTCCTGCGCCTTTGTCTCGATGGCTCCCTGTCGTACTGACCGGGTCAGCCGGATTGCCTCCTCGGCAGCCATGCCCTGTTCTACCAGAAGCCGGGCCACCATGAGACCCGTGCGGCCAAGACCGCCCCGGCAATGGACCAGCACTCTCCCGCCTCGCTCCAGTACGGCCAGGAGCTTCTCCCGGGCCAATGGCCAGGCGCTCTCGAATCGGTGATCCGGGACGTCAGCATCCCGAATCTCGAGGTGCAGCCACTCGAAGGACTGCGCGGCCATGACGGAAGGAAAGTCAGGAATGCCCAGCATGGCGAACTCGAAGTCCTCCATCAGGGTGACAACGCACTCCGCTCCCCAAGCCTCTATGGCGTCGAGGTCAGTGGCCAGATCCCGGTCCCAGGCGGCGCCGTAAACCGACTCGCCTTTCTTGCCCGGACAAATGGTCATACCAATAAATCCAAGACTCCACGGCGCCGGCAATACATCGATTCTGAGCGGATGCGACTGGCTGGTTCGGACTTTCTGGCCTGATGCGCCAGGTGTGCCTGGGGGTATCGCCATGGGAAGGCTCCGTTTCTGTAATCCAGGTGGGCCGGCGGATTCTACGCGCCACATGCGACAGAACCTGTCTCACTGAATTCAATAAGTGGTATGACCATCATCCGCCAACCTCCATCTGAAGCTCTCTGAAACCCGCGTCGTTGCTGAGCAGTGAGCCGGCGGGTTAGAGGCCGTTGACGAATCCGGAATCCGGGTTAGCGTGAACTCAACAACGGAGGATCGCCATGGAAACAGTCAGTGAGGCCCGCATTCCTGACCTGGAGGACCGGCTGGTTCAGTCCGGATTTACCTGGGTTCCGACACTGCCCGGACATCCCCTCGTCTTGCAGCGGGACTACCACGTGAGCCAGGTCCGCGGGGTACTTCGCGCCCGCCTGCACCGGGAAGGAGCCTTCAGCTTCGACCGGGTCAGCATTGTCTACAACCGGGAACCGGAGCTGGTTTCCCTCTTCGTGCCCAGCCGGGGTTACATCATGGATGTATCTGCCACCCCGGCACCTGCATGTGCTCTGGATGCTTGGACTGCCGTTGAATTAGAAGCACTAGCTGAAAATGGCGACTGCCGATCCAGCCGGACAGCAGTCGCCATCCAGACAGGCTTCTCTGGTCGCAGGCAGGCATGGCCCTTCCCCGGAACACGACATTGGCTGTCGCAAGTACTGCACATGCTCACTCCGCCAACCGGAGATGTGCCATGCCCGATGTGTTCGAAATTAAAGAATACCCCCCGTTCGCCAACCTCATCATTTGCGGGGAGGCCGAGACCGGCATTGCCGGGCTGGCATTCGGGCAGGAGGATCTTCCAGCCTACCAGGCCCTTACACCCGGAGCCGAACCGAGCGCCGGGCTGCCCTGCATCCGCCTTACCCTGCCAAGAAGCCTTGCGGGCGGCACCGCTGATGACCCGCTAGCACTGCCTGCAGATCACGTCATAGACACCAACGAGCAAACCCTGGCGGAGATAATGTCCGGCATCGGCTGGGTAACCCTGGTCATCGGGACGCCGCCAGATTCGCTGTTGATCGCCCTGGTTATCGCGCGCCACGCCAAGGCGAGGGGCAACCTGGTAACGGTCTTTCAGAATGTCCCGGGCCCGCTACCTCACGCACTGCGGCAAGCTTTGCTGGACCAGGTCGACCAGCTTTTCCCTCCCGCCGCAGGTTTGAGGGCCCTCGATGCGGCGCAGGCTCTCTGGAGCACCGTGAATGCCCCCACAATAATCTGCATCGACTTCGAAGACTTCTCAACCATGCGAGGCACAGGAGAAGGTCATGTGCTGTGGATGCCGCTCGCAGACACCGGCGAGGACCGCATGCGTGACATGATGACGAGCCTTCCTCCCTACTTTGCCGGGAAATGGCTCTGCTGCGTTCTGGTGATGCCCGAGACCATCGGACTTGATGAGTACACGATTGCCGGCGAACACCTGGCGCCCTTCTGCAGCGAAGAAGCCATGGTGATAGTGGCCTGCCCCCTGGTTCGCGGACTGTCCTACGGGGCCTACATTTTTCTGGCCTGATTGGCCAGAAGCACATCGTGCATATACTTCCGACCTTAGGACTTGCGCATTCACGACTACAGCTTCGGCCACTGCACGCAGCCTTCTGTCTAGCCTGCCCGACTCAACACCGTGCCAGCACAAACTTCCGCACATCCACAGGCCTGCCGTTGCCGGCGCAAAAATATCGCTGCAGCGAGTAGGCCATCTCCTCGAGCGGCGCCCGCTCATAGCCGAATTGCAGCAATTCCCGGGCATAGCGCTCGATAAAGGCCGGGGCGCCCAGATGCCGCCACTGGGCGACATGTACCAGCTCGTGAAAGTGCAAATCGACCTTATCGACCACGGCCGGCCGGATGAAATAGGTGTCCTTGTAGGTGATGCCATCGGCGTCCAGGGCCAGGAATCCTCCCAGGCCCAGGTCGTGCAGCGCCGGGAAGTCAGGCTTGGGAAGCTCATCCGTCACTACAAAGTAGCTTTGGGAAAGGAATTCCCGCGAAAAATAACCTTCGAAATGCGGAGACAGGCTCACGCACGACACTCTCTCGGCAGCGTGGCTTGCGAGAGTCGCATCGATCCATTCTTCAATGATTGCCAGCATGTCGAGCCCTTCTGGTGCCTGGTGCCGACAACCCTAAAGTCCGGTCAAGGCCAGGGCAAGCGCCGCCAGGTTCCGAGGCCCATAGCCCGAGCGCCGGCCCAACCGGGTGCGACACATCCTGTCGTAATACGCGAGCACCATGGTCTCCCAAGAACAAGAGGAGACCGCCATGCCCCGCCGGAAGCGTCCGTCCACCCAGCACAGCATTGAAGAACTCAACATGCTGTTCCAGGACAGCCTGTACCCCACCGGGCAGGTGCTGCAGCCCATCATCGAGCTCTGGATCCTGCGCCTGCTGATCTCCCTGTCCGGCCACCAGCGCTTCCTCAGCCCGCATGGCTACAACAACGACGACCTGGCGATCAGCCTGGGCCTGCAGACCTCTCCCTCCTGCGACTCGGAGTTCGAGGATCTGCCGGCGGAGGGGAGCACCTACAATCCGCGCAGCGCGCTGGCCAAACTGCGGCGGCTGCACGCCCGCGCGGAGAAGACGGCCGCCACCCGGGAAGTTCCGGCGACGCTGGGCGCCAACGCGAGTCGCCTGGCCGACAAGCTCGGCCTGGATGAGGCCGAGCGCCGGATCCTGGAGTTCACGGTGTTGCTGCACTCGGAACGCTCGCTCGATGATGCCGCCGACTTCCTGGGCGGGCTGTCCACCCGGCGCGTGTCCAGCGTCCTGGCGATTGTCCTCGACCTGCCGGAGGTGGCGGTAAAATTCGCCCTCTCCAGCAAGGGCGGCCTCGCCCGCTGTGGACTGGTCACGGTCGACATCAATTCCTCCTCCCCTCCGCTCAAGGGCAAGCTGGACGTCGTTTCCCTGCGCTTCGTCGACCGCATGCAGTCGGAGGAACAGGATCCGCTGCAGCTGATCCGGGACACGGTCTTTCTCAGCCGGCCCGGCACCCTGGCGCGGGACAACTATCCGCATGCGGCCCGGGAACTGGAGATCCTCCTGCCCTATTTGCAGCGCACGCTGGAGCAGCACAGGACAGGCGTGAATGTGCTGATCTACGGACCGCCCGGGACAGGCAAGAGCGAAATGGTGCGGATGCTGGCGAGCGAAACTCGCAGCGAGCTCTTCGAGGTGGCGAGCGAGGACGAGGAAGGGGATCCGGTGCGCGGAGAGAACCGTCTGCGCTCCTACAATGCGGCGCAGTCGCTGCTCGTCAGCCACCGCGCGCTGCTGCTCTTCGACGAGATCGAGGACGTGTTCAACGACGGCGACGGCCCCTGGGGCCGCAAGAGCACGGCGCAGCTGCGCAAGGCCTGGATCAACCGGATGCTGGAAGAAAACCCGGTGCCCACGCTGTGGCTGACGAACTCCATCCGCTGCATGGACCAGGCCTTCCTGCGCCGCTTCGACATGGTGATGGAGCTGGGCGTGCCGCCCCGACAGGAGCGCGAGCGCATCGTCCGCGACCATGCCGGCGACCTGCTGGATGAAGGCACCATCACGCGCATCGCCAGCGCCGAGGCGCTCTCGCCCGCCGTCATTGCGCGCGCCGCCGCCGTGATCTCGGCCGTGCGTGACGACCTTTCCCCCGACCGTCGCGGCAGCGCCATGGAGCTGCTGGTCAACAACACGCTGACCGCCCAGGGCCACGAGCCGGTGCGCAAGCACGAAGGCGCCCTGCCCGCCTGGTACGACCCGCGCTTCGTGAATGTGGACACGGACCTCACGGCCCTGGCCGAGGGCCTGCGCGAGAACCGGAACGCCCGCCTTTGCCTGTATGGCCCCCCGGGCACAGGCAAGAGCGCCTACGGGCGCTGGCTGGCGGACCAGCTCGGCATGCCGTTGCTGGTCAAGAAGTGCTCGGACCTGCTCGACATGTATGTCGGCGGCACGGAGCAGAACCTGGCGGCCGCCTTTCGCGAGGCGTCGCAGTCCAAGTCCATCCTGCTGATCGACGAGGTCGACAGTTTCCTGCAGGACCGGCGCGGCGCGAGGCAATCCTGGGAGGTCAGCGGGGTCAACGAGATGCTGACGCAGATGGACAACTTCGAGGGCATCTTCATCGCCTCCACCAACCTGATGCAGGGGCTGGACCAGGCAGCGCTGCGGCGCTTCGACGAGAAGCTGCAGTTTGGCTATCTGCAGGCGGAGCAGGCGTGGACGCTGTTCGAGCGGCTGTGCGAAGGCCTGGCGCTGGATACGCCTGACGCATCGCTTCGCATTGAGATTGACCGTCTCAAAGTGCTGACGCCGGGGGATTTCGCGGTGGTGGCGCGGCAGCACCGCTTCCGCAAGTTCGGCGCACCGGGCGCGGTGCTGCAACGGCTGCGCGAGGAATGTGCGTTGAAGGAGGACGGGCAGCAGCAGTCGATGGGGTTTGTCTGATCTGGAGGCATCCGATGACCAACGCCATCGCATTCCACCGTGCCGGCCACTCAGGCCGGCACCGAGGCCAGAGCAAGAAGGAGCCCACGTGCACCTGACCAGCACGACCAATGCCTGCCTCCGCTTCAACGTCAGCTCATGCCGGGGCATCCGGCTGCCACCACTCCTCGGCAGCTGGAACGCCGGGCTGTACCCGGCGGAAAATGATGAGCACGCCACAGTGGAGGGACAGGATGCACTCGTCCGGCAGCACGCCGGGCTATGGACGCTGGGCATCAGGGATCTGGAGGAAGCGAGCCTCCCAAGCCACCTGACTGCGTGGCGGTCGCAATTTCCGGCCGGACTGCTGGAACGGCTGCGTCGCGACGATCTCGACCAGCTTCAGGTGCTGTTCCTGCTGCGCCATCATCCAGAGCTGGAGGGACTGCTGGCATTTCCTTCGTGCTTCCGGCAACACGTGGCGGAGTGGCTGCAACTGCTTAGGCTGAAGGGCCTGGCGGCGGCGCAGCTGCACGTACGCGAACTCCTGTCACGGCCTCGCCGGGAACTGTTCTGGTACGATGCCGACGCTCGGCCTGCGCCACTGGACGCCCGCAAATACGGCAGGCTCATGCTGGATTTCGCCGCCTGCTTCCCCGGCCGCTTTGCTGACCGCCTGGAATTGCTCGACCACGGCAAGATGCGTAATTACGCTCCGCTGTTGCCCGCTTTCCTCCAGTCATCCCGGCCTTTTCGGAAGCGGCTCGTGACCCTTCAGGCGTTTGCGCTCGCCCTGGACCGCACCTACCTCAGGGGACAGGATCTCGCCCCTCTCTTCCATCGCTGCCTCAAGACCGGCGAGAAATTACGGCCGAACACTTTCGTGCTGACGCTTGAGCGGCTCGATTACCAGTGCCAGCTCCAGGGCAAGGGCGGCTTGAAGGGACTCGTGAAGGCGGCTCCGAACGTGAGATGGCTTGAGAGGCAACTCCGCCGGATGGAGCGGCGATTCAAGTCACGCATGGCCAGGGGAGTCTTGCCAGACGCGCAGGCCGACGCTGCCGACTTTCCATCTCCTGCACTTCCGGCCGTGCCCTGGCTGACGCCAATCCGGACCATTGGCCGGCTGGTATTCGAAGGCATCTACATGCAGAACTGCATCGCCCGCTACCAAGCCAGCCTTCAGGGCGGCGAGATGGCCGCCTATATCATGGCCTGGCCCGAGCGCTGCACCGTACTGCTCGAGCAATCGCTGCCGGGCTGGATCCTGCGGGAGGCAAGGACCTATGCCAATCAGCCACCCCGGCAGGCGACCATCGACATCATCTTGGCCTGGCTGGAGGGCTGCATGCCCGAGGGCCCCTTCGAGCCGCCCTACTTCTATTTGTGCCCACAGGACAGGATGCCCTTCGCCGCCTACTGGACGTATCTGGACGCTGTCCAACCACCCCATCCGGAAGATGAGTTTGAGCCATCAGGCTTTGATGAAGCGACGTCGCTTATCACTCAGGCGATGCCCGACCCGTCCATTCAGCTGCACTTGCCGGAACGCATCGCGCGCTGGGAACGCTTGGCCATGACCGACGAGCTGCTCCACCGGCTGCGTGATGCCGACAGCTTCGCTGCCCGCGAGGGCGAGACCGTGCTGCAGGAGCTGATGGTGTACTTGCATCCTGATAGCCCGGAGGTGGCCGCCTGCGTCCCCTATTGCCCGGATCCGGGCGCCTCGCTCCGTTTTGTCCGCCTTGCCGACAGTGCTTCGCCGGCGGGCGCCCGCCGATCATTTTCCTTGGGCGACTTGCAGCGGCAGCAGTCGCTGCGGGACGCGCTGTCAAATCTCATGGATTGCTCGGAATCAGGGCCGGAAGACGAATGAGACACCCGACTGGCGGAACAGCCAGCCGCATCTACGGTACGGAGGAGTCCTTTCGGATACAGTAGCCTCTGCCTGCCTTGCAGTACATGTAAGCGTACCAGTAAGGTCAGCCGGCACTGCTGGGCGACAATGAAGGCATCGATTTGCCCCCCTTCCTGGGCCTGACAACTATGCTCGCCAAATGCAGCGCCGGATCAACCCGAAATGCACCTGACGCAATCGGCAAAGACCGAAAGCCGCTATATCAAATAACAACAAGGAGATATCCGATGCGACGGCTAGATGTGCAATTCATGGAAGACCTCAAGAGTGGATTCCTCAACCCCATTCTCACGCGGGTGCAGAATGACCATACTCTCATGCTGGCCATTCGAGAGGACTACATCAATATCTATTATCGCGGAGGAAACCTGCTCCAGCTCACCAAGGCCGGCGGCATACGCCACTATATTCCCGAATTCGATGAAAACTACATCCGCCAGGAAAATGCAACGCTAAAAACCTGGCTGACAGCAAATGTCCTCCCGCTAGCTACAGTCGATGCCGCCAAACAATGGGTGGATAAATTCGCCGAACTTAAGCAGGAGATGGACCTATCCATGGCAAGAACCTCCAAGGACGAGCGAGAGTTCCAGCAATTGATTTTCCGTGAGAACAACTTCTCTCGCCTGTCCAACAAGACCGAGTACTTCTTCACGGATATCGAATATGCCAGCCCAATTAATGTCGATAAAAATACATCGCCGCTACAAGGCCTGAGCGGCAAGAAGAACAGCTTTCGCTTTGACATGCTAGGAGTAGAGTGGCTTTCAGAGGATCGCAATCACAAGAGCGCTCGCCTCTGCCGGCCAGTTATCGTCGAAGTTAAATACGGCGATAATTCACTAACAGAAAAAAAATCAGGCATGACCAAGCACTTCAAAGACATGCAAAAATTCCTCGTGAATTGCCGTCAGGAGCTGGTGGATACGGTCAATTACCAACTTTCCCAGCTTCAAGCGCTAAAGCTAATAAAAATCGCCAACACTAACATGCAGCTGCAGGCATCTATTGAACAGCGGCCAATTATCCTTTTTGTAATTGCCAATGCCAATCCCCGCAGCAGCGCGCTAAGACGCGAGATCGCAGAGCTGGAATCCATCCTCGGAAATGAGGATCCTGGTTTCGACGTCAGGTTCTTCGTGTCCAACTTCGCAGGCTACGCCATGCACGCGAGCACCCTGCTGGACATTGCCGCTTTCAGCGGCCTAATCAAAAATGGCTACCTGCTGAAGGGCTGAAATTCCCATCCTCGAATCGCCCCGCCTGGAGCCGGCGCCGCTCGAGCACCACCTCGCTCCAGCTCCAGCGGCGCCGCCGGGCCTGCTCCTTCCACTCCGCCAGTAGGGCATCGGCCAGCGGCCAGAGGCGGCCGGCCAGGAAGGCCTCCACCGCCACCACGTCCGCCTCCGCCAGGCAGTCCAGGGCATCGAGGGCCACCGATTCCGCAGATTGCCGCGGGCTCTCGTCCTGCGAGCTTTCCCACAGGCAGCCGCAAAGCACGCCCGACGGCGACAAGGTAGTGACCTGCCACGGCAGGGATCTTGCCGACATCCCATACAGGGCCCCGAGGACCTCGTCGGGAACGATCCTAACGCATATCTCCAGTCGGCCCCGTGAGGCACGGACGATGGCTCCTCCTGCCCCTGCGTGGACATCAGATCCCAGTTGCCGCACGACGTCATCCGCGCCGGTCGTGCCTGCCAGCAACCACACCTCTGCCGGCCAGGGCCTCTGGTCCAGGAACAGCGACAGCGCACTGCTGCCACCGACGATGACGGGGAGCGTAGCGGCATCTGCCAGGAGCGCCGTGAAGTCATCTGCGCATTCCACGCCGTAGGCCATCTCCACGGCATACCGCGTCTCCATCCCCTGCTCCACAAAGGGCTCGCGGACCACGCCCTCCTCAATGCGCAGGAACGGCTGGAAGCAACCGCCGTCAACGTCGAAATAGGGTTCCTGCTTGATCGAGGGCCGCAACGTGGCGGTCAGCACCAGGAACTCCTCGCCATTCCACATCCCGACATTGCCGTTCCGGCCGCGGCCGGCGTACCAGCACCAGCGGCGCAACTGTTGCCGGGGAATCTGCTGCATGCACTGGCTCCAGGCGAAGTGTCCGAGGCTGCCATTAGCACACGCGCGTGCGTCATCTTGCGTCGCAAGCCGGCCCGGAGGTCGCCGAATTGACCGCGACGCATTCCGTCGCTGGTGCGGACCATAATGGACACCGCAGACCGCCAGACGGGATGCCCGGACTCATACGCAACGATTCCCCAAGTACGCAACCACACCGCCCGGAGAACTCCCATGCACGCCTGCATCCATCGTGGCGCCACCCAGATCGGTGGCTCCTGTGTCGAGCTCGAACACGAAGGCCAGCGCCTGATCATCGACCTCGGACTGCCGCTCGACGCCCCCGACAATTCCCGCGAACGGCTTCCCGCCAGCCTCGACCTGAACGGCCTGGCACCCTGCGCCGTGGTCGTGTCGCACCCGCACCAGGACCACTACGGCTTGCTGCACCACCTGCCGTCCGGCATCCCCGTCGTGATGGGCAAGGCCGCGCGCCGCATCGTGCAGGCGGCGGCGCCCTTCACCGGCCAGGTGCTGCCCGGCCTCGAGGGCCCCGAACTCGTGGACCGCGTACCGTTGCAGGTCGGCCCGTTCCGCATCACCCCTTTCCTGGTCGATCACTCGGCCTACGACGCCTATGCGCTCATGGTGGAAGCCGGCGGTCGACGGATCTTCTACAGCGGCGATTTCCGCGGACACGGCCGCAAGTCAGCGCTATTGGACCGCCTGCTGGCGGCGCCGCCCTCGCCCATCCATGCCCTGTTGATGGAAGGGACGTCACTCGGCCGCAATGAGGAATCGCCCGCCTACCCGACAGAGTCGGAACTGGAGGCGGAGCTCACCACCTGTTGCCGCGATACCGCGGGCCTGGTCATGGTGCATGCCTCGGCGCAGAACATCGACCGCGTGGTGACCCTCTTCCGCGCCGCCAAAAAAAGTGGCCGCACGCTGGTCATCGACCTGTATGCCGCCGCCATCCTGGAGGCCGCCGGCGGCAAGCGACTGCCGCAGTCCGACTGGGAAGGGGTCGCCCTCTACGTCCCCTTCCGCCAACGCCTGCAGATAAAGCGCCAGGGCTGCTTTGACCTGCTTGCCCGACACCAGTCCAAGCGAATCTACGCCGAAGCACTGGCGGCGGATCCCGGGCGCTATGCGCTGCTGTTCCGGCCGTTGCATTCCAATGACCTTGAGCGTGCCGCCTGCCTCAAGGGCGCGGCTTATGTCTACTCACAGTGGCAAGGCTACTGGGAGAGCGGCAGCTATGACGACCTGAAGAACTGGCTGGAGGCTCAGGGAATACCGCGTCATTCCATCCATACTTCCGGTCATGCGGATGTCCCGACGCTGCGTCGATTTGTGACTGGCCTGGCTCCGGAGCGGCTAGTACCCATTCACAGCTTCAATCCGCAGGAATTCAGCGGCCTCTATGACAAGGTCGAGTGGCACGCCGATGGGGAGCGCTGGGCCGTCTAGCGCAAATCAGGAAGGAGGCGGCACAGAAGACCCAGGCCGTGAACGCGGAACGAGACCGCCTGCGTACCCATCTGGATATCCTGAGTGCGGATCACTGGGGGGGTTGAAGTGGCGCGCGGAGAGGGTGACCGCCAGCCCTTCGCCAAACGACACATACTGTCGCCATAGTGTGATTTATAGCGGAATCCACTCACTTGTAACGCTTTCCATGGACCGTCGCGAAAGACTCAAGCTCATCATCAGGATGCTGCAGGAAAGCCCCCGCTCCTCGCTCGACATCAAGGCCCGCTTTCCGCGGGTGTCGGCGCGCTCCATCGAGCGCGATATCGAGCAACTGGCCCTGGAAGGGCGTATCCAGCAGATCAGCCAGGACCGCAGCCGCAATCCGCGGTGGCAAACTCGCGAGCAGATTCCCGCGATCGAAGTGAAATGGATGAGCGGTCGGGCGGCAGCCGCCGTCAAGTTGATGCAACGCTACATGTCGCCCTTGCTGCCATCCGACTTCCTCGACGAATTGCAGCCGCTTTTCCGGAAGGCTGATCTTGCGCTGCGCCAGAGCCATAACAAGGAATTCCTGTCGGCCCTCGACGAAGTGGAGCTGCCCACCAGTGCCGGCAAAGACTTGCCGATGGAGTCCATCAACCACCTGGTGACACTCAAGGAAGCGGTCAAGACAGGACAGACGATCTCGCTGCGCTTCGATAGCGGCGAGTCGGACGGGGAACGATACCTGGAGAAGGTCAGCCCGCTGGGGCTGGTCATCGATGAAAAATGCATAAGCCTGGTGGCTGCGCACGAGGCTTATGCAGCTCCGCTAAAGATCAGCTTGCGAGAAATCCGGCAGGTGGAGTTACAGGAAGCACCCTCCCTCCTGCCGGCGGGGTTCAACCTCGGGGAACCGGCCTGAATAAAGCCCGGCCAGCACCCGAACTACCGCAGACGGGGCGGCACCCGCCCCGTCCGCAGCAGACGATCATTTTTCAGCGAACACATCCGCCAGATTGGCAGTGGCATCGGCCGGCTTTTCATCCTTCGATGTCGGCAGCTTGGCCTGCACGCCCAGTGCACTGAAGAGCTTGGGCACGCTGGTGAGGTAGCCGGCCGTGCCGGACAGGTTGGAAGCCATCGCCGCCACCGTGTCCTTGATGGCGGGCAGCTTGGTCGCCAGCCTCGGATTGGACGCGATCTGCGAGATCATGCCCTGCCCCACCGCCACCTGCTCCTTCTGCAGCAGGATGCTATAGCCCAGGTTGAGCGCGGAATTGGCGACGGCCTTGCGCTGGTCGGCGCTGAGCGACTTGAGGCTATCGAGTTTCTGTTGGTCAGCCAGGTCCGTCTTCAGTTTGGCATCCTGGGAGGCAATGATGGCCCGGGCCTCTTCCTGGGCTTTCTTGTCCTTGGCATCCAACCCCTTCTGGAGCTGCTCGCGCTGACTGATCAGCTTGGCGCGCTCTTCCTTGGTGGACAGCGCCGCCGCCAGCATCTCGCGGGCAGCACCAATCGCGGCGTTGCTGGCCTGGCCGGCGACGATGAACTGGTCTACGGCATCGGCAGTCACGCCGCCATTGTCGGCAGCCGGAGCCGCCGGGACGCCCGGCATCTTGGGCAGGCCAAAACCCCAGGACACGCCCGAGCAAAGCACCAGTGCCACCCCTGTGGCGAGAACGGATTTACGCAGCATCATTTTAATTTCCTTGTGCGGTGGGTTGGGTAAGCGCGTCAGCGGCCGGAAGGGCCAACTGGCGAACACTGTCGACCAGCAGCGGATAGAGCTTCTGGCTGGCCTGAATCTGGATAAAGGTGGCACTGTCCGCCTGCGGTACGTTCCTGAGCTGGCTCTTCGCCTGCAGGATCTTGCGGCCCGCGGGCTGACCCTGGTGCAGGAGATTGACGCCGGCGGCGATCTGCAACTCGACCTCGCAGAGGCCGCTGCCGTCGTCACACCGGCGCGAGAGTTCGTCGATCTTGATCAGGGGCTGGTAGCACAGCGCCGGGCTGGCGACAGTGCCGGCGAGCGGACTGGCAAAGCCGCTGCGCTGCAGGCGGTCGCGCTCCGACGACAAGGTCGGAAAGGCATAGGAGAGACTGGTGTCGCCGCCCAGGAAGGGCAGTCGACTGCCGCTGCCAATGGCGAAATAGGCCAGCGCGCGCACATCCCTGAGGGCAATGGCGCCCTTGTCCTGCAAGGTGGGACACAAGGCCGCCGCCTGCGCCTCGCCACTGCCGGCGCCGGAAACCTGCAGCAGGACCACGTCGCCCTTGCGGATCTTTTCTTCCGGCTGCGCCACCGGCAGCTGCCGCTCCAGGGCCACCATGCCGGCGACCGGGGCCTGCGCAGTCATGTCCCATACCGGCACCAGCACCGGCTCCGTCACCGGTGCGAGCGTCAGCGGCCGGTACAGGCGCAGGCTCTGGCCGGCGCTGACGGAGCGCTGCGGATCGGCCACCTGCACCTGCTCGCCCGCGGTGGTCACCGTCAGGGAGTCCTGGCGGAAGCTCACGTCACGAATGAATTGCTCGCCCAGGGTCTTGAGCAGGTTGCCATAGAGCACCTTGCGCCGGTCAGCACTCTCGAAGGCAATGCCGCCTTCCAGTATCTGGTCCTCGATCTGCTCGCTGGCCTGCGTCACATAGACCACCCGCCCCTGACGGTCGAGCAGCTCGGCCCAGGCGCTACCGACCAGCACGCGGACCTTGCTGAAGCCCTTCGAGGTCGGCAACTGGTAGATCTCGGGCTCGGGAATCTTGATGCGGACAAAATAGTCGGGCAGCACGCGCTTTTGCGTGACCTCGGCCTGCTGCACGCCCTCGGTGGTGGCCACAAACTGCAGCACCGACTGGAAATCCGGATTTACCGGCACCACGGTGAAGGCCACGCGATTGCCCAGGTTTTCCGCGAACTGCACGGCCGCATAGGCCCCCGGCAGGTCCGCCGGCGTGTCGGCATTCATCACCAGGGCGCGCGGCTTCACGATGTCGGCCGCGGCGGCGGTGGAATACATGGCCAGCTCCTCGCCGGACTGGATATCGCCCAGCGTGGCCTCGCCCACCGCATAGGTCTTGCCGGTATGCAGGATGCGGATGCCGGCGCCACTGGCGTTGACCAGCTCGGTGCCCTTGCCGATGCCCGCATCCATGCCACGGTCGACCACATACAGGCCGAGGGGACGCCCCACCACCGTCGCGCGCACCTGGAAGGGCTGGAACTGCTGGCGCGTCTCGGCAATCACCCGGTCCACCAGCTCGAGCACATTGTGGAGATAGTCGGCATCGATGCGAGTCGCCGCCGCCCCGCTCAGCAAGTCCTCCTTCAGCTCGTTGCGGTTGCGATAGCTGGTCAGGGCGCGACTGTAAAGCACCTCGCCGCTAAGCAGGCTGGTCACGTACAGGCGTAGCGACACCGGCAGATAGATATCGACAGTCCCGTCCGGCCGGCTCACCTGGTACTGGTCGGCGCGCAGCACCTCCAGCGACACCGCATAGGTGCGGTATTTGTTGGCGGGCGTGATGCGCTCCACCTTCTCGAGGGCAAAGGCCTCGTCGAAACGGGCGCGCAGGCGGGCGATGACAGCCTCAGGCCGAGTGGTCGCGCTGGCGCCGATGGCACGCAGGAAATCGTCATGGATATGGGCCGGCTTGCCGGTCCCGGCATCACTTTTGAGGCCGTAGATGGCCGGCACCAGCAGCAAGGCCGGCGGCTTGGCGGCCGCCTCGGCCGCTGCCAGCACCGGCAGTCCCAGCCACATCATCACCAGCAACGCATATCGCAGCATGGGAGCGTTCCTCAGCGAGCCGGCGGGCAGGACGACTCGAGGCAGACGCGCACCGTCGTGCCATTGGTCGAGACATCAAAGTTGGGATAGGCGCCAAAGGCCGGATTGGCGGCAATGAGTTCGCCAATGGCGTCGGCAATGGGCGTGTCACCGCCGTACTGCAGGCTGTACTCGAGCTCGGCATTGCCGCTCTTGCGCTGCACCGGCACCTCCTTCACGCCCTTCACCTGCTCCAGCACCTTGCGGAAATTGTTCTTGGGCTGGAAGCCCAGCTGCCCGAGCAGGCTGATCAGCTTCACCGAGTACTGCTGGCCGTACATATTGCGGTTCTTCCAGTACTCGGCAATCTGCGTGCTGACCACGCTGCCGGTGAACACCGCCAGCTTGTTGGCGACATTGACGCGGCACTGGTCGGGGGAGTTGCCGGAAGCTGATTCGGAGCGGGCGTCGGTGGCCAGCACCTTGCTCTCGGCCGTGGAGAACGCCTTCAGCGTCACCACGCCGTCGCAACGGGAGGCGCCGGTGGCCGGGTCCTTGCCCAGGTCGTAAATGATGGCGCTGCCCATCATGAAGTAATCGGCCTGCAGCTCGTCACGGGCGGCCTGGACATAGCGGGCCAGCTCGGGACCGGCCTGCAGCTCCTGCAGGGTCAGCGGCTTGCCGGTGAAGTAGCGGCTGCGGAACAGGCTGTTGTCGAGGATATTGAGATCGTAGCTGGCGGCTTCGCGCAGGATGGCCTCGTAGGTGTAGCTGCGGTCCGAGGGCGTGGTCTGCTGCGGCTGGTATTCCACCAGCTTCCGGTAGGACTGCACGTCCTTCTGCCCGGCATCGATGCTGTGGTTGAGCGAGGCGTTCTCCGCCGACTGCGACTGCGATTCCGACGCCGACGCGGAGGCCGAGGATGCCGCGCTGGCATGACGGCTGTTCGCCGCATACTGGCCACTGGCCGAGCCCGTGCCGTTATAGGTATTCACATAGGCGCGCTCGCTGGCGCTCGCGCTGCTGGCGCCCGAGGCCGAGGCCTGGCTGCGCTCGGAGGCGGAATCGGAGGCGGAAGCCGAGGCACTGGCCGAGGCCGTAGCCGCCAGGTCTTCCTTGTGATGCGTGCTCTTGTCGGAGAAGAACTCCACCACTTCACGCAAGGGCTTGGCGGTGTCGGTGGGCGTGGTGAAGTACTCGTCCATCACCACCAGCACTGGATAGCTGTTCGCCGTCTTGACGCCAATGCCGGCATCGCTCACCAGCTTGCGGAAATCCTTGTCGTCCATCACCAGCTTGAGCGAGGTGACGAAGTTGTTGCCGGCATCGCGGCGCGTGCTGATGTCGCGGATCGACTCGTTGCCGACCTGGCGCACGATCTCCTCGAGCGCGGCCATCACCTTGGGGTCGTCGCCGGCAGTGGCGCCATTGATCTTGCGGATGGCGGCCAGCACCGCGTTTTTCTTGGCGGCCATCTGCGACGATTCGCGCGTCAGGGCGATGTCCGCGGTGATGGGGGCGGCGCCCTCGCCCTGGATGATCAGTTCAACGGCCAGGGCCGGCGCGGCGGCCAGGCCAAGCAGCGCGGCCAGCAGGGTCTTGCGAGCAATCATGATGAATTCCCGGATCAGTTCTGGATGACGATGGAATTGAAGACCTGGCGCACGCCACGGACGGAGGCGGCGGTGTCCTCGGCGGCGCGCTTCTCGCGGTCGCTGCGCACGCTGCCGGAGAGCTGCACCGTGCCCTGGTAGGTTTCGACGCGGATGGCATGGCCATTGATCTCGCGGCGCGCACCCAGCGCGGCGCGAATGTCCTGCGTGATCTGGGCATCACCGGCCTGGCGCGCCGACTCGGCGTCGGCACCCGCGGTGCGGTCCAGGCGCTGCGCCGCGTAGAAGGCGCTTTCATCGAGCCGGCCCTTCTTCTGCGTGTCGGCCGCCAGGAAGGCGAGCTCGCGCCCGCCGGACTGCTTCCACTCGTTAAGGGAGACATGGCCGTCGCCATTGGAATCCGCGCGCGCAAAATCCCCCGGCGCTTCCGGGGTGGCGGCGCAGGCGGTCAGGAAAAGGCCGGCAACGCCGGCAAGGCAAGCCTTGATACGCATGGTCGAGATCCTTGGAGTCAAACGTGAGGTCAATCCTTGCTGCGGATTTCCAGCCGGAAGTCCACCGCGTGGGGATAGGGAGAAGTGGCGGTGATGACGGCCTGCTGCAGGCCGTCCAGGGACTCGGTGGCCCAGGGCTCGTACTGGCCCAGCATGACGCCGGCGCTGTCGAGCCAGCGCAGCCGGTAATAGACGATGTCGCGACGGCCGCGATCGTTGCGCAGCGTGGCCTCGACGAGCAGGCGGCTGCCGTCGGTGATGGTCTTGAGGCCGATCACCTGGATGGCGTTGGCGCTGCCGACCACGCGCGAGGCGGGCTGGATCACGGCCACCTGGCCGGGCTGGGTGTGCAGGTCGACCGCGGGTTCCTGTATCAGGAACTCCGGGGCGGGGCGGGACTGGCAGGCGGACAGCAGCAGGAGGCTGCCGGCCAGCAAAGGCAGGCGGATGAGGCGCATGGTGTTCTTCCCTGACCGCTCGCAATGGAGCGGTGTTGTTATAAAGCCGGCAGTCGTGTGCTGCCGTGGGAAGTCATGCTAGGGGGAAGAAGCGACAGAATGTGTCGGCTTCAATATTGCGGTGATTACGGAGGCGGGAAGCGCTGGCCCTGTCCCGCCCTCACTGCGGCGGCCGGATCGCCTCCAGGCTGGCGAGACGCCGGGCATTCCCGGCGGCAATGGCGCGAAAGTCGGCGGACAACGCCGGAAGATCCGTGAGCCGGCGCCAGTATTCGCGCGCGAGCGCCAGGGCCTCGTCCCACACGTCCGCGTTGGCGGCGGAGGGCAGCGGCGGGAGGAAGTCCGGCGCGCGCACCTCGCCCTGATCCGTCGGCCGGCAGGCCATCGGCAACAAGTCATAGGCCGGCGCCAGGGCATGCGTGAAGTCGTCCACGAACAGCGAGAGATTGCCGAAGTGACGATCGCTGTTGGCAATCAGGGCCCCGAACACATCCAGCAGGCGCATGGTCCTGGCCTCGCCGGGCGTGACCATGCGCTGCTGCTGCAGCCGCGCGGCCATTGCCGACCAGTTCCCGCGCAGCCCGAAGTGATGGTCATCGATTGCCGCCAGCGACAGCAGTCCGCGCCGCCCCCGCTCTCCCACCCGATCGAAGCGCTCGACCTCCAGGAACAGGCGCCCGCCCGCCTCGACCAGCTGGCTCGCGGCCGCAGGAATACCCTGCTCGCGCAGCCAGGCCAGCGCCGCCTGCTCGGCACGCAGCAGATCCCGCCACCGCACAGCGGCGGCGTCATTGCCGGTGGGGCTGAATTTCACGATGACGGAACGAATGCCCCCGCCAGGCGTCGCCAGTCGGGCGGTGAACTTGGGTTGTTCGCCGCCCGCGCTCGAACCGGGCTGCTCGTCGAGAAAGGCTTCGGCCAGCCGTGGATAGGCCGCGGCCCGCCCCGCCTCGGGAATGGCATCCCCGGCGAGGGCCCGCCGATAGAAGCGCTCGAGGGAGGCGTCGCCGACGATCAGGTTGCCGGCGAGGTCCTCGCCGTACAGCGCCATGGCGATGAGATGGGCGTCGTCATCCCAGTCCGGCAGACGGCCGGGGAGATTGAGGGAGGTCGCGAAATGCCGGGCAAAGGCGCGGCCCATGAAGCCCTGTGGCCGCATGTCCTGCAGGAACCACGGCAATCCCGGATGCAGCACCGACGCCTGGCCCTCGAAGGCACAGGCGAACTCCCCGGCCACCAGCGGATAGAGATGCCCGAAGCGGTGGACGTCGCCCTGGGGGTCGATGCGGTAGAGCGGCAGGTCATCGCCAACTTCGGGGATCCGGCGGCGCCGGGCATAGTGGGTGGCGCGGGCACGCCCGATCACGATCACCTCGTTGCCAGCGGCCCGCACCAGGCGGGAAACCGTGGGCTGGCTGACGCCCAGGCGCGCCTGCAGCTCGGCGCCGTTGCGGGCGCCGGTGGCGAGGGCATGCAGGAGATCGGGGCTGGTATCAGACATGATCTGAATACTATATGAATAGATATTTAATGGATATTAAATATATAAGAGCTTTATTTTCAATGCGTTGAGATATTGGCACCCAGATAACCTGAATAGATTTATGCCGGCTGCACCAATAGCCGCTCGTGCCCCTGCTCCAATGCCTGGCTGAGCGACGATCGGCTTCGTGCTCGTGAATCACGGCCCCAATCCAGCAATGAACCACTGGGGGTCGAGCGCCATGCCCAGCGGCGGGCAGGCCCGCTCCACCGCGAGATCCACCACTGACTCCGCAGAAATGCCCAGCGCCTCCGCCACGACCGGAAGCCGGACCAGCAAGGGCTCATCCAGCTCCACCGGCTCGCGCTCGCCGCAAGTACGGGAGCCGGGCGGTACAGGAAGCGGCGGAGCACTCCCGGCAGGGCGCTCCGCCACAGGATGCTCAAGAAAAGCATGTACGGCCCAATAAATCGTTTCCGCCGTATGCTCCTGGGCATCCATGGCATAAAAAAGGGCACGCCGCCGCAGCAGCGCATTTATGGACAGGGTCATAGGGTGTCGCCTTCACATCATGGGGAGCTGTCGCCAGCAGAGGAAAGCTGGCCTGCGACAGTCGCACCTGCGGTGAGTGATGGATAACAGGAACGCTGATCGCCTTCCTGCTGACTTTCTCAATGCCAAGGGGCCGGCTGTGCGGGAGAAGCCGGAGGATGGATTGACGTAGCGAGACTACTCCTCGTCGTCCTTCAACTGTACCGGCTGCTCATACCGAGTGTCATTCAGAGACTGTCAAACCAACTGTGCAACTGCCGAATTTCAGAGCGCGCCCAGCGGGACGCATCACGTCCAGCCGCTCGCCAAGGGGTTAAGATTCAGATGACGCGACAACCAGCCTGACATGGCGGGTGTTCTTTAATCACTACAGATGAGGCGGATTAGTCTGACTGTTGGCAGAGATTGCCACGCCCTGCGTTGATCAGGTTTTTAGAGGCGATGAATCCGACACATCCTGTCGCAACAGGACGATATTCTCCAATCTTCGCGGCCTTTAAAACTATGCCCCAAGCCCCCGCTGTTAAGGCATTGACTCAAACGGCCCGTCGCAAGGAGAGGTCATGACTCCGCTTTCCCCCGCTACCGCAGTGGTCGCCATCGGAACCTATGGATCGGCCACCCTGGCTCGCATCTGGGCTGATTCGGCCATACGACCCCAGCTTGAAGCCAAGGAAATACGGCGCTGGATCTTCAACGAGTTCTCCCTGCCTGACCTTTACACGAATGCAGCGCTTAGCCGCGCCAATCTGGACGGCGCCGAATTCGAGATAAATGTCACGCCCGAACCGTTTGGCATCCCTGCCCGATCTCATGTCATTGCGGCCCTGGGAGGAAAAGGGGGCCGCAGGCTGCGTGAGATGGCCAATGCGGGAGAGCTCGCTGATTGCCATCTTCACGTCATCCTGCCGTTCTCCTTTGACAGCGGCTGGTTACCTGCCCTTGAGGATCTGGAGAGCCTGCGGTCATGGGTTTCCGACAAGACCGATCCCGCCAGACGATTATCCATCGTCAATTGCTCCGACTACTGCGAAGGCAAGGTGAGCATGAATGAGGCACTCAAAAAAGTGCAGCTGGCTCTGCAGGAAACGCTATTGCGTGAGCGACCGGGCACCTGAA
Organism: Moraxellaceae bacterium; assembly: GCA_020697295.1. Taxonomy (GTDB): domain Bacteria; phylum Pseudomonadota; class Gammaproteobacteria; order Pseudomonadales; family Moraxellaceae; genus UBA2031. Next base: position 46,193 of record JAJFBF010000005.1, on the reverse strand, counting down.
GCGGCGTACTGAAACTCCCGGCCAGAGGAGCGGCATGCATGTTTTCATTTTATGAACTGGACTTGTCAGCCGTGTGGCCCTTCCAGCCCGGCGCCCGCATTGCCTTCAAGAACGGGGTCAACCAGGTCAGCGGCGAACATCTGTCCGGGAAGACCCGGCTGTTCGAGCAACTACGCGCTTCCGCTTTGGCCTTCCTGGCGGCCGAGGACACAGCTGCCCGTCTCGCCCCTCCCGAACCGCTGATGTTCTGGTCCGATCATTGCGATCTTCCGATGTTCTGGCGGCCATACCCGCCCCTTGCCGACCTCATCCAACCCCTGCGGATTGACCGTGAGCAACTGGCCAGTGACTTCCAGTTTGCCTTCGAGCAGGTTCTCTCCGACAGGAACGCTGTCTTGTCCGGTGCCTATGGGGGTGCTGACTCCTTCCCTGAGTTTCGGTACGCGGTATCCGAGGCCGGTCAGCTCGAACTGACCAATGCGGTCACCGGGAACGCCGTGACCGGAGTCCTCTCGTCCCATACTGAACGCTGTGCCATCTACCTGGCCCTGAATTGGGCCCTTCGCAGGAGGATCCCGGGCGGACAGATTTTTCCGTTTGTCATCGATGATCAATTGGGGGCGATGGACAGCCTTCTCCTCGATAACCTGTCGCAACTCCTGCGGGCCATCTCACGACAGGTGATCGTCATCGGGAGGCCAAGTACCCTGGTGCCGGATATTGCGGTCAGCCACTGCATGAAGGCCGAGGACGTCCATGGATATACGGTGGTAGCCCCCGGCACCACGGAATATCTCTGAAAAAGACTCTTGCAGGGAATTGCGGTGCAAATGGCGCCGCACGACAAGCGGCGGGCAAAGGAAGCCCTTAGTCGCGCATCATCCGCCTAAATGATCTTTACAGCTCCGCTGCTAGTACAGGCTACCGCAGCCGGGGCAGCGATAATGCGGATCCAGGGCGAACCGGATCTCCCCGGCCAGGCCAAAGGCCTCCGTAATCACCGCCCGGATGGCCGGGGCATTCAGGCAGCGGTCGATATACACCACGGCTACGCCCTGGGCCGTGAAATACACCACCCGGCCGCGGGGGTTCACGTCATAGGGCTGCTGCTGGAAGCGCTCCTCGCGCAAGGTGCGGGGCGTCAGCCCCTCATGGAATTCCCAGTGTCCGCCATGCTGCAGGGCCGGCCCATAAGGCTCGGCCTGCGCCAGCGGCGCCTGGTCGAGCAGCAGCGCCCCCTCCACCCACCAGAAGATCCCCACGCTCAATGTTGGCGCTGGCGTCATGCGCCCTCCCCTGTCTGGCCGTTAAACGGCCATTCCAGCTCTTCAGCCGCGCTGATCGCGACTTATGTTGTCGCAGTGTTGTATTACTTTTAACTTGTAGCGTGGAGTGCCCGCTACCACCAAGCCCCGAAAAACAACAATAAGGAGCCGACCATGGCCGGTCTGTCCAAGTCTCGCCTGATTGCCCACCTGCAGTGCCCCAAGCGCCTGTGGCTGCAGATGAACAAGCCGGAACTGACCGTGGTGGACGCTTCCCAGCAGTCCCGCATGGATGCCGGCAACGTCGTGGGTGACATTGCCCGGCAACTGCACCCGGGGGGCATCCTGATCGATGGCGGCAGTCTGTCCCAGGCATTGAAGGACACGGAGGCGCTGCTGGCCAAACCCAAACGGGTGCCGGTGTTCGAGGCCACCTTCAACGCCGACAGCGTGCTGGTGCGCAATGACCTGCTGCTGCCAGAGCGCGGCGGCTATCACCTCGCCGAGGTGAAGTCCTCCACCAGCGTGAAGTCCTACCATCTGCAGGACGTGGCCATCCAGGCGCACGTGGCGGAGGCCTGCGGCGTCAAGGTCAAGCGGATCTCGGTCGTGCACATCAACAACCAGTTCGTGTACCCCGGCAATGAGGACTACCAGGGCCTGTTCACCACGGTGGACGTCACCTCGCAGGCCCGCGACCTGCAGCCCGAGGTGCCGGGCTGGATCAAGGCGGCGCAAAAGACGCTCAAAGGCAAGGAGCCGCGGGTCGAAACGGGCGCGCAGTGCACTGATCCCTATGAATGCCCCTTCATTGGCTACTGCCATCCGGCGGCGGATCCGGAGGCCTATCCCGTGGAGGAGTTGCCGCGCATCGGCAAGCAGGCCGACGCCCTGCGCGCCGAGGGCTACGACGACATCCGCGAGCTGCCGCGCGATCGCCTGCGCAACGACAGCCACCTGCTGGTCTGGGACTCGCTGCAAAAGGGCAAGCCTGTCCTGCGCAAGGAAGTCGCCGCGGCCATGAGTACGCTGGCCTGGCCGCGCTACTACATGGACTTCGAGACGATCAGTTTTGCCGCGCCCATCTGGGCCGGCACGCGCCCCTACCAGCAGGTGCCCTTCCAGTGGTCCTGTCATGTGGAGTCGCACACCGGCACCTTGCGCGAGCGCGGCTGGCTGGCCGAAGGCCTTGAGGATCCGCGCCGCGAATTCGTGGAGACATTGCTGGCGGCGATCGGGCCGCGCGGCAGCGTGCTGGTCTGGAACGCGTCCTTCGAGCGCAGCCGGCTGCAGGAAATGGCGGTGGCCTTCCCCGAACACGCGGAGGCATTGCAGTCCATCATCAACCGCATGGTGGACCTGCTGGTGATTGCGCGAGACCACTATTACCACCCGGACATGCGCGGCTCCTGGTCGATCAAGGCGGTGCTACCCACGGTGGCGCCCGAGCTGGATTACAGCGAACTGGAGGTCGGTGACGGCGGCATGGCGCAGGAGGCCTTTCTGGAGCTGCTGTCGCCGGAAACGGATCCGGCAAGGGCGCTGCAGGTGCGCGCAGCGCTGGTGGAATATTGCGGGCGCGACACGCAGGCGATGGTGGAGCTGGCGAAGTTCTTTGAAGGGCGGCGCAAGGCATCACGCCGGAGTCCGGCCCGCTCCCCGTCCCCGGCCTGAGAGCGGCACTGCTCTCCCCGCCCCCCAGGAGCCGGCAACATGGGCTATGACATGCAGATGGCGTTCCCGCCCGACGATGTGGTTGCCGGCTATGTCCCGCCACTACCGGGATACGAAGACCGCTTCCTCTGCTCCAACCACGCGATGGACGACATGGTGGCGGTGATGGTGGCCGCCGCCGTCATGGATACCACGGCCGTCCCCGAAGACTTTCCGGCCTGGCCGCCCAAGGGCATTTCGCAGAAGCGGGTCGACACACTCGGCGCCGTATTCTGCGTGGAGGGCGCCGAAGGCCTCATCGGCCACGACTGCACGGACCAGATGACGAGCCGGGAGGAGCGTCTTTTTGATGCATGGGCGCTCGCCACCAACGCCATCCTGACGCGCCGCAGCGATCAGCCCGGCAAGGTGCTGTCGTGCAAGTTCAGTTCGCAGCGATCGTGGTATGTCTGGCCGGAGGAGTGCCAATGGATTGCCAGCGGCCTTCTGGCAGGGCTGGCGCGGCAGGAGAGCGCCCTGCACGCTCCTTATGTCCGCAGCGGCATGGCGCCGGAGGCAGCGGCTGCCTGGATCCGGAAGTGGGCGCTCTTCAATCAGATGGCGGCGGAAAATGGTGGCTACCGCGTGAGCTAGCCGGCCCATTGGAATCGCCGTCGCTCACTTCAGAACCGAAGGATCCGACGCCACCCGGAACGATTTGCACTGCGGGCAGAACAAGGCCAGCTTGATGTCGCGCCGGTAGCGGTGGCCGCAGTCCTTGCAGACAAAGAAATACGGGGGCGCCGGGTAAAATCCGCTCATCTTCATTTTCCTTTTTCAATTACGGGTGACGGGTGCAACTGCTTCCAGCAGCTCGCCGGACCCAGTACATCCTCTCGCGGCGATACGACATAACCTGTCGCAACGACAGCGCATGCTGACGCCAACATCAACCGGACCATGCGCCCGTGGCTTCTTGCCCGACGGGCGCCGGGAGGCTCCCCTGGACAATAACGCCCCTTCCGCCTTCGCCTACCTGGCAGGCAAAGCCGCCACCTGGCTCAAGATGCCCGCCGGAATCTACCGTCGCCAGGATCCGCTCAAGCTCGCCGATGAGGACTGTCCCGAGGACACCCTGCGCCCGCTGATGACGCAGCTGGCCCAGGGCATCGGCGCGAGCGAAAGCCAGCCGCTGCAGGCTGACTCGGTCGAGGGCGTGTACCAGGCGCTGCTCACGCTGCATCTGGTGCCGCAATCGGTCCGCTCCAGCCTCCGCGCCACTACCGCACTGGACCGCCTCGAGTGCCGCCATGCGGTGATTAGCATGGAGATAGCGGTATTTGCAGAGATCCCGCTCGCGGAAGACTAGGCGCCGGCCCCGGGCGCAATCGCGACTACGCGAGTGACGCCCTGGGGTTGGCCTTCATAGACAAGCTCGTAATCCGGCTGCCAGCCAGCCTCCGGCAGCTCCCGAGGGGGCAGCAACACAATCACCTGCTTCGCCAGCTCCGGCAGCACCGTGGCGACGCAGGCGCGAAAGGAGCTATCGAGCGATCCGAAGGGGCTGTCGACGACCAGGGGCCAGTGATGCGCAGGATCCAGCTGCGCACGCAACGCGGCCACCAGCGCCAGGTGCAGCAACGTCTGCTCTCCCGCCGCGAAGACGGTGTGGCAGACGCGTTCGCCCGCCACGGAAAGCTCAAGACCACCCCCGGGCGCCAGCGTGACCTGCAGCGCGCCGGCGCGCGTGGCCCAGCTTCCCTCGGCGCCGAACAAGCGTCGGACCCAGGCGGTCAGGTCGGCTTCCAGGCGAGGACGGTCGATGCCCGGCCAGGTCGCAAGCAAGCAAAGTCCGGACGCGCTGCCGCCCTCCCAACGCATGCGATCTCCATCAGTCAGGAATACGAGGCTGGAGAGCAGGTCGGCGGGCGCGGGGGTATTGTTGGCGGTTTCATTTTTTTGTCGGGATGAATCCCGACCTACAGGGACGGGATCCGGGAGCTGTTGCTCCTGCAGCTCTTCCACCGCAGTAATCGGCAGAAGCTCGTGGGCGGCGCATTTCCGCAGCAATTGAAACACCGTGGTCTTGCCGGTGCCGTTGCCGCCAACGATGACGTTCAATCCGTCATGAAAGTCAAAACACGCCGCCGGCCCGAAAGGACCGCGCCCGGACGCGTCCAGTGTCGTGAACATCACCATCCCGGATATTTCTCCCATATGCGTTCGTTGAGCGCCTTGTCCTGCGCCATTTCACCAGTTGCCCAGTCAGGGAGCAGGTCGAGATCGGGCATGAGGCCTCCGCGGGCGGTTGCAGTCGACCGTCAGTATTACGCAGGCAACCGTCATCTTGTGTCGCAAGAAACGCGCCTGGAAAGACGACATGCCGACTGGTCGCGCGGGCCGCCGGGGCTTGCAGCGAGCCTTCCCGTCCGGCATACATGCGACATATTCCGTCGCATGCAGCCGGCATGCTGTGGCTGTCGCGCCAGGCGGGCGCCCCACCGGCCGCCCGCTCCGCGCCCCCGCCAGGAGAGCCCCATGCCGCCGCCCTCAACGCCGCTACTCGACCTCACCCCGGAGCAGGTCCGCCAGCGCCGGCGCGCGGTCCAGCTCCGGCAACTGCTGATCCGGCGCCTGCCGCTGATGGCCTGGGAAAGCCTGCTGCAACGGCTGGACGGCCTGCGGCGCCAGCACCCGCAGCAAGCCGGCTTCGTGCAGGAGATGACCTGCCGTGCCTCGCGCCTGCGCCTGGAGCAGGACATGGAGATTGCTCGCGAGCTGGAGGACGACTACCTGCGCCATCTGGCCGCCGAGGGCATCACCGAGACCTGGCATGACGCGCGCGCTGACGAAGCCGAGCTGCTGGATCGCCACTATCACCTGCTGCGCTCGGCACTGCAGACGCCGCTGGCGCCGGAAGCCGTGGCCCGGTTCGAACGTAGATGCGACCACCCGGGAGAGCCGTCATGACGATCGTGGTGCTACTGCTGGGCCTGGTGGCCATCTTTGCGGTGTTCACCTACTACCTGGCGATCATCATGCTCTGGGGCCTGGCGCTGCTCGGCATTGTCATCATGGGGATCAGTGCGGCCATCGGCTCGCACTATGGCGAGCTGGCCGGCTATGCGACCGCGCTGGTCCTGGTCGGCGCCCTCCTCGGCGGTTGGCTTATCTGGCAGAAGGAACAGGAAACCCTGGAACGGCAACGTCGCGAGAAAGAGGAGCAGCTTCGTCGCGCCGCCGCCGAACGCGAGCAGGCTTATGCGGCCGAGCGGGCGCAGGCCAGGAAGGAGGCGGTGGACGCCGCCCGTCAACGGCCCTGGCAGGACCGCAGCGCGGACGACTGGCTGAAGGTCTGGTTTTCCTGAGCCCCGCGGCGCCGGGATAGGCCAATCCCGCAAATCGAATTATCCTCGACCCTGACCCGGCTCTCATGACCGGCCCGATGGCTCCCCCAAAAAACAAGAAACCGATGCCCACCCAGCCCGTCGCACCCGCCTCCCGCCCCTCCAGGGGCAGTGCAAAAAAAGCCTCCGCCCCCGGCACGCCGGCAAAGGCCGCCGCCAGCGCGACCGCTGCAAAAAAACGCCCCGCTGCGCCCGCCAATACGCCGGCCAATGCAACGGCCACGCGCCGGCCCGCGCCGGCCAAAGCCGCCGCCAAAACCAGCCCGAAAGCCGACGGCATCAGCCTGGCCCTCCGCTATATCGACATGCTGGCGATGATTCCGCGCTACCCCGAGAAGGTCACCACCAGCCAGATCGACCAGCGCATGGAAATACAGGGCTACAAGGTGAATCGCCGCACCATCGAGCGCAACATCAAGGAGCTTTCCCAAGCCTTCGGCATCCAGTGCTTCGATGACAGCAAGCCCCATGGCTGGGCCTGGCCGACCGATGCCCGCCAGCGCATGGCGCCTGCGATGAACCAGGCCGAGGCCCTCACCCTGCTCATGGTGAAGCGGCATCTGGTGCAGATGCTGCCGACGCTCGTGGTGGAGGCCCTCAAGCCGCAGTTCGAACAGGCCGAGCAGCGCCTCAACGGCGTCCTCAGCCATCAGCAACTGAGCAGCTGGCAAAAGAAGATCCTGGCGGTGCCGCCCACGCAGCCGCTGCAAAGCCCGGTGACCCCGCGCAACATCCGCGACGTGGTCTATTCCGCACTGGCGCTCAATGCACGCTTCCAGGGCAGTTACCGCCTCAAGGACGGCACCCTGCGCAAGGACCATGTGTTCAACCCGCTGGGACTGGTCATCCGCGGCCACGTCACCTACCTGGTGGCCACGGTATTCGACTATGACGACGTGCGTCTCTATGCCCTGCACCGCTTCCAGAAAACCACGCTGCTGGAGGACGAGGCGGGCCGCACCATCCCCGGCTTCGATCTCGATAGCTATGTGCATGAACAGCAGGGCCTGGACTTCCCCGGCGAGCACGGCCTGATTGATCTCGATGTCACGTTCTTCGAGGGCGCGGGCCTGCACCTGGCCGAGAGCCCGCTCGCGGACAAGCAGGTCATCACGCCGATCGCCGCAGGCCAGCACCGGATCCAGGCCAGGCTTCGCGAAACCGAACAGCTGCTGTGGTGGCTGCTGGGCTTTGGCGCCAACGTGCGCGTGGACGGCCCCGTGCATTTGCGCGAGCGCATGCATCATGCGGCGCGCGGCATGCTGGCGCGCTATTCCTAGTTTTTGTCAAAACAGATGGCCATGTGCGCCCGAGAAGGAAAGATCAATTACTGATGAATGCCAACGACGATATTCTCTACAAAACCTCGCTACTGCTCGTGCAGCACTTCAAGCAGCGCCTGGAGAACAAGGGGGTACTGGGCATTCACTCCCGTATCTTTTCCATCATCCTGCATCCCGAGCAAAGCCTGACCCTGATCGGGCGCTCTCGTGCCGTTATCGACGAAGAGCCCATTCATCCGGAGCATGTCGTGCCCTGCGCCGTCCTGATCCGGGAGTCATGCCGGCTAATCGAAGCTGGAGTACCGGACACCACCATTGCCGCCCTCCTCGCCAAACACTGGCGAATCGCTCATATCTCCAAAAATGAAGCCGCCCGTCTTGACGGAAAAGCGGGACTCAACCTGAAGAGCGAAATGCCCGAGGGGTGGTGCTTCGAAACGGGTGACACGCTGGCACGCCTTCAGAAAGCCGAAATTGCGCTCTTCCCCATCAGCTGACACCAGCTTTCGCGGCCCGCCCTGGCTTGCCAGCGGCTTATGCCGCGACGCCTTCCCCCGTCGCCAGCAAGCGCTCCAGTAACGCATCAATATCCTCCGCGCGGTGGACATGCGCGCGGACGGCCTCGTACTGCGCGATGATCTCGGCCGGAAACAGCGCCCCGTATAGCTGACCATAGATGGCGGCATTGGTGTCGGTATCACCGCCCAGGTCCATGATGCACTGGATGCCACGCGTCCAGTCCAGGTCGTCCTTGAAACGACGCTGCACCAGTTGCAGGGCCAGCACCCAGGAATCCTCGCAAAAGCCGCTGTAGGTCCGCTCGACCGAAAGTGTCTCGTGGCGTATCGCCGTGTCCAGCCCCGCATGGGCATCGCTCCAGGGCAGGCCTTGCAGCAGGCGCTCCAGCAGCAGGCCCATTTCCCTTGCGGTAGTCACCGTACTCGGACAGCCATGCGTTAGGTCGGCGACCTGCCGGTAGTACTCCACGGGTTCCTGGTCCGGATGCAGGCAACGGCCAATCACAAACGGCAGGTGCTTCATGAGTACGCCGTTGCCAGCGCTGCGGGCGTCTCGCTTGCCGGCCCATTCGCCATCCCGCAGCGAGCGCAGCGTAGAGATCCCGATATCGAAGCAGCGGCCATTCGGACTCCAGGCGGTCTCGCCGTTCATGTAGCGGCGGGCATGGTCACGCTGGCTGGCAGTGTCCCAGCGCCCCGCGCAGTCCACCAGGCTTTCCATGCCGAGCAGTGCCAGGATGCTGTCGTCGGTATAGCCAAAGCGGATGCCGAAGACGTTGGTCTTCCCCGCCAGATCACCCAGGGTGGGAAGCTCCTTGCGCCCGCGGGAGGAGAATTCGAAATAGGCGCCGATGATGTCGCCCAGGATCAGCCCGTAAAGCGCCCCGCGCGCGCGGAGCGGGAATTCGGCCTGGAGCGCATCCCTGGCTGGGCTTGCTGTGGTCATGGGAATATCCTCAAAGGCCGCGGTCGTGGGTGGCTGGCACGACGCGGAAAATCCGCTTCACATACCGCTGCAGGTCGTCATAGTCCCGCAACAGCACCGGTTCAGCGTACACAGTGTCATACACGACATCCCGGTGCAGGATGACGAAGTGCGAGGAGCAGATCCACCCGGAGTCATCGGGCTCGGCGCCAATGCGCTGCGCCATTTCCGGCGAATAGGTGCTCAGGGTAAAGAGGTCATCGAGGGCCAGCAGGTCGTCGACATAATGCTGGAGTCGCCGGAAATCCGTGGGGCAATAGGCCAGGCGCATGCCATGTGCCTGCAGATAATGCGACCACGACACCGGGTCCTGGGTGTTGATCCGGCGGCGGATCGTGGCCGGGGCCTCGCGGGTCAGCAGGCTCAGCCCCGTGGAAACGCAGGTTCCGCCCTTCTGGACACGGTGCCGGATCTGCAGGCCATGAAAGAAGGGCGCGGGATCCTGCCCGGCCCATAATGTGGAAGTCACATCGAAATCCATCCGCTCCCTCCTGTGAAAAAACCTGCCTGACGAAAGCCCTGCCGCTGGAATGCACCGCCCCGCGGAAACTGCCGCCAGCGCACCAGTGCCTAGTTGAGCAGCAGCCTTGGGCACTCCACCTCCTCGTCCTGCACCGTCGCGGTTTCGCCCACCAGTTCGTGCAGGGCATGGGCCGCTGCCGGCTGCAGGCACAGGACATGGGCGATTTCGGCAACGCGCGAGGGATGCCCCAGGGCCGCGCTGATGGCGATGCCGGAGAGCAAGGCCTCCTCCACCGGCGCCTGGATACCCGCGCCGATCAGCAACTGCAGGCTTTGCGCCTGGAGGATGACCAGATCCTTGAGGATAAAGATCACCGACCATATCTGCCGATGCGTCAGCGCCGCATCTTCCAGGTGCAAGGGAAAAGTGACCCGCGGCTCCTCGTTGTCGCCCAGTCCCCAGCGCCCGTAAATGAAGTCGCAGTTGAACGCATTCAGGCGCTCCAGCACCTGCTCGCGACGCAGCGGCGCCAGAGGCGCCTGGTTGACGATTTCCGGATAACAGGTGACGACAATGTATTTCCCCTCGCTGCGCAGGTTGATATAACAACGCAGCGACAGGTTGAGCGGACTGAGAAAAAACAGGATCTGCTCATTGTCCCTGTCCACCTCACTGACACTGACCCCCAGGTCGTTCAGGTAGCCGCAAACTTGCTCAATCGTGGTAGCCATGATGAGTCCCTCCGGTATGCCCCCCGCTGGCGTGACGGAGGACTTGGTGTATGCCGGACCGGCTTGTGGCACGAGCCCTTGAATTCTTGAACCGCGCCGGGCATCGGTGACATGCCCCGCGCCGGGAGTTGGTGCATGAAGCTTCGATCCCCTGCCCCCGGGCTGATTCCCGACGGCCTGTGGCAGGCCTATGCCGACACCGTGTTCGTGTTCCGCGATCACGAGGCCATTGGCGTCATCCGCGTGGGCCAGCGCCCTGACGGCGTGACCGCGCGGCTGCTCGAGCGCAGCGCCGTTTCGGCTGCCGTGTTCATCACGGCCTACAATCCCCAACACGGGCCGGATCTGGCGCCGGAACACAACCTGGACCGGCAGCGCAGTCTGCGACTGCAACTCCAGAACCGCGGTTTTCGCTACTGCGGGGGCGCCGGCCTGGGCACCGATACGGCCTGGGATCCCGAGGCCTCCTTGCTGGTGTTGGGCGTGACAGAGAGCAACGCCATCCAGCTGGGGCGGGAATTCGGGCAGAACGCCGTGGTGTGGATAGAGGCTAACAGGGAGGTGCGACTTCTTGTGTCGCACTGACGCCAGCCGTGCCGTGAATCCCCGGAGCCAGGGCATCTGGCACCAGGCGCCATCCGACACGTCCTGACGCACCCCACCGTCAAGCTGGGCAGGTCCAGGAGCACCTGCCATGCCAGATACCGACTTTTCGCCCGTTGACCTCGTCCGCCTCGTGATTTGCGCACCTTTGCGCCACGAGCCCAGAACGACCCACTTCCCAGTCGAACTCCTCCGCTGCTACCAGGCCCTGACGGCCAGCGGCGGGCCACAGGGCCAGCTTCCCGGGATCCGCCTTCATTCAGTGCCAGCGGTATTTCCGCCGGCCGCTGCCGCCGGGCTTTCTCCGGAAGATGGCGCGGCCATCGACGCCATGATGTCTGAGGCCGAGTGGCTGTTGCTGGTCATCGGCGAGTCTGCAGAGTCTCGTGCGCTGGCCACGGCGATCGGCGCGCACGTCAAGAGCCGCGGGCGAGATGTCATGGCCTTCATGCCCGAGGATCCGTCGCTGCCGCCCGCAGAACGGGCCGCCCTGCTCGCGGCGATGGGTTTTCTTTGCAAGTGCCCACCCTCCCTGCCGCCACTGCTCGCCGCCGAGGTGATCTGGAGCAGCGTGATGTGCCAAGGCGTGGTCGGCATCGACTACGGCGACCTGCGCAACAACCTGACCGGCGAGGGGTGCCTGCTGTGGGCGCCGTTGCGACAGGAGGGCCCGGAGCGCATGCGCGCCATGCTGTCGCAGCTGGACGATTTTCGGGGACGGCACACGCTCTGGGCCGTGATGGTCATGCCGGAGACCTGCACGCTGGCCGACTTTACCGAGGTCGGCGACCACCTGAGCCAGCATTGCGAGGCTGATTGCGCGGTGGTGATTGCCCTGCCGAATACCGATGCCCTGCCATCCGGTCTTTATGTGTTCGTGTGCTAGGCCAGCCGGGCGAAATTGCACATGAGCAAAGCCTTCCAGCCCGCCGCCTGTGACCCCGCGGATATTGCGTCGCTGCGCGCGCTGCTTCTTGACACGCCAGAGCCCGATGACCTGGAGCAGGCGCTTGCCGCCCAGCTGGCGATGGCGCTGTCCAGAATGGTCCGGTCCGAGATGACCCAGGCCGGGTCGGCGTTTTCCGATCCGGCGACGGTGCCCCTCGATGCCGCGGCACTCTCGCTGCATCTGGTGCGCCTCATGGTGCAGGTGCAGGACAATGGCGATCAGCGCGCGATCCGGATTGGCGATTGCCGGCTGCAGGTGCGCCTCAATACGCAGGGCCAGGCCATCGGCTATTGGCAAACCGGCGACTGGCAGCCGGAGCGGCAGCTGCAAGAGCCGCTCAACAATGCCGAGTGGATCGTGGCGCTGGGGCCACTGCTGCGGGGATGGACCGGACAGTGGCTGTTGCTGCAGCCATGGTTCGAGGATCTGTGGCCCGTCGAGCGCCACGAGCTGCCACGCACCCTCGCCACTGTCGTGCGACGCACCCTTGAAGGCGAAGGGCCGCTACTGAAGGCACTGCTGTTGCGTCGGATCGGCTATCCCTCCGGTTTCCTGCAGTGCTACCTGCGCGAACTCGGGCGCGGCACGCCGCACCCCACGCCGGCGGAGATCGGCTGCCTGCTCGCCGAGTGGGAGACCTTGCGCCGCTGGCCGCGCCGCGCCCGCAAGCTGGTGTGGCTGGCGCTGCCCCTGCGCGAGGCGGGCCTTATCGGCTCGTTGCGCATCGACGACGTCCGCGCCGCCTTGCGCGCTCAGGGCCTGCCGCGCAACGCGTGGGCACGGTTGCACCAGGTCCCGCTGCCGCAGTTGCGCGACCTGGGCCTTACGCTCGGCCACTGGCAGGCCGAGGGACGGCTGGCCGACTTCCTGCCGGCACTCGGCTTCCTGCTGTCGCGGCTTGGCCCCTGCACGCGCTTTTACCGCGCCTGGCGCCACCAGTTGCCGGAGATCGTCAGCGACATTCCCTCCCGCCTCACCGCCCTGCGCACGGGCCTGCGAGCGCCGGTTTGCGGCGAACGCCAGCAGTGGTATCGCCTGCAACGACGCAGCGCCTCGCTGCGGGTGCTCAATGGAGTGGTACCCGGCGCCGAGCTACCGCCGGAGCAGGTCAAGAAAACCGACCTGCTGCTCACCGCCATCGCCCGCCACCTGCTGCATTCAGCCACGCCGGAAGCCATGGCGCGGCACCGCGAAGACCTCAGCGACCTGATCGACTGGTTCCGCGCCTGCAGCCCCCTGCTGCCGCCCCAGGCCTTCAAGGGAGAAGTGCCGGCCCTGCTCCGGCAGTCGCGGCAATGGCATGAACGGATGTGCGCGGAACGCGAACGCGGGGAGCAGGCCGCGCGCCTGCAGCAACTGCAGCAAGAGCAGCAACGTCAACAAGCGCAGGGGCTACAGGCACAGCCACCGGGACCCCGGCCGACAAAGGCAAAGCGTACGGTGGCGCATCGCTGGCGTGTTCCGCTGCGCGAGCACGCCTGGCAGGATTTTCGTTTCCTGACCCTGGAGCACGAAGCGGAGCTGATGGAAGAAGCCATGGAGATGCGGCACTGCGTGGACAGTTATGCGTCGGAATGCCAGGCCGGGGAGTGCCATATCGTGAGCATTCGCTGGGGCAAGCTGCGCATCGCCACGATGGAGCTGCGCCGCGGCTGGTCGAAGCGCTGGGAGCAGGAGCAGCTGAAGGGGCGCTTCAACGCGATTATCGCGTCTGATTTCGAGATGATGGGACAGCTCCTGCGCCTGGGCATCGCCGACTTCTCGCGAGCCTTTAATGCGGACCCGCCCAAGATGGAAAACGAGGTGCGGCCGTATCCGGGACGCCATACGGAGTAGCGCTGCATGCTGAGAGCCTGGCCCGGTGGGCAGCCCGGCGAGGTGTTTGTCGGGATGAATCCCGACCTACAGGAGGTTAGTCGGAGGGAATCGCGAGCTGCCGGGCAGGTTATTGGCAGTGGAGCGGACTAGTTGGGGGCCGGAGCGTCCAGCACCTGGCGGGCCAGCGCATCGAGGCGCGTGGTAGTGTCGTCGCCGGGATTGAGCCTGATCCAGGGCTGCCCGCAGGCACGCGCAATACCGAGGGCCGCCGCTTCCACGGCCGTCGCAACGGCAACATCAGCCGGCCCCACGAGCAGCAGCACAGTGACCACTGTCGGCCCGGCCTTTCCCGCTGCCGGGGCGGATGCCAACGCAGCCTCCAGGCGAACCAGGCCGAAGCCGCCATCACGAATCCTTGCCTGCAACCCGGCGGCCACCGATGGCTGCTGCACAACAAATGCGGCAGCGGGGCGTTCGCGCAGCAGGGCCAGTACCTCGGCCAGCCCCTCCTCCTCGCGGTCGCCCAGCATGGCCTGCAGGGATAGGGGCGCCCGGCGCCAATAGCTTCGCCAGTGCAGGGTGTGTGTGGAACCGGCATCGGTCATGGAAATTCCGGAGGTGGAGAGCAGGTGACAATCACAACATGGCCATGCGTCAGTATTTGTCGCTTATCCAGCCTGCCCTTGCCTCCTGGTTCCCGGCCAATACGGCGCATGTTGTCGCATCCCGGGCAGACAGTCCGAGATTGCCGCTTATAAAACTGCGCAGCAATCTGCGCCAGGAAATCCCTATGAAAATCGAGCACCCACGCCTCCTGGTCGCCGACGTTATCCAGAAGCTGCCACTATGGGTGAACTGGATCACCTACCAGCCCCAGGGTCAGGTTATCGCCTGCGAGGACAAGCCGCGCCTGCAGGAAGATGACAAGGGCATGGCGCATTGGGACGTGCGCGGCCAGCACTTCATCATCGGTCAGGCCACGCCGCTTGACGACTGCTGGCAGCTACAGGGCGTCACCGGCCCGGACTGTCTGGACGACAACGGCTTCCGGCACCGGCCACAGGTCATTCGCGGCTTACGGATAGCGCTGGCGGCAGACAGATGCGCCTTGACGGTCAATCCCGACGGCGAGGTGCGCGAATGGTTTGTCGCTCCGCCCATTCTGACGGCGGAAGGCTGGCAGGGAGTGGCGGGCAGCCGGCATGACAGCCTCTGCTGGTTGGCCGAGCCGGATTCCGCCGACTGGGCGCAAAGCCTTTCCCTGTCCGGCGACGAGAGCCTCCAGGCGGACATGTAGCCATCGAATACATATGCATGCCCCCCTGCAGTCCAGCGGCCCCAAACGGGCAATCGTCGGCCGCAAGGTGTACTCCCTTCGAGGGAGTCATACGATGAAGCCCCTGCCAAAGAACGGCTCTACGGCGGGGTTCAATAACAACAAGGACAGCCGCCCGAAGGGACTCATGGCCACCATCTACCCCGAAAACTGGCAGGAACTGCGCGCCGCCTTCATGCACGACGCCGAGCGCGACATGCTGGACCGCCTCGCCGCCGCCCTCCCCGACCGCTACGCCATCTTCCCCAACCTGAGCTGGGTCACCCTCTCCAGCAAGCGCAAGAGCAAGTTCGGCGAGATCGACTTCTGCATCGTCGCCCCTTCCGGCGACCTCATCATCATCGAGCAGAAGAACGGCGGCCTCATGGTCGACGAGCAAGGCCGCCTGCTGAAAAGCTACGCGGAGAACCCGGGCAAGGATGTGGGCCAGCAGATCATGAACTCGGTGTCAGTGGTGAAGAATGCCCTGAAGTACCGTTACCAGGGCCGTAGCTCGATTGCCGTCGACTACCTGCTCGTCTGCCCGGACTATCACCTGCGCTCCTACCAGGGCCTGCAGCTCAATCCCCAGCGCATCATCGACAGCACGCAGATGGAGCGTCTGGGCGAGATCGTGCAGGAGATCCATGCCGACAAGCCCACCTCCCCCGACCATGTCAGCGACGTCGTCAATTTCCTCCTGGGCGAACTCGACCTGGCGCCCGACCTCGGCGCCTCCATGGAGCGCCAGCAGGCCGTCTATCGCGGCTTTGCCACCGAGCTTGGCGAGTGGGTGGATCGACTGTCCTTCCAGCCCTGGTCGCTGCATGTCACCGGTTGCGCCGGCTCCGGCAAGACCCAGCTCGCCCGGCACCTGGCGCAGCGGGCCCTGTCCCGCGGCCTGCGCCCGCTCTACACCTGCTTCAACCGTCCGCTGGCCGATGCATTGCGGCCTTTCTTCCCGGCAGGCTGCCATGTCGCCAACCTCGACCATCTGGTGCGCGAAGTGCTGGAGGCCCGCGGCGAGCTGCCGGCCTTTGGCGAACAGGGCCCGGACTTCTTCATGGAATTGCGGCAGGCCGTACTCGCCCATCCGCTGCCGGAAGACTGGCGCTTTGACGTGCTGATTGTGGACGAAGGCCAGGACTTTGATGCGGAGATGGCCGCCACCGCCCGCCATTTCCTGCGCGAGGGCGGCGAACTGATTTGGCTGGAAGATCCTTACCAGCGCCTGCAGGAGCGGGACTATCAGCACGCCGGCACCGTCCACCTTCACCTGGACCGGAACTACCGTTCACCGCGCCGCATTGCCGAACTCTTGTCGCCTCTCCTACACCTGCCGGGCATGACCGCGGCCAACCCGATTGCCGGGGAAGAACCGCGCTTTCACCAGCATAACGGCGACACTTTCCACGAGACCCTGCAACGGGTGGTGCAGGAGCAGCTTGCGCGTTTTGCGCCGGAAGACCTGGCCATTGTGAGCTTGAAGGGACGCGGCAAGAGCGCTCTGGGCGATGACACCGTGGCCGGCCTGCGGGTGAAGACCTTTACCGGCACCTACGAGGCGAATGGCCAGCCCGTGTTTTCCGAAGGTGAGCTGCGCTGCGAAACCCTGTTCCGGTTCAAGGGGCAGCAGGCGAAGGCCGTGATCCTGATTGACCTGGATTTTGAGGAGATCACGGAGCGGACTCGGAACCTACTGTATTGCGGGATGACGCGGGCGACGTTCAGTCTGGATGTGTTGCATACGGGGGCGGCGGGGGTGGCGATTGGGCGGTATGCGGCTCAGTCACATTGATTAGACCTTACGGCTCACGCCCATGACTGCCAACTTTTCCCGTCAACAGGACCACGGCCTTTTTTGCCTTGCGGATAATACGGATTGCCGGCTAAAACCCAGCCAAGCCACACCCCATAGCTTGAAGTCACCAGTACTGTAACCTAGATGCAAAAATAGTATCAGACGAGCTTAGCTATCTCGCGAAGATCACAAGCGACACAAAATGTCGCGGATATGTCGTCTTATCGACTGACCTCTTTAGGAGGTTTCTCACAGGAGCAAAAGGACATGCCATTGCCGTTCTGGCTTATTGGTGCGGGGGTTGCTGCACTACTGACCGCTGCAGCTGCCTCTGGCAGCGATGATGATGATGATGCTGAGGAAGAAAAAGCAAGACGTCGCGCACGCGCCACCAATGCCAGGGCCCGAAGGGAAGCCCATGCCCGTAACCTGCTGAATCACCTAAGTCCCAGACTAACTGCCCTCCTCGCCGGGCATGAAATGGGCGAATGCCGGCATGACGTCAGCATGCTACTGGGTGATCCTTGGGCTGCAGAGGCCATTCTTGTAGAGGACTACCTTGAGACTCCCGCCATGAAGGCCATTGACCGTGGGCGGCGGCAACTGCGTCTGCGCATCCGCCGCCTTGAGGCTGCCGAGGCATTTCTGACAAATCTTGAGGAAGATCTCGTATGAGACAGACCGATCCCTATGGTGAGCTAGAAGACCTTTTACCAGACGAGGCCGACCAGGTAGATCAACTGCGTCAGCTTGTGGAAGATGCCTCTGTTCCACGGATTGCCGTAGTTGGAAAGTACAACCATGGCAAGAGCTCACTTCTCAATGCCCTGATAGGCAAGGATGTTTTCAAGGCATCTGACAAGCGTGAAACCACGGAGGTGCGCCGATATGAATCCAATGGAATCACCTGGATCGATACACCCGGGCTGGACGCTGACGTGGCTGGGCATGATGACCATCTTGCGCGCCAGGTTGCATATACGGGAGCGGATGCCCTGTTGGTCGTTCATAGCGCCGTCGACGGCGAACTTGACCAGTGCGAAGCAGATTTTCTGCGTGCCCTTGCTGCTGCCGGCCGAACCGACCGAGCACTGCTTGTCATCAGCTGCGTCGACAACGTCGATGAAGGAGCGCTGACGCAGACGCTCCAGGTTATTTCCCGTCAGGTGGGCTCACTCAGCATTCCAATAATGGAGGTCTCTTCCACTCGGTATGTCCGCGGCAAGATCGAAGGTAAGCAACGTCTGTCCGAAGCTTCAGGCTTCGTGCCGCTCAAAGCACAGATTGCAGTCTGGCTGGAGGGTCATGCCGACAACAAGAAAGCTGAAATTCAGCGCCTACGCACACAATTGCTGGATCGGCTTAGCACCAACCTTTCGCTGCATCGGACACGCCTAGAGGTCGTCGAGTCGTCTTTTGCCCTCAAAAAACTCGGATTCCAGCTGCAAGTAACGGAGCTACTCCTTGAGACGCGCAAAAAGGTGGCGGCGCTATGACATTCGCTCGACTAGTTCTCGATACTTTGCAGGGGATTCCGCGGGTTAAAGCGAACAGTGATCTTCAGGACGTCATGACGGAGCTTCGTGTCGCCTTCTGCCTGGAAGATGAGGGCCATGCGGCTCGCAGGCGAGCCGTAGTCGACGAACTCAGCCTGCACCTGACCGCATTGCTGGCGTCATACCAGGTCCCTGCCGCCGGCTTTAGCGCAGAATCCTTGATTCATAACCCTGACCGCTTTGAGAGCCAACTTCATGCTGCCTATCTGGCACTCCCAGAAAGAGCCGAGCAGCAGGCAGAAATAAGCAGTCTTGCAACCCTGGCCGAGCGTGAGAACGCAGCCATTAAATTCCTGGAGGATCTCCGTGAGAGCGGCATTTATTGAGGCACTTTCCAGCTTCACCGCACGTTTTGATGATATTGGTGCTGCCGAGGCCCGCCTGATTCCACTCCGGGAGGAGCTGATACAGGGTCTTCGAAAAACCACTTCGACCAGCCGCCTCGCGGATGACAACGAACTGGGAAAATTGGCGCGGGAAGTTGGTCGTAACATTACCACTATTATTGAAGAAGTCGTTGGCAGATGGGATGCTGCCGCACCCATGCGCGAACTTTCTTCCACCTTCGGCGACCAGGTCATCATTCTCGTCTTTGGAAAGGTTAACTGCGGAAAGAGCTCATTCGGCAACTTTGTTGCCCGGCAGTTTACACAAGAAAAAGTCCAGTACTTTTATCTGGAAAATGGAAAGCTCATTGACACTGAAGAAGAGTTTGCAGAGGGTGCCACTGAAACCACTGCTCGCATCCAGGGGGTTCGCCTCGGACAGCGACTAGTCCTGCTGGACTCCCCTGGCTTGCACTCAGTGACCAGCGAGAATGGCGACCTCACTCGCCGCTTTACCGATAGCGCCGACGTAGTGCTATGGGTAACGAGCTCTGTCGCTCCCGGACAGGTGCAGGAGCTTGACGACCTCAAGGACGAGATTGAGCGTGGAAAGCCGCTGCTACCCGTAATAACCAAAAGCGACGTCAATGTTGAAGACGAGGTCGATGGCGCTATCATTTCGGTGCTGGAGCTCAAGTCTGAGACGCGTCGGGCCGGCCAGGAGGCCGATGTGCATGCTCGTGCCAGCGCCAAGCTCGGCGCGCACGCCACCTCCCTCATGTCGCCGGTATCGATATCCGTCCGCTACTGCCGTCGCAACCCGGAACGCGATGGCCGATTTGCAGACAGCGGCATGGACCTTCTATTCGCCCAACTGGCCAACCGCGTTGCCGACGCGCAGACCTA
This sequence comes from Moraxellaceae bacterium, assembly GCA_020697295.1. Classification (GTDB taxonomy): domain Bacteria; phylum Pseudomonadota; class Gammaproteobacteria; order Pseudomonadales; family Moraxellaceae; genus UBA2031. Next base: position 26,614 of record JAJFBF010000005.1, on the reverse strand, counting down.
CAAGGCGACCAAGGCCACGCGGCAGGTGATTAATTATCTGGAAAACCAGGTGCTTGGCACCATCCATGATCAACTGCAGCCGCGCATCGCCGACCTCTCCCGCCAAGCCAGTGAACAAGTCAAGGCGCTTGATCATCAACGCAAGACGGTGGCCCGACAAGTCATGGCGGATGTTCTGGCGTCTCTTCCGATGCTTATCGAAAAGACGAAGGGTCAACAGGATGTGGTCACGCTTCGTCACGCCATTTCTAATGTTCTTGTCGAGAGCATCAACAAACGGCTGCAGGAAACCCTCTCCCAGTACCTGAAGAACATCGACCAGATCCTGGTCGATCTCTCCAGCGCCGACATCGGCAGCTTCACAGAGAACAGTTACGACATCCGTGTGGTCAGCGGCAGCGGAAGCCGTGCCGCGGCGGCCGGCGCAGGCGCGATGCTAGGGGCTGCCGTCGGCACTCTGGTGCCTATTCCCGTCATCGGAACCTTCGTCGGCGGCCTAGTCGGAGGTTGGCTGGGGAGCAAGGTAGGCGATCGGTTTGTCGAAGAGCGATGGGAAACCAAGGTGGTTGGCGTGACCTCTGAGGAAATTCTGGAGCGCGTCCAGTCGCTTCTCGAGACGATTGTGCCGAAGGAGGTCAACCGCGTCATCGACAACTGTATCGAATCAATCGATCGCTTGAGAGGCCATGCCGCCGAACTGAACGAGCACATCACAACATTTGAAGAGCGCCTGAAGAAGGCGAAGGATGCCCTACATGAATAGTCCCTTTGAGAAGATCGACACCCAACTCGTGGAATTGGCACCGCTGTTCCAGCGCGCCTTGGGCTCACAGGCGGAGGTAACTCTTGCCGATCTTCACACGCGCAGCCAGGAACAGCGACTCAATGTCCTGGTGTTCGGCGCCTACAATGCCGGCAAGAGCACCTTGATCAACGCGCTGCTCGGCCGAGATGAGGCCCGGGTCGGCGACATTCCCACGACGGATCGCATTGACCGTTATGACTGGAACGGCCATGTGCTGCTGGATTCGCCAGGCGTCAACGCCCCGATCGAGCACGAAAGGGCTACCCAGGCGGAAATCGAGCGCAGTGACCTCATCCTCTGCGTCATCTCGGACGAAGACCAGGATGTACAGGACGTCTATGTCCGCCTTCTGGACTTGGTGAAGTCTGGTAAGAAGGTATTCCTCGTCATCAACCCGCGCAGCACCGACGCTGATGACGTCGCGCGGGTTCTCGACCGAACCAACTCCCTGCTGCTCGCCAGCGCCAATAGCGCCAACGTCAGTAGCGCCATCCTGGAAGAGCTACCCGTGATTACGGTGAACGCTGATTCGGCCATGCGCGCACGACTCGGCAATAAGCCAGCGCTTCTGACGCACTCGGGCTATGAGGCTTTTCTTGTCACATTCGGAAATTGGCTGCAGCGCTACAAGGGCGAGCAGCAACGTTTAGCGGCCTACTGCCAGCAGGTCGAAGGCCGTCTGGTAACGCCCGCCCTGACCGCCATTGAAAGCCACATCGGCAATGATGCCAATAAGAAGCTGGACGAGGCGACGCGCGCGATGGCCGGCATCGAGACGAGCAGCAACCTGTTGCATCTCGCCGCTCGCAACCAAGTGACTCGTGCCGTGAACATTCAGCGCGGCCCGCTGCGCGCAGCAGTGGAGGCTGCCATGGCCGGCGAATCGGTCGAAGACCGGATTGTGTCAGCTTGCACCGACGCTGCGCGCCAGGTGGAAGAGTGGCTGACTAGCGATATCAAGAGTGGAGGAAGCCTGGTACTCGAGAGCAGCCTGGACTGGCAGCAGCTCGCCAGCGAACTTCAAGGCGGGGCCGGCAAGGATGGCGGCGCAGGCCTTGCGCGGCAGGCGGTTGAGTTTGCAAAGGGCGTCGACCACACGCTTATCCCCAAGACGCTCGCCAATCTCAAGTGGCTGCAGCCCTTTCTGAAGAGCTCGCGAGAATGGCTGAAGCGCTTCGGTCCACTGATCCGCGGCCTTGCCGCCGTCTTTGAGGTCTTCCTTGCGCAGAATCAACAGGCCCGGCAGAACGAGATGGAGCAACGCCGCGCCTTGCACTGCCACCAACAGGCCGGCGCCTTGGCGGAACAGCTTGAGCAGAGCCTCGCAGAGCAGGTCGATACCGTGGTGACGTCACTGTTTGCCGATGACCTGGCCCGATTGAGACGGCACCAAGACGAGCTTCGATCCGGCCTCAGTGCGTTGGCAGCAGATCGGGAGACTCTGCTTGACCTCCGCCTGATGCTCTCTAAGCACATCATGCCGGCAACTGATGCCTGAACAGGTCACGCGGGACGCTGGGTCTGGCAGGTCCACATGCAGCCAGACTCTGCGGCCCACGCCGCAGTGTGCCAGAAGGCAGTTACACAGTTCAATTTGCAGCCTCGCATGCTCTGCATCAGCCCTCAGGGAAAGATATGCGCGACATCCTCGCCCTCATTGATGAAACAACTATCGACTGCACATCGTCGTATATCATCTCCTACAAACATCTTCTTGGCCTCCTCAGCAGCCTTCAGCGCATCAGCGAAGGCGATGTAGTCAGAGCTTGCCACATGGTATATGGCTGGATGCCGACAATCCTAGAGCTCGGCCAAGGCAAAGATAGGGCGACGGCCTCAGAGGCAGCAGACATGCTGGAGCAAGCGCGCGCTGGACATCCTCTTTGCAAGGAGAAGCTGGTTCGTCTTTCGGGCCTCGTAAACAACTCAATGGTTGGCGCATCAAAGCTGCTCCATTTTTGCGCCCCCGAAAACTATGCCATCTGGGATTCTCGCATTTACTTCTTCCTTTATGGAAAGAAGCCGCACCACTATCAGGTAAATAACCCTACGCTATATATTCAATATCTCAGCTCCCTTAAGGAAATTGCTGCCAGAGCGGAGTTCAGCGATTTTCATCGCAAGGTAAATGCGAAAATTGGGTATCCGGTAACATCCCTGCGCGCTATTGAAATTATAATGTTTGAGAATGGTCGATTTATTGATGGCTAAGAGGCAGCATTCCAATGAGGGCATTGCATTCGTGACATTGGGGATCGGGCTCTCCTTAAGCCGAAAGACACCTTCAAATTAATCCTGCAAAGTTCGCCTTATTTGCCTTTTTTGGTACGGCCTCGCACGGCCTTAACAATACTTTCAATAAAATGCTCATCCAAAACAGTCAGGATGGTCTGCCACCACTCCTCCATCGCATCAAGAAACCCAGGATCACCAGGCCAATTTCGCTCAAACGCCGCCCTGTCGACATACCCATCCCGCATGGATCTCCTCAAAAAGTAAAGAACAATCCCGATGTCGTCCAGGAAACCGTATGGCGGAGGAATTATGGCCTCCGGGAGGATATCCACGGGAGAAACGAGATACACAAGTGCGAGAATCAGCTCACCCTTTGCGCGACGATCAACATCCTTGTCAGCAAAAAGCCTGCAAAGATATACAAATAAGTCCGGAATCAGCAGAACAAGGCTAATAATATGGTCGTCATGCTGCTTTTGCATTCCATGAACTTGGAGACGAAAACTTTCATAGATCGAGTCGGCATCCTTAAGAATATCCTCAACTTGCGTACGCAGTGAGGCTTTCCGGGTCATTATCCAGCCAAGCAGATCCCGCAAATAATCGAAAAATTTCTGAAGTATCTGGAGAGAGGCATCTTGCGCAAACGCACCCGAGTGTAGCGCCACAATACTTACAAGGGGCTGATATCGCGGAGGCACGAAATATCGCCGCCCATCTGGTGACTCAAGCACCATCTCTCCGTCTGCTCCACTAGGAGGCAAGGCTCCGCCATCACCACTCGGAAGTAGTGCCAATATACTAGGAGACTCAAGAATTTCCCGGGTTAACTCCTCATCACCCGGCATGAATTCATATGGCGGCTGGGAGTCGAAAGAACTCGTTTCCGCAATAGCAAACTTTAGCTGATCCGCTTTCAGTACATAACCCATTCGAGATCTCCCTCAACTGATAACTGCATAAACCATATCACACCCATTATTAAGCGAAACCTACTGCATGAATTTGATGACTTACGGAACCACATGGAGTCAGCATATCAATCAGGATATGGTCATGAAGGAACCATTTACCTAGTAATAGACCCTCGATCTCCAGAAGCATCCGGAGATAGGAGTACCACCGCCGAAGCTGTTCCAGTGGCAAGGATGCACTGGCCCGCCGGGCAAGGCGTGGTGGATCCTATCCGTATCCTGGATGGCATTCCCCACCCATCAGGTGCAAACGCAGAGAGGATTACTTCCTTGAACGGAAGCCGAGGGATGCATTTTCGATCAAGAGCAACCCCGTTAGCTTAGACACTGCGCCCCAACAATTACTCGAAACGGTCACCACCCTGCCGTAGCCTACCCGGTTTGCTTTAGCCATTACGCGCCGATCGAATCCGGGGGTTCAACGTATTTTCCAGGTAATGCTCCAGGGCGAGCACCCAGTGCATGTTGCGGGGCGAATCCAGGTTCACAAGGATAAGATGACACTTCGGGCACTCCCGCATGTCCGTCATATGAATCTGAACGGCAGCCCCATCCTTCGTGCGAGTGTTATCACGTACATGCTCAAGCGCCCGCTTCGAGGCGTTGGTCTGGCTCTTTCCTATCTTCAGATAGCCAACGTCCTCATGCCAAAACACATAAATGCCAGGTCGCTTCGTCCTGGCAAACTCGTCTCCCGCCAGATTGGTCATGGCGAAAGCGCGAAGCTCAAAGCAATTCGCCTTCTCACCAAACTCCGTCAGGAGAAGCTCACGCAGCTGGGGAACGGGGGGCAGGTCAAGACGTGTCGACATTAGGGAGGGCAATCGGAGACCAAGGAATGCAGTATGTCCAATGTGGACCCCTGCGATGTGAGTTGAGGTTAATGCCGTTCTCATTCCCCTACAAGCCGCCCGCCTTAGACCTCCCCGACGCCCCCCTGCCCTCCCTACCCCCAAGGCACCTGCCCGAGATGAAAGGGGAAATTCGAGCTGGCCCTGAAATCGGGGAAAACCCTGGCCCATGGCACGACACATTCTGTCGCTCGACGCACGTAATATTGACAGAAGATGCCAGCAACCGGCCAAAGGGAGGCCAACCTCCCTGCAGAAGGGAGCCCAGGCCTCAGGAAGCCAGCCGGACATAGGTATTTCCCGCAGCTTGCCCCCGCCAACGAGGGCCTCTAGATTGCGTAAGCCAGGCCCCGCGCGAAGAACGTCTATAGCCGCGCCAACAATAATAACTTACGCCGAGATGCTGACATAAAATGGGTTCTTCAATTGCCTGGGTGGACCGGGACAGTACGGCGCGACAGCGCAGCCTGCAGCTGATCTCCTCATTTAACGCGCCAGAGTCCCGTGACGAACTCGGCATTGGCGGCGTTCGTGACGCCATTGCTGACATCCTGTTTCCCGGCACATCGACCATCCAGACACGCCTTCGCTATATGTTTCACATTCCCTGGCTAATGGCGCAGCTGGAGGACCGGAGGATAAGTTCCCGCGAGCTACCTGCCGCTTCACGTCGCGCCGAAATTCAGTTGATGGAGGCCTTTCAGGCAAGCGGAGAGTCGGACTACATCGGCAGCGACGCCGGCAGCAGCCTGAAGCGGCTGCCAAGCTCCGTCTACTGGGCGGGCCTTGAGGCATGGGGATTCCGGTTGTTCAGCGGTGCGCAGTCGCGCTATTTCGCTGCCATGGATGATCTCTATCTGGAACGTCGAGCCCATCGCAAGGCCGCGGATGATGACGAGGAAGGGTTCGGGACTGCCAGTACCTGGCACCAACAAGTCCTGAAGCTGATGCCGGATGGCTATCCAAAAGGCGCCACCATGAGCATTGAGCGTGCAGAGGCAGAGCTGCTACTTGATCTGTGGGGCAAGGGGCCGAAGGGTTCTTTGCTGAACTGGCTGGCGCAGGACACGGCCGATCGGCAGCAACTGGACCCGGTCGACGAGATCTGGCTGCACCCGCGCCAAGTAGACTTTCCGCCCGCCCTGCTTGTTCTGGTAGGGCACGCCCACCGCTTTGCCTACCTCGTAAAGGCTGCCGCCCTGCTCTACAACCTGCAGCTGGCAGAGCGGTCCGGACGAGAGCAGCTGGTAGAGGACTACCGGCAGCAGCTAAGCGACCGCGCGCGCGAAAACCAGGACCTCCTGGCTGACTGGGTGCCAACCGATCTGTGGGCCATATTGGGCCAGCATGGCAGTCCGCCGGACAAATCAACACGGGACTTTGTACAGTCCTGGCTGGAATTGTCCCGGAACGCAGGCAACAAAGTCGCGGCCCTGAACGACGCCCGGCAACTGATCCAGCGGCGCGAGGGCGTATTGAAGAAGGCGCGCTCCCGATTCGCCAGTCCGGCCGCGCTGCGGCAATGGAGCGGTTCGGCAGGCCTCGGCCTTCTCAATTATCGTTGGAATATCACCCAGCGCTTCCTCCAGGAATGGTTTGAGGGCTATCAGCAATGATCAGTCCCGAGACCCGCCTGCTGCTGAGCGATGCGCTCACTCCGCCTCCCGGTCATGTCTTTGATTGCGGGGTTGCCACCACATTCTCGCTCGACCTGGTCACCCTGCTAGCAATGCCTCTTCATATGGCGTGGCTTGCGACCGGCGACGACACTCCCGACAACCTGGACCCGGTCCTTGCCCTGGAAGGCCTGCGCCGGGTCGCCGAGCGTTTCACCGTATTCAGTGAGCGGGGACGGTTACAGGTGCCGCGCGCCGCCAGCCCCTTGCTGTCCCTGCTGGAAACCATGGTGCATGAAGTGGTCGCGCCCCATGGCGGCGCATTTCACCCCAAGGTCTGGCTGATGCGATTCAAACCCGAAGAAGGCGGCGACCCGCCATTTCTACGGCTGCTGGTAATGTCCCGCAATCTCACGGACGACGGATCCTGGGATCTCTCGGTATGCCTGGAGGGCCCGGTAGGCAAGAAACACCGGCGCCAGGACAAGCTGGCAGCCTTCCTGAAAAGCGTGGCGGGGCTGAAGCATAAGGATATGTCCAAACGGCGGGCATCCGATCTGGATACCCTGATTTTGGACGCCTCGGCTGCGGAGTGGGAATTGCCCGGCAAATTTGAGCAGATTGAGTTCCATGCACTGGGCCTTGGCAAACAGCCAGCTCCGTGGCTGCCAGCCCGGCTCGACCGGCGCTGGGATGAGCTAGGCGTGATCTCGCCGTTTATAGGTGAAGGGGCGTTGCGGCAACTGGCCGAATGCAGCCATACCCCCCTCTTCCTGGTATCACGGGCGGAGGAACTCGACCGCCTCCCCGAGAGAGCTTTTGGCGCGTTTCAGCAGGTACTTGTCATGCGCGACGGAGCAGACCAGTTAGAGACCGGGGGCACCGAATCAGACCGGCTCACGGGCTTGCATGCCAAGGCCTATATCGGACAGGCCGGATGGGATACGCATCTGTTTGTCGGGTCGGCCAACGCAACAGATGCCGCACTGATGGCGGGTAAAAATGTCGAGTTCATGGTCGAGCTGACGGGCAAACGCAAGGCTGGCCTGCCGTCCGACTGGATCAGCAGCGCGGGCATCGGAGACATTCTGGAGCCCTATCAGCGCAGCGAAGTGCCGGCGGAAGACGCGGCCACGATTCGGGACCAGCAGCTACTGGACGATGCCCGGCGCAGTATTGCAATGCAGTCCCTCTCTCTGGCATGCGACCAAACCGAAGACGGCTGGACACTGACATTGAAGGGCCTCTCGCTGCCGGGGCCGGCCACCCTTGAGCTTGCCGTGTGGCCGCTCACCGTGCCCGCAACCGCTGCCACCGCAGTTAACCGGGGCGCCACGCCTCCTGAGCCCACCATGCCACGCTTGTCCTTGCGGGATGTCACGTCTTTGGTGGGCTTTCGCCTGCGGCTCAATGAGGTGGAGCTGAACTTTGGCCTGGAGATCCCTCTGATCAACCCGCCGGCTGGCCGGGATGCCGATGTGATGCGGGGCATTCTGGAGAACCGGGAGGGATTCCTCCGCTACATGCTGCTGTTGCTGGGTAAGCAGGGGCCTGACCTCGAGAAGCCTGACAAGCAAGGTAAGGGCAAGGGCGGCTGGAATGCAGAAGCAGGCACAAATGAGTCGCTCTTCGAAATGCTGGCACGCGCCTATGCCCGCGATCCAGGAAAGCTGGACTACATCGAATCGGTGATGGTGCGCCTTCGGCAGGACAAGGTGGCCGAGGGTGACATTGTGCCGGAAGAATTCGAGGCCCTGTGGCAAGTAGTAGCGAGTGCTGGCCGGGAGAGCAAGGAATGATGAACCGGTTCAGTGCGACCGATACGCTGGCGTCTCTCAAGGACTTCCAGAAGCGAACTGTTGATTATGCCTTTCATCGACTGTTCGTAGACGAACAGCAGACGCGCCGCTTTCTGGTGGCTGACGAAGTTGGCATGGGCAAAACCATGATCGCCCGCGGACTGCTGGCAAAGACGATCGAGCATCTTCAGGATATCGAACCTCGCATTGACGTGATCTATGTCTGCTCAAATGCGGACATTGCCCAGCAGAATGTTAACAGCCTGAAGCTCCCCGGCATGGATCCATTTGCCATGGCAACCCGGCTCACCCTGCTGCCCCTGCATATTCACGGCATGCGTAAGCGCAAGGTAAACCTGATCAGCTTTACCCCTGGCACAACGTTTGACCAAGGTCACCGCTCCGGCCACAAGGAAGAGCGCCGGCTGCTTTACAAGATGCTGTGTTCGCTGCCATGGCTCAAAAAACGTGCCCTGGTCAACGCATTGCAGGGGCCGGCGGGTGACGGCTGGTTTAACTATGTCGAAGAAGAGATTGGCTTCGACCCAGACATTGCCAGCGATTTCCTTCTAGCCATTCAAAAAAATGCCTCCCTCCGCATGGAGCTGGAATGGCTATCGGATCGATATCATGACGGCCGCAAATTGCGAAGCATCTCATCGGAGGACCGGAATCGCTGCCTGTCGCTGATCGGCAAACTGCGGCAGACACTTGCCAAGGAATGCTTGAGTGCTCTGGAGCCCGACCTGGTGATCCTGGATGAATTTCAGCGCTTTCGGGATCTGCTTCGGAACCCCGAAGATAGTCCTGAAGCCGAGCTGGCCCACGCGCTTTTCAATTACGGCAAGGTACGGATGCTGCTGCTGTCAGCGACGCCCTACAAAATGTACGTACAGGACTCCGAAGCAGAGGACCACTACAAGGACTTCATCCAGACAGCCCGCTTCCTGTTTCGCCACGATGACGACCTGAGTGCCCTGGAGCGGGACCTCAAGGACTACCGCCGTGCCATGCTTCGGGTCAACAACGATGCCGACGCGCTCGCCGGCCTTCCCGAAATTCGCAAAAGGGTGGAGCAGAAGCTGTTATCGATCATGTGCCGAACCGAACGCATCGGCCATACCGACAGCCGGGACGGCATGGTGGCCGAGCAGCTGATCAGGCCGCGCCTCAGCCCCCGGGACCTGGAGGCATTCCGCCTCGTGGACCGCGTCGCCAGCGACCTCGAGCAGCGCCAGGACGTCATGGAATACTGGAAGTCCGGCTCCTATGTGCTGAACTTCATGAAGGACTACCAGCTGAAGCAGGACCTCCGGAAACGGGCGGCCCGCCGGGCGCCCGAGCTAGCCCAGCTCCTGCGGAGCAACGAACGTCTATTGCTGGATTCCTCTGCCTTCGATCACTACCGGGACGTGGAAGTGGGGAATCCACGCCTGCGCGCCCTCTGGGATGAAATCGAGCAGTCCGGCCTGTGGCAGCTGCTTTGGCTACCTCCCTCGATGCCGTACTGGCAGCAGGAAGGGGCTTTCGCCACTGCCAAGGGCGCCGTCAAACGCCTGCTTTTCTCCGCCTGGAACCTGGTGCCGGATGCTGTCTCTGCGCTGATTTCCTATCAGGTCGAGCGCAGACTCGTGCAAGAAGCCGGCTATGCCGGCAACTATCACGACATGCCCAAGCGACTGGGCCAGCACCTTCGCTTCCGGATGCAGGACAAGGAGCGCGCAGCGAGCATGTCGACGCTGGCATTAATGTTTCCCTCCCCTACCCTGGCGGCGGAGATCGATCCTCTGTCGATTGCCTCTTCCCTGGGGCCCCAGCCAACCCTGACCAGAGTGCGCGAAGTAGCCATCCAGCGCGCTCAGGCCTTGCTGGCCCCCGTGGTGGATGCCCCGACGGCTACGGGGGCCCCTGACCGACGCTGGTACTGGCTCGCCCTTATCCGCCTTGAGCAACGGCATCAGCCTCGTCTCGTGGAGTGGTGCCGCCACCGATGGGCGGCCGCCCCCCGCGCCGATGAGAAGGATGGAGTTGACCCCGACGACGGACAGGAAACGTCGTTCGATGCACACGTAGCACACTGGGTGGAGTGTTGGGACACCCCGGTGCCGAACCTCGGACGCGTACCTGACGACCTGGCCGAGGTCGTGGCGGACCTGGCTCTTGCAGGCCATGGGACCTGCATGCTGCGGTCACTGCGGCGGAGCATTGAGCATGCAAAGCTGGATGACTGGGACGTACTGGACGCCGCCGTTCGCGGTGCCGAAGGCCTGAGAAGCCAGTTCAACCATCCCTTGGCCACCGCGCTGCTGAAGACCAGTGATGCGGATGCGTACTGGCAGCGCGTACTGCGCTACGGGATAGAGGGCAATCTCCAGGCTGTCCTGGACGAATATGCGCACATGCTGGCAGAGCGCTGCAGTCTGGGAAGTATCAGCACGGGGGCGACCGCAGCCAAGGTTGCGGATGCCATGTTCGAGGCACTCTCCCTGCGAACGGTCAAAGTCATGCCGGACATAATCAAGGTGGAAGGTGACCGGATCGACTTCGAGCCCCACTCCATTCGCTGCCATTTCGCCCTGCGGCTGGGCGAGTTCTCCGAAGACAACAAGGCTGTCGCTCGCAAGGGGGCAGTAAAGGAAGCCTTCAATTCGCCCTTTCGTCCCTTTGTACTGACGTCCACATCGGTGGGACAGGAGGGCCTGGATTTTCACCACTGGTGTCATTCAGTGGTCCACTGGAACCTGCCATCAAATCCCGTGGACATGGAACAGCGTGAAGGTCGCGTGCATCGATATAAGGGACATGCGGTGCGCAAGAACGTGGCCCTGCGTTATAGCGACAGACTTGCAGAAGTGGGGCCTGAGCAGGACCCCTGGCGATATGTCTTTGAACAAGCCAATCGGGACAAGCCTGCCGACAGCACAGACCTGATCCCGTACTGGATTTATGATGTACCGGAGGGAAGCAAGGTACAGCGCCAGATCTTTGACATGCCCTTCAGTCGTGACACAGGGAGGTATCACGCCCTGAAGCGCGGCCTGTCGCTCTACCGATTGGCCTTTGCACAGCCTCGCCAGGAGGACTTGCTGGCCTGTCTGGGAACCCACCTGGACGAAACTCAGCTGGCCAAACTGGTAGAGAGCAGCCTGATAAAGCTGGAGCCCCCGACATGACCTTGAGCCGCCCCGGGTATCGCGGAAGCTCCAACCGTTGTGAGGATGGAGCCATTATGCCCCCGCCCAACACGTTTCAGGCCCTGAAGTGGGCCAGTTTTGGGGGCAATTCAACAGGCCTCGCCGGCTCATCCCTCCAAGAGCATCAAGGCGGTGCCCGATCACTTGGCATAGTCATACGACGGCGGCGTTCTACCACACTTGATCCAGTCTTCGTTAGTCATCACATTCTTGAATTCACAATCAGGGTAAGTTGACCCACCACCCGAATACTGAGCGCTGTCTTCCGCGCCCCTACCTTTCCGATTGCCACCCTGCTGAACTGCTGACTGCGTAACTTCGGTACGAGCACCTGCCTGCTCCCTCTTCAGTCCCGCGCCGTAGATAACCTCGTCAACCGCCATCCTAAGAGCCTGCTCTTTAGGGAGACCTCTGGCCTGCCAAACGCTCATCGCGTTGGCGACTTTTTCAGTAACTGCAGGATCAAACCGAGGAGAATCAGGATTAATAGCAGGATGCTTTCGCTCAAGCTCACCCAACATAGTATCGTAGTCTGTGAGAGCATTATGACCGCTATTGATAGGCGACCGACTACTATCCCCTGAAACATGAGGCAATGAAGAAGCCACCTCTGCTTGTCGCTCTTCCAACTTCTCTACAGCAAGGTGATCACGTAGCTGAAAAAAAACTACGCCGGCAGCAGAGAACAGGATCACCATCCACTTTACATCTAGATTCTCCTGAACATACGGAATAAATGAGAGTATGCCAGCCAAAACCAGAATCGTAAGACCAGCAGGTGCCCCATAAGCAAAGGCCTGCCCCAAAACGAATGAGAATGAGCCAGACTCCGCAAAGGCATACCCAACTCCGATCCAGGCCAAGCAACCGACCAGCACAGGCAGTACAGGCCAATTGGCCGGTGAAAGCCTATCAAGGATGCGAAAGATGAACCCGTCAACCCAATTATCGTCGAGAAGATATCCGGCCTTTGCCGACTTCAGCTTTAGGTAAGCGTAACGGGTAAATACTGCAAAAAACACGAAAAGAGGCAGAATCTGACTCTGCCAATGTTCGAAAAAAATCGCAAAAGTCACCAGAAACGTCATAAATCCCGCGCATAGAAGCACGAGCACAAACCACGACACTTTCAGAACCCCTGGGGAATATGGCCGCCTTGCAGCCTCCACTGAGGAGCTAGTATCAGTCGGATGGTTTCGCTCGGCTTCCTTCTGGGGGCGCGCCGACTCGCGTGATGAATGCGCATCTCCGGCAACCTCACTTGCGCGCATCTGCGCAATCCACTCGTCATGAAGCCGGCGTTTTTCAGGATTTGAAAGCACATCATGGGCTTCATTCAGAATCTTGAAGACTCTTTCCGCCATTTCTCTATTGTCAGGGTTCTTGTCCGGATGATACTTCTGAGAAAGGTACTTATAGGCTCCCCGTATGACTTCATCACTAGCCGATTCCACGACTTGAAGGTTTTCATAATGAGTTCTTATCTTCTTGCTCTTACCCATGATCAAAGTCACTTGATATTAAGAAGCGGATCTCTAACCGCAGTTAAAATTCAATCAATACTAGGCAATACAGCATCACACCAATGCCCCGGGCCTCTGCGAAACCCGGGGAGGTTTAATTAACCAAACTCGGCAAGAGAAATGGATCAAACTCGGGCAAGCATCCGTGACTTAATTGGGTCAATTTTCAGTACGCCAACACCTCGACAAATTCCCCAATGACACGAACACCGCCCGCATCATTAGAGTCGAGCACCAATGGCTGATACTGCGGATTCAATGGCTTAAGCGTAATACGTTCGTGCTGCCATTCACCGTCAGTACTGGCCACCTTTTCACTGGAATAGACCTTCAAGGTATATTCCCCACCTGTGTCACTGTCGATCGCCCCAGCATGCCATACGAGCAGCCTCCGGCCCTGGCGGCTGCCGGCTGGCACCTGTCGAAACAGGCAGTAGCTGCCATCCGGCACCAACGGCTCCATGGAGCGCCCGACGACCTGGGCAACAAACATGCCTGGCTCCAGCCTCCCCTCATCAACGAGCATCCATTCTTCGGCATGCTCGGCCAAATCAATCAGCCCCCCCTGCTCTGCACTCCAGGCGCCAGCGGCAGCTTGCAGGCCCACTAACGGGACACAATTCTTGTACGGGGAGAAATCTGAATCGGCAGGACCTGTCGTTCTGAACGGCAGGACTGTGGCTGTCGGAGAAGAACTGCCGGACGGCTTATTCGCAACATCTGAAGCCGAATCAAACCACTGATCACTAGAAACCAGCTCCTTTGCCTTTGTCTTGCCAATCACCGCCCGGGCAATCCGCCGCATGTGTTCGCGCATTACGGTCTTGTCGTATAGCTCCTGGAATTGGATCTCTATGACCTCATAATCGGTATTCAGAAGCTCCTGGCGGATCTGCCGGTCCATAGCCGCTGTCTGGGCGTTGCCGTGCAGGTGCCTACTCATGCCATCCAGGTAGATGCAGACGCCTTCGTACTGATCATTGGGCTCATGGAAGTACACATCTGGACGGGTCGTGATACCGCCGGACAACTGAATTGGTCGCTCAGTCTCAAACGCAGTCATGCCAGCCGCTTTCAGCATTGCCACCAGCTGTTGCTCGGGGGGATTACCCGGTTGCTGCGTCAGGGTTTCATCAGGCAACACCGGTGCCAATTCATGGGCAAAGTTCGGGGTATTTCCCCTGTCTTTGAACACTTCAAGTGCGGTATGGCGATTCAGCTTGTCGTGATAGAACGAATTGCGGAAATGCTGCAGGCAATCTACACAGGACGATTTACAGACTGACGGACACTCTTCAGCCAAGCGCTTTGCCGCAGCCACGACATCCGGCCAGTGCTCCAACAGCTGCTCAAGCAGCCCCGAACCACCGGGCATTGGGTCATACAGCAGCGCATCCACCGACTCACTGCCCGGCTTGCCAATAACCTGCACCTGCAGATCGGATATTTCCATATCGAGCACGTCAGCCGCCCCCTGACGCAGAGACTCCATGACGCTGTAGGCCATTTCCTGAGAAGCACAGTCCTGCAGTACCAGTGCGTCGGCTACCACCTCGGCATAGAAAGCGATGGCCTGAACGGGACGGCCACAGCGCTCGATATGGTGCTCATTGAACTTATCCAGCTCTTGCTGGCTACTCATCGCCGAGCGGCTGGCGCCACACACCAGGCACAGCGGATATCCCAGCAACGCCCCCGATCGCACTTGCGCAGCCGCACCAACATTCACCAAGCGCATGTGCAGGCCATGCTTCAGTTGCAACTGCGCACTGCCCCACTCATAGACTTTTCCGCCGGAGTGTCGCCCCTGGTCCTGGGCAAAGACTGCCACCGACATCTGGAAGCGATAGTCCTCATCGTCCGAAATATAGGAATGATGGGGGGCATCCACATCGCATATCGCCACACCCGGAATTTGCGTGACCGACAGGGAGCTGGCTTCACTGCCAGCCTTAGTGTTCGGGCCAGTTTCCTGGACTGACTCACTTGCCACATCCACAGCAAATACCAGAGGCTCTTCCGGAACCAGATGGAAGTGACGGGGCACAAACTTGTGCGCGTTGGCGTAGATCAGGTTACCAGGCACATATTCGCGAACAGCCAGAGCAGTGTTACGGCGTAACTCCCAGTCACTGATATCGCTGCTGTGACGAGGCGCCACATGGGTCAGGGTTACCGCACCGCTATCTAGCCCATAACCCGGCAAAAAGCCCTCAGCCGCCAATACGCCATAGGTATTGGTGTCATCAAATCCCTCTGCCTGGCTACGATTGCGCTTGGCGTCGCCTTTTAGCTTCTTTACCAACCGTTCGCAGCGGGCGCGCAAAGCCTCTTCGTCGGCGTCCAGTGCACCCTTGCCAGCGGCCACCTTGCGCAAACGCTCCAACTGCCCCAAAGCCCACTGTAAGCGCTGGAATAGACGATTGATTACTCCCTGGAGCTGCTCAGCAAAACCACCAATGAGAAGTTCCAACTGGCCACGACTTACCACCTCGCGGTCACTAGTCGGCCAACCCTGGTGAAAGGCCTTGATCACTGCACTCAAGAGTGCGGCTTTATGCTGCACTATCTGCTGGCTCAGTGCTTCAACCGGTAGAGGCTCGGCTCTCACCATGCCATCCGAGGTAAACAGATAGGGCCTGATTTGAGGTGGCAAGCAGACAGACAAAGCCTCCTGCAGCGCAGACGCCTGCTGTCCTGGCAGGTAGTTACTACGCAGCATCTGCAGCAGTGTGGTCAGTACCGTAGCATTCACATGCTTGGCCACCATCACCGGATTGCGCAGATTAAAGCTGGGCGGCTCGACCAGCCCTTCCAGCATTTTCAGCGGTTCATTGAAATAGGCCCGGTCATGGCTGGTGGTCCGCGCATAGGTCAGGTCCAGCGCCATGCGAAACTGGCGCCCGGCACGGCCTGCCCGCTGCCAGTAGTTGGCCGGCAAGGGTGGTACGTTGCGCATCAGCACGGCATCCAGTGCGCCGATATTCACCCCCATTTCCAGTGTCGGCGTGCACACCAAAGTATTGATGCGCTCACTTTCACCCTTGAAGGCATTCTCAATCCGTTCGCGCTCCGGCCCCGGAATCTGAGCCGAGTGCTCGCGGGCGCGCAGCATGGAAAATTCCTGGTCTAGCAGCAGAAGGTCGTAGCTGTCGGAGTTTTCTGCCTCAAACACCAGCTTTCCTTTACAGCGCCAAGCCATACAGGTCATGCCGGGATTAACCCGCGCATGCAGGCGTCGGCACGTCTGGCATCGGTGCATACCGGTGGCCGGAACAAGCATCAAGTGATCCACATGCACTTGCCTGGCGCCATGACAGCCTGGCAAGTTCATGCCCCTGGCCCCTTTAAACTGCACCTGCGTCAGCAATTCCAATTCATCCGTACAGAGCCGCCAAACATCATCCAGAAACGACTGGACGTGATCTGGATCCACTCCCCAGCTACTAGCAGCCTGTTTGGCGGAACTGTCGTAACTACTGAACCATTGTTTGATACGCCCTTTGTGGTGCTGGCCATCGCGCTGGAATACCAGCCCTTCCGGCACTCCGCGCATGATTGGCAGATAGCCGCGCAGCACCTCCTTTTCGCCATCCAGCCAGGACTTGGAAAACATACGGGTGATGGAGTCAAACAGCATGCGCCGGGAGCGGGCGGCATCCAGCAGTGAGGCAATGCCTTCGCGCAAGTCAGCCGGTGAGCAGCCTAACGCCCTTGCCCACTTCTGAATAACCGGAAGTGCTTCATCCAGCCCCAGATACTGGATCTTCAAACGCCCCAACGGCTCCAGACCGGTACTTTGGCGTGCCCCCAAGGTCAGCTCACGCAACACCTGAGCGCGCAAAAACCACTTGCGCTCCTCGGCATGCGCCAGGCTTGTTTCCGATTTGGGTTCGACCCGCCAGACCTCCGGGATCAACGCCCGCGACAACTCATCATCTGCATCCAGAAACTTGTCCAGCCACAACACCAGATCACTGACCGAGACGGCGCCTTCGCGCAGCTTTTTGTAGATCAGTTCCCTGAGACGATAGCGACGGGAGCGATCCTGCATCCACCCGGCCTGGAAAGCGGCATCCTGGCGGTTGTCTGCAAACACCAGCAGGCGCTTGCGCTCGGCACGGTGGATCATGCTCTGGGCCAGCACGTGCACGTCCGCCACGCCCGTCGCACGTACTGGACGGGCCGGCTCGCGGTAGCTGCCGCTCACCCGGCGACCATGGGCACCGCAAGATACACAGCGGGTCAACTTGCCAATGTGATCTTCTTTCTGCTGCACAAAGTACAGCGGCTTGAAAAGCTTGTTACGGCCACAACATACACATTCAGAGAGCTGCGTATCATGGGTGGTACCACAGTAGCGACAGACGAACAGTACCTCCGTACGGGCCGGGTCCTCCTCACTATCGGACCCAACCTGATGATCCAGTGAGACCGCACGCACGCCCCCCAACGGAATGTCCTGCGCACGCCACACACGGCTCTTTCCCTCTGCAGAGCCTCCGCCAGGTGCATCGCCGATAAAGTTGAAGTCTTCAAGGCCGTGCTCGAAGTAATGCTGGCCACAGGTGGTACAACTGGACAAAGGGAATGCCTTGATTCCCGGGTCCCGCCCCTCGGCCGCAGCCAGTGCATCCTCGGCCGACAGCCAGAGCCGGGCCGGCTGGTCCTGCCCCTCCTCGAAAGTCACCACCGCGCCGCTGACACCGCGCACAAAGCCATGCACCACCGGCCGCAACAGGGGCCGGTCACCATTGCGGGCGGCAGCCCCCAAAGCCAGCCAAATCAGGATTTCTTCTTCGGTAATCGGGCGTCCCAGTTTGTCGTTCAGCTCTTCCAGCAAGGTAGCCACGGCTCGCGGACGGCGCAGCACATCGGCGATCTGAAACACCACCTCGTTATGGCTGAGCCACTGGTTCAGCGCCTCACGCCAGCTGTCACCGGCCATCCGCATGCCGCTAGTGGTCTGGAACCAGATCCGGAAGGCCTGCAGGTCAGCAGGCTCGACCTCGGCTCGGTCAAGGGTCCCGAGCATCTCCAGCACGGTTTTCAGCTGCATGGCCTGATCGCCATTAAAAGGCGCACTGACAGTGCGCGGCTCGCCCCAGAGGTCATCCTCGTAGGTTTCGCCGATCAGCTCGACATTCTGGCCATCAACGCCAAAGAAGCGGCTGGCAAACTCACGACCGGCTTCGAAACCGCGGCGCGGGTCAGCTATGGTGGCCGAGGTGGCGACACAGGTAGTGCTGTTTTCGTCCTTGCCGCAGTAGGCACGCAGACGGCGGATCAGACAGGCGGTTTCGGCGCCGCCAGCACCGGTAAAGGTGTGCGCCTCGTCGAATACCATGAACTCCAGACGGGCGTGGTCGAACAGCTCCAGATCCAGCTGGCGGGTCAACAACAACTCCAGCTGTTTGACGTTGGTCAACAGAATACGTGGCTGCTGGCCCGGCGTACGCATGGCTTCACGGCTTACGCGCTCCTCGGCCGGATGCAGGGCCACATCCATCTTCTGCTGCTGCATTTGCTTAAGCTTGCTGCGGTAATCGGCCACCGTGCTGCCAGGCGGGAGTCGAACGCCGTTGACATCCGCCTCCGTGCGCGGGGTCTTTCCCACATACATGCCGAAGGTCACGCCAGTGCCCACCAGCAGCTCGCGCATACGCTGCAACTGGTCTTCAGCCAAAGCATTCATGGGGTAGACGATGACCGCTGTAATACCCGCTTCTGCATCATCATCGCGCAATTGCAGGCAACGGCTGATGATGGGCAGAAGGAAGCATTCAGTCTTTCCCGAACCGGTGCCAGTGGCCACTAGTGTGGTGTGGCCCGCCTTGAGGGAACGGAAGGCCTTTTCCTGGTGCAGGTAGGCTCCTGGATAGGGAGACAACTGCATGATGTGCGGATGCAAGATCCCTTCGCTGACCAGTTGCTCCAGGCTGGCGCCCTTCATAAAGGTGCGAGACAGTGAAATAAACGGCCCTTTCATCAGCGGCGTATTACGCGTGTGCTCCAGATTGAGCAGTTCACGCATCTGCCGATAGAGGCTCTCATCGGCAAAGGCATAAGTGCTGAGCTGGTAGCGCAAAAAGTCGCTGACCACATCTTCAGCATAGGTAATGGGATTCAGCATCAGAACAGTGCTCCCTGCAGTTTTTCTGTTTTATATGTGCCGGGCTCTTCGGCAACTCCGCCGGAGTGCATCGGCTCCGGCAGCGGCAGCGGCACAATGCGGCGGATCAATTCGGCATGGGCAGCGCATTCCTGCCAGGAGCGCTCCACATCCTCGTTTAACTGCCAATCGTAGAAACGTGGCCCCAGACGTGAGGCCACCGGCTGGTATTCCTGCGCGCGGTCGTCGTGACCCAGACCGTAGTCAGCCACGCGCAATTGTTCGGGGATCATCCAGCCTTCGCCGTCGTTCTGGGCGAGGAATGCATCGAGGCCCTTTTCCTGGAGGTCACGGAAGGCGATCAGCGACAGGACAGTGTGGCGGAGCTCAGGGTCTTTGTCTTTGTCGATGCGCCAAAAGCCTTTGGAATCAAGAAACCTGGTCAAGCTCTTGTCACTGATTGATTGGAGACTCAAATCTGAACCGGCAAGTATGGTCAGATAGTCGTCCCAAGAAAGACCAGCGCCAAAAGCAGTCAATGCATCGATGATTGATCTCAGCCTAGTCTGTTCGGAATACGTAATAGCCCAGCGTTTGTGCCACGAAGCACCATTTCTAGAAACGTTTTTCCAATAGTCAGCAGAGAACAGATGACTGACAAGATTAAGAGATGCTGCTAACTTTCCTATCTCTGACGCAATAAAACCTTGCTCTATAACTGGTGTTTCTTCCAGAGCTCCCCATATCAGTGACTGGCCACCCTGCCTCAGCCTCAATGAATAGTCATATACAAAAGAGTTCAAAACGCCAACCAGGGATATCACTTCGGTGGGTGACGCTGCAATCCTGGTCAAAGTTGGAGTTTTATGATTGCAAGGGAAAGCGCCTACAGCGGATGCAATCATCGTTCGCCTATTGGTTGCAGACGTTACATCCATAAACGAAACCTTAAAACGGCTTACTCCACCCTTACTTCCCTCGTAATAATCAGTCAGGGCCATTAGATACTGCGGTTCAATAAACTTCTCAGCAGCGGGAACATCACGCCACACTGCCGACCTAGCCTTCCCACTCACCCAACCCTTTTCACTGAAATCAAACTGCCCAATCATTCGCCCCTCATACAGCGGCAACGCCACATCCTTAATCGCCTCCACCGTCATTGCCTGCTGGCCATCCCGCGACAACACCAACCCCGGCTCGCGATCCAGAATATGCTGCGGGCCGTGGTAGTCCCGCCAGGCGCCTTTCAGCCAATGGCCATACTCGTCGGGACGGTAGCCCTTTTCCTCCCACTTGGGCCGGGGGGGAAACAGCTTGGAGTCGTTGGTCATGTGGAATTCGGTGGCGTACTTGATACCCCAGCCGTTTTCGCTCTGGTCACCCAGCAGCACGCCGTTGGCGTAGATCTTCTGCAGTACGCGCAGGTCCTGCTCGCTGCGGATTTCCAGAATGGCTTTGGAATAGGGCGAGAACTCCTCCACCCGCGCGCGTGGATAGGCCAGCACATGGCGCTCGGCCTGCTCCCAGTCGTCTACATTGCGGTGCATAAAGGCGGCACGGATGGCCTGGGTTTCCCCGCCCTTCTGCACGATCAGCGGGCAGAACTTGAAGGAGCGGTGAATATCGAAAATGCCCTCTCGGTTCTCAAAGCCAAACAGCCACTGCCAGTCGCACTGACTGAGGAACAGCTCGCGCAGATCAGTGGTGCCCTTGTCGGTGTAGATACCACTGGGCACGATCATGCCCAGGCGGCCCTGTCTGCGCAGCAGAGCGTGGCTAAGCTCCAGGAACAGCTTGTAGGTATTAAGGTCGGCTGAGCCCTGATGCAGGAAGGGGTGCGCGGTATCGGCAAAGCCTTTGTGCTTCTTGCGCTGCTGCAGCCACTTTTTATGCACGGCCGCCGAGGCTTCAAAGCTGTTTCTGCCGCTGCCCAAGTTCAGGTCGTGCTTCTTCTTGCCATTCCTGTCTTCGGTAACGTGGTGGCCAAATGGCTTGCCTACGTACTTCGCCCAGTTGGACATGCCTTTCAGGCCGGCGTTGTAAGCAATCCAGTCGTGCTCCAGTTGTGGCCAAGAGCGGAAGTACTCCAGCTGCTTGGCCAGTGCATCCTGCTTGCCATAGGCGCGGTAGAGCGGGTCGTGGTTGGAAAAAAACTCCCTGGAGTTTGGCTTCTGGATTTCCCACGGGGGGTTGCCCAGCAACGCGTCAAAGCCGTCCTGAGTGGCGGTGAACACATCCGGGAACTCCAGCTCCCAGTGGAAAAAGTGAAGGCGGCGCGCCACCTCGGCGGCAATGGCCAGTGCCTGCTCATTAGGGATGGCAAACTCACGCGGCAGCGGTGCCAGCCCGATCTGCTCGCCGGGCCAGAACCACAGCGCACACCACAGGTCCATGCGCGCTTTCAGGGCATGGTAGAGGGGGTTGTTCAGCACCTCGTTTCGGTAGACCTCAGCGCGCTTTTCGCTTTCGTGCACCGGCAATCGGTGTAATTTGCGGAATACCTTGAGCAGCTCGTCGTGCACATTGCCCGCCTCCAGCCCGCCCTCCAGGGTCATCTGGCCACTGAGCAGCGCCTGCAGTTGCTCGGGCACGGCCTTGCTGCGGGCCTTTATCGCATCGGTAAAGACATCACCCTTGCGCTTGCCCTTGGCGTCTTCATAGCCGTGGTTGATCAGGTTTTCCGGCTTGTTCTTCTGGTAGTCCCTGTCGCCGCCCTCCCGCTCCCAGGCCAAGGCCGGGTAGTCGCGGTAGGCGTCAAACCAGGTGCCCACCAGGGAGTTGCCGACCTTGAGCTTGTGATCGAGGAAGCCAAAGGGCAAATCGCGGTCCATGGTTTCCACCCACAGCGCCATACGCCCCAGTTCCACCGCCAGCGGGTCGAGATCCACGCCGTACAGGCAGTTTTCCACAATGTGACGCTTGAGCTGGGCGCGCAGGGCCTCTTCAAAGCCGTCATCTTTGCGATTTAGCTTGGTCAGCTCATCGCTGAGCAGTTCGGCCAACTTGCCGTCAGCCATGCGCGGCACACCCCCGTCTTCGCTACGCTCGATCAGCTTATGGTGGAACAGCGACTGGGTCAGAGCCTCGGTGAGGTAACGCAGGGCACTGGCAAGGAAAGAACCGGAGCCCATGGCCGGGTCGCACACTTTCAGGGCCAGAATCTGCTCAGGCCTTTTTGGAGCCCACTCCACTACGGCGTCCAGCCCGGTACGCGAGTCGATTTCGCTGCGCACAGCCTCATAGGCCAATGGTTGCAGGGTGCGGCGCACGGTGGGCGCGGCCAGTTGCGGCCGGGTGTAGAAGGTGCCGGCGCCCTTACGGGTACCCCCCCAGCGCACCAGGAAGAACTGGCCGGGGGCGACCATACGCGCACACAGCTGTTTGCCTGCCTTCTCCAGTGCCTGTTGCTCTTCATCCCCGGCGGCATTGGCTTTGCGGCCACGGGGCTTCTTTACCAGCCCGGCAACCTGTGCGGCACGTTGCAGCCAGGCATTGGCCCGGGCTAGATGGTCTTCGCTAAGGGTCAGCTCTTCTGCGCTGTCGTCGCTGGCGACAATTTCTTCCTCGCCGTCGTCCTCAACGGACTCGCCTTCGTCGTCGACGTTTTCTTCACCTTCTTCGCTGTCGGCGGCTTCAGCCGCTTCCTCATCACCCTCGTCGCCACTGTCATCCCCGGCCTTGTCTTTTTTCTTCAGGGCTTCGAACAGCTGCTTGATGGCTTTGTCGTCCATCGCCTCCAGTTGCGACAGGGTCAGGGCTGGCTGGTTGCCCACGGCAAGAAAGATCACCGGGTCATTGTCGGCAGCCTGTTTGAGCTCGAAGTCGAGCAAGCCTTCGTAAAGAATGCCGATGTATTCCGAAGACAGGGTGGAGAAATCCACCGGCGCGTCGACCCAGCGGCTGCCGCGACCCTGACGCACCTTCATTTTGGTGCGGGTGAGCAGGCGCAGCAGTTTGTGCACCTGCAGATCGCTGACCAGATTCTGACTGCTTTCCAGCAGCGCCAGGGCACGAGAAATGCCATCGTCGCCGCCTGGATCTCCCGGCTCGAATAGCGCACCGCCATAGCGGGGTACGGTCAGGCGTTCGTGGGCGGAGCCTTCATGGATCAGGTTGAACAGGCCAATCAGGCGAGGCCAGGCGCTGCGGCCCTGACTCAGGCGTTCATTGCCGCGGCCACCGGCGCGGCGGTCGAGCTGATGGCGCAACCCTTCCAGGCTGTAGGCCTGCTGATAAATAGGGTTATCGACCGGTACCAGGCCACGGGCTTCGGCAAACAGGGTAATGATGCAGCGCATGATGATGCGCGAGCCGGCGACGTACAGATCCTTGTAGTCGTGCGCCTGCCCTTGCTGTTGCGCCTGCTCGATGGCGACATGGGAAGCGGTGATCAGTTCCTCCACCCCCTGCCGCACGCGCTCGCCCAGCACGTTGGAGAGCTCAGCCTGGCCCTTGCGAGAAGCGCTGATGGCCAGCAGCAGGAGGCTCTGACCCTGTTCCGCCAACAGCGTGTTGCGGTTGAGCAGCGTGCGCCAGACTATCGTCTGGGCTGAGGGTTGGCCTTCGTTAAACCAGAGGTCGATATCCCATTCGCACCAGGCGTCGTAATCGCTACCGGCGTGCACCAGGCGCCATTGGCGGCCATTAGTGACCAGCGCCAGCGCCTGCCCGGTACGGCGCAGCCACTCCACCACGCGTCCCAACAACTGGCGAGAGCGCCCTACGCCCAGACGGCTGGCGAACTGGCGCGAGCCGCCATCATCAGGCACGAACACGGCCAGGGTTTCGCCGTTTGGCCCCTGCCACAGGCGGCGGGGCTTTATCTGGGCTCCGGTAAAGCTACGCACGGCCCAGCGGCTGTCGACGCCCTGGGCTTTCTGCCACTCCTCAGCGGGCAGGCCTGAAAGATCCTGCAGGATGTAATCCAGCAGGCTGCTCAGGCTCTCATTACCGCCGTCAAACGCGGTGAGCGCACGACGGAGTTTTTCGGCCGCAAAGTCCCTCATGGCGGGTGCGGCTGTCGGGAAACATTCATCCAGCTTGGCCGGAGAAATCAGCAGGCCGCCGTGCTTGAGCTGCGCCCATCCCTCTGCATGCAGGCTCATACCGCCACCTCCGGGAAACGAATTTCAATGGTTACCGGAAAGACTTGAGCTTCGCCGCGAAGAGTAAAGCGGCGCGGAAGAACCTGCTCGAGGATACGACGCTTCTCTTCGGTCAGACGCTCTTGCAGGTCACCAAACTGGTTCTGGCGGCGCTTGAGCTCATCCTCCAGATCACGCAGACGCTTTTCGGCCAGCGCGTCGGCGTCATCCAGCAGGCTGAACTGGACATGCTTGACGCGCTGCTCCTCAATTTCACGCCTGAGCTTGTCGATACTCTGTGCCTTTTGCAGGGCGGCCACTTCGCGGATGCGCTGCTCGAAGGCTTCCTTTTCATGATCTTTAGCTTGTTCGTACGCCTCTTTGAGCTGCGTACGGATGGTCTTCGTCAGTTCAGTACGGTAACTGCCCAGCAGGTTTTTGACTTCATCTTCCACCTCATCCCACAGGTCGCGCGCAGCCGCCACATCCGCAACGCTCTGCTGACCGGGCTGACCATGGTGCGGTCCGTTGTAGGGCAAGGGCTCGTTCAATATGTTGTTGCGCACCGGCAGGGCCAGGGTGCGGGTCCAGTGGTGAAAGGTTTCGCGCAAGTCGTTGACCGCCATTTCTTCCACCGTGAACAGCACCATTGCCTGCGCGCCAGCCGGCACCTGGCCCCGGGTCACGACCCAGCGGCTGGGCGGCAGGAAGTGAGTTTGTCCACCCGGGAAGCGCAAGCGCGCAAAGGCATTGAGCGACTGACGCAGCAACGGGTGACCCAAATGCAGCAGCACCGTGTCGGGGGATGGCCGAAATACTGGCCTGCCGTTGACGTTATGAATGAAAAAATGGTTATCGAAGACCAGCCAGGGCATGGCGCCACTGACGCCCCTCAGCGAGGGCAAACGCAAATTATCATCAACCACGGCCTGCCAGCGCGTAGGCAGCGGTAGCCGCAAGCGCATGCGGCCCTCTGCATCCGGCCCCTCCAGCACTTCGCGATTGGCGCCCAGCCCCATCGCAACGCCGAGTGTGTCTTTGAGGGTATCAGGACTAAGATCCAGATCCCCCAGCAATTGCTGCAAGCGCAGCTTTTCGTCTTCGCCGCGCTCTTGAGTGTGTACCTGAGCATCCTCAGTGGCACCTCTGCGACTGGCTATTTGCTGATCCAGATCATCCAGAACATCTCGATCTTCGTTCATCTCCATCATTCGGCGCTGGAAAGCAGCATCAAACACCTCCCCAACCGAGCCCAGATCCTCACGGATATCATTGACCTTGCTCAGTACGCGGGCGACAAACTGCAGGTCACTGTCGTCTTCACTGGTGAAGTGAAAGATGGTGACATCGCGCGATTGCCCATGACGATCGATGCGGCCATTACGCTGCTCAAGCCGTGAAGGGTTCCACGGAATCTCGTAATGCATCAGCAGGCGGGCAGTGTGCTGCAGGTTGAGGCCTTCAGAAGCGGCATCTGTCGCCACCAGAATACGCACGGGCGCATTCGGGTCATTGAAATCACGCTTGATGGCTTCGCGCTCGTCCTCCTGCATCCCACCGTAAAGCTGGCTAATGCTGCCTGTGTCAGCACCGTACTCTTGGTTCAGACGATTGACGATGTAATCGAGAGTGGTTTTGTACTCGGTAAAGATGATCAGTCGCTCATCGCCCTTCCACTGCTCGGCATTACGCAATTCCTTGCCGATAAGTTCGCGAAGGCGCTCAAAGCGGGCATCAGATTTTGGCTTTGCCTGCACCACCGGCTGCTTATCCAGTCCAAGCGACTTCAAGGCCGCATCAATGGCTTCGATTTCGGGCCGCAGCAGTTCCACATACGGGTGCATCCAGGCACCGACAACCTGAGCAGCATGCCGGCTGCGGCTTTCACGCTCCTGATCATCATCGATGTCTTCTTCACTGGCGCGGCGCGCCGCTGTGACTTCGGCGGCCTGCAGCGCCTCTTTGGCTGCAAGACCAGCCTTGAAGCGAAGCCAACTGTCGGCAAAGGCTACCGGGCAGGACAACAGGCGTTTACGCAGAATTTCAATGGCAAAGTTGAGCACCATGCGCGCTTCAGGTGCAGTGCGGATAATGCCCTTTAGCTGAGAGCAAAACTTGCGAACGGCAGTGGCCAGCTCCTGCTCCGGCTTGAACATATAGAGCGGCAGCGGCTCAAGATAGCGCTTGGCAAAGCGCGGAACACGGCCAGCCTGTCGGTCCTGATCATTGATTTCGCTCTTCAGGCGGCGAATCAGGACATCGCCGATCATCTTGCGCTCTTTGTCGGTGAACTCCGGCGTCTGCGTAAAACGCACCGGATCCAGTTGTTCCAGCAGACCAGAGAAGCAGCGGGTATGACCGTTGTGCGGTGTCGCGGTCAGGAACAGGCGATGCTCGAAGTACGGCGTCAGAATCCGC
>JAJFBF010000115.1 GCA_020697295.1 Moraxellaceae bacterium | reverse complement strand
AGCTGGAGCTGGAGCTGGAGCTGGAGCTGGAGCTGGAGCTGGAGCTGGAGCTGGAGCTGGAGCTGGAGCTGGAGCTGGAGCTGGAGCTGGAGCTGGAGCAGAACGTTCGATGGGCGAATGGCAGAGAGAGCAGAGAGAGCAGAAGGCGAGCGAAGGGCGGAGAAAGGAGAAAGGAGAAAGGAGAAAGGAGAAAGGAGAAAGGAGAAAGGAGAAAGGAGAAAGGAAATTGGCGGGTGGGAGCGGAAGGCGCTTGCGAGAAGCCGGGCCGGCGAACGTGCCGCAGCGGTGGAGCGTCAGGAGAGAAGGACTGAATGACTTGTGCCGGCGGACTGGCGACGCCGGAAGTGGCAGTGCCGGGCGAAGGGAATCGGAGCGGGGAGGGTAAGGACTGCCGTCCCTGTGCGTCCCGTCAGTCGACGGGACGCACAGGCAGGGAGGTTCAGCGCTTGCTGACCTGGGGCGTGATGCTGTCGATCAGGATGCGGGCCGCTTCCAGCGCGAAGGCCTCTTCCTCGGGCTTTTCCTCGCCCGGTTCGGCCACTTCCTGGGCTTCTTCCTCGGCCTTGTCCTCGGCTTCCTTCCAGGATTTCAGCAGGGCCTCGCCCTTGGCCGTGCGGCGACGGTTTTCCATGGCCAGGCGGCGCGCGTCGAGATCGGCCTTTTCCTTGCGGCGCTGCACTTCATTCAGCGAGAGCGTCTTCTGTTTCTTCAGTTCACGGGCAAGGCCGATGGATTCATTGAGGTAGCGGAAGTCCGGATCACTGGCCTGGCGCGCATCGGAGAGCTTGCGCAGCTCGGGCAGGCGACGCGAGAAGTCCTGGTAGGGCACATAGCGCGCCGAGGGGATGGTGTCCCAGGGCATGGCATTGGGCAGCGCCGACTCGCCCACTTCTTCTTCGGCGAAGATGTTGGGGAAGAGGATGTCGGCGTTGACGCCGCGATGCTGCGTGCTGGCGCCCGAGATCCGGTAGAACTTGGCCTCGGTCAGCTTGAGCTCGCCATAGGAGAGGGGACGCAGCGACTGCACCGTGCCCTTGCCGAAGGTGGTGGAGCCGATGACCAGGCCGCGGCCGTAGTCCTGAATGGCGCCGGCGACGATCTCGGCGGCCGAGGCGGAAAGCCGGTTGGTCATGATCGCCAGCGGGCCGGAGTAGGTGACCGAGGCGTCGGGGTCGACCAGCTGCTCAACCTTGCCGCCGGCATTGCGCACCTGCACCGTGGGGCCGGTGCCGATAAACAGGCCGATCAGCGAATTGGCCTCGGACAGCGAGCCGCCGCCGTTGTTGCGCAGGTCAAGGACGAGGCCGTTGATCTTCTCGGCCTTGAGCTCGTTGATCAGGCGCTTCACGTCGCGGGTGGTGCTGCGGTACTCGGGGTCGCCCGCCTGCATGGCGTCGAAGTCGGCATAGAAGGCCGGCAGGCGGATCACGCCCACGCGGTAGCTGGCCTCGCCCTGCTTGATGGTGATGATCTTCTTCTGGGCAGCCTGGTCTTCGAGCTTGACCGTGTTGCGCGTGATGCTGACAAGGCGGGTCTGGGTCTCGTCGACGCTGCTGGCGGGGATGACCTGCAGGCGCACGACGGTGCCCTTGGGGCCGCGAATGAGCTCGACGACCTCGTCGATGCGCCAGCCGACCACGTCGACGAAGTCCTGGTCGCCCTGGGCCACGGCCACGACGCGGTCGCCGGTCTTGAGCTGCTTGCCCTTGTCGGCGGGACCGGCCGGCACCAGGCGCACGACCTTGGTGAACTCGTCCTCGCTCTGCAACACGGCGCCGATGCCCTCGAGGGACAGGCTCATGTTGATGTTGAAGTTTTCCTTGGTGCGCGGCGAGAAGTACTCGGTGTGCGGGTCGTAGCTCTCCGCAAAGGAGTTCATGAAGGCCTGGAAGCCATCATCCGGCTTGCTGCGCGTCAGGTTGTTGAGCTGGCTCTTGTAGCGCTTGGTGAGCGTGGACTGGATGTCCTTGTCGGCCTTGCCGGCGAGGCGAAGGCTGAGCGCGGCGGCCTTGATGCGCTTGCGCCAGAGTTCGTCGAGGGCGGCGCGGTTGGGCAGCCAGGCCGACTTCTCGCGGTCCACCTCGAGCGCCTCGTCCTTGCTGAAGCTCATCGAGCCCACGCCCTTGTCGAGCTCGGCGATCACGAACTCGAGGCGTTCGCGGGTGCGCTGCAGGTAGCGGTTGTAGATCAGGAAGGGGATGCGCAGGTCGCCCCGCTTGAGTGCCTCGTCGAGGGTCAGGCGGTGCGGCTGGAAGGCGGTGACGTCGCTGGCCAGGAAATAGATGTGCTGGCTGTCCAGGTCTTTCAGGAAGCGGTCGAAGACCTGGGCGGAGAGGGCGTCATTGAGCACGCGATGCTCGTAGTGCATCTCGTCGAGCAGGCTCAGGGTGTCGCGGGCCGCCTTTTTGTGGATCGAGGACGGGGCCTGCTGCAGGTGGGTCGTGGGCGCGGTGGCCTGCTTGGCGAACACAGCGGAAAAGACCACCAGGCTGCTGGCGGCGATCGTGGCAAGCACGTACTTGCGGGAGAACAGGGCGGACATGCGCGAACCGTCATCAGGGGCCGGCGAAGCGCCGGTAGTGCCGGGCATTATAGCAATGCCATCTAAGCGAGTGTCAGCTCATTGCTATACCTTTTAGGCGCTTTATTGTTGGCCTCGGGTAGGCGGCAGACCGGGCTTTTGACTTCGCCGGGGGGCCTGTTTAGTGTCGCGGGTTTTCCAGCCGCCCGCCGCCGGGCCCGGCCAGGCTTCCGCCGGTCGCGACCGGCCCCCACCCGCGAGGACCTCCCATGACCCTTGGCGCACTCATGCTCGATCTCGAAGGCCTGACCTTGGCCCCGGCCGAAGCCGACCTCCTGCGGCATCCGCACGTGGGCGGCGTCATCCTCTTCGCCCGCAACTTCAGCTCGGTCGAACAGGTAACCGCCCTGGTCCAGGCCATCCGCGCCGTCCGCCCCGGCCTCATCATCGCCGTCGACCAGGAAGGCGGCCGCGTCCAGCGCTTCCGGGAGGGCTTCGTCAAGCTGCCCCCCATGAAGGTCTTTGGCGACCTCTACGCCACCGACCCCGACACCGCCCGCCAGCGCAGCTACCAGTGCGGCTGGCTGATGGCGAGCGAGGTCCTGGCCACCGGCGTCGACATCAGCTTCGCCCCCATCCTCGACGTGGATTGCGGTCTCTCGCAGGTCATCGGCGACCGTGCCTTCCATGCCGACCCGCAGGTGGCGGTAAAGCTGCTGCGCGAGTTCATCCGCGGCATGCACGACGCCGGCATGGCGGCCACCGGCAAGCACTTCCCCGGCCATGGCTCGGTGGCGGCGGACTCGCATATCGCGCTGCCGGTCGACGATCGTCCCTGGGCGGAAATCGAGGCGCTCGACCTTGTGCCCTTTGCGGCGCTGGCGCGCGAACTGCAGGGCATCATGCCGGCGCATGTAATCTATTCGAAGGTCGATCCGTTGCCGGCCGGCTTCTCACCGTTCTGGCTGCAGGACATCCTGCGCAGCCGCCTTGGCTTTGACGGCGTCATCTTCTCCGACGACCTCAGCATGGAGGGCGCGGTGGCCACCGGTTCCTTCAGCGATCGCGCCAACGCCGCGCTCGACGCCGGCTGTGACATGGTGCTGGTGTGCAATCACCGCGAAGGCGCGCTGGAGGTGCTGGAGGCGCTCTCAAAGCGCGGCCAGTTCCCCGAGCAGCGCCGCTTCGAGGCCCTGCGTGGCCGCTTCCGCCACAACTGGGACAGCCTGCATGCCGATGCCAGCTGGACGCTGGCGAAGGACACGGTGGGCGCGCTCGCCTGATCCGGCCGGTCGCGTTTCAAAAAAAGGGCGGTGGCGACACTGCCCTTTTTTTATGCGCGCTGACCGCCTGCGGCAAAGCGTGATCGCTGCTGAGCACCATGTTCGAGGCGAGGAAGCGCGCCGCCAAATTGTGCGAGGGCGGCACGAGGGCGAAGGGGAGGCGGTGACAATGGGTGCGGCGGGCCGCCCGCTTGCTCCTTGGCCGGCGCGGAGCGTCGAGCTACTGCAGCGCCTTCAGCAAGTCCCGCACCCGATCCATGCGCTCCGCCGGCTCCTTCATCTCGATCATGAAGCGCAGGCGGTCCGCACCTTCCAGCTTGTATTTGCGCGGCTGCGACTGGATCAGCTTCACGAGGCGCATCGGATCGACCTTGGTCTCGCCGCCGAAATCGAGGCGGCCGCCGGTCGCACCGGCGTCGATCTTGATGATGCCGAGCTTTTCCGCCTCCAGCTTCAGGGAAGTCGCGGCAAACAGGTTCTTCGTCGGCTCCGGCAGCAGCCCGAAGCGGTCGATCATCTCCACCTGCAGCTCGTCCAGGTCATCCTGCGTCTTGGCATTGCTGATGCGCTTGTAGAGCATCAGGCGATTGTGCACGTCGGGCAGGTAGGCGTCGGGAATCAGCGCGCTGATGCGCAGGTTGACGTCGGTGCCCTGTTCCAGCGGCTTGTCGAGGTTGGGCGTCTTGCCGGCGCGGATGGCCTTGACCGCGCGCTCCAGCATCTCCATGTAGAGCGTGAAGCCCACGGTGTTGATGTCGCCGCTCTGCTCCTCGCCCAGCAGTTCGCCGGCGCCGCGGATCTCGAGGTCGTGGCTGGCCAGCGAGAAGCCGGCGCCGAGCTCGCCGGCCGCCTCGATCGCCACCAGGCGCTTCTCCGCGTCGCCGGTCATGGCCTTGACGTTGGGTGTGAGCAGGTAGGCATAGGCCTGGTGGTGCGAGCGCCCGACGCGACCGCGCAACTGGTGCAGCTGCGCGAGGCCGAGCTTGTCGGCACGGTCCATGATGATGGTGTTGGCCGTGGGCACGTCGATGCCGGTCTCGATGATGGTGGTGCAGACCAGCACGTTGAACTGCTTGTGGTAGAACTGCTGCATCACCTGTTCCAGCTCGCGCTCGCGCATCTGGCC
>JAJFBF010000059.1 GCA_020697295.1 Moraxellaceae bacterium | reverse complement strand
GCCCGGCCACATGAACGTGCTGCTGGCCGAAGCCGACGTGCCCTATGAAGACGTGAAGGAAATGGACGAGATCAACTCCGATTTCGCCGCCACCGACGTCGTCCTCATCATCGGCGCCAACGACGTGGTCAACCCGGCCGCCAAGAACGATCCGGCCTCGCCCATCTACGGCATGCCCATCCTCGAAGCGCAGCGCGCCCGTACCGTCATGGTGATCAAGCGCTCCATGAACCCGGGCTACGCCGGTCTCGACAATGACATCTTCTACATGGACAAGACCATGATGATCTTCGGCGACGCCAAGAAAGTCGTGGAAGACATGCTGAAGAGCCTGTCCGGCGGCGGTCACTGACGGTAGGTCGGGCTGAAGCCCGACTTGTGATCCGCATCGACGAGAGTCGATGAAAAAAGGCGCCGCAAGGCGCCTTTTTCTTTTGCCCCGTTTCCATCGCTCCAGCATTGTCTTCACCCGCTCTCCCGCGGGTCGGGCTGAAGACTGACCTACAAGCCTTGGCTCACAGCCCGAACTACGCCCGAAGGAAGTCCCCTTTTAGGGACGCCCGAAGGAAGTCCCCTCTTGGGGACGGTCTGGCGCCGGCAGGTGGAGGGCTTGGCTTCGAATGGCGCCGGGCACAGAATCGGGGGCTGACCTGCCCACCTGTACCGGAGATACCCATGGCTTTCACGATTTACGATGCGTCCGTTCCCGTCTTCCAGCAAACCCTCTCCAGCTTGCTGGTCTTGCTCGACAAGGTGGAGGAGCATGCGGCAGAAAAGGGCATCGAGGCTGCGTCGCTGCTCAATGCCAGCCTGGCGCCCGACATGTTCAATTTCATCCGCCAGATCCAGATCGCCACCGATCACGCCAAGGGTTGCGCCGCGCGCCTGGCCGGCCTGGAAATTCCCAAATACGAGGACAATGAGACGACCGTGGCCGAACTGCGGGCCCGCATCCGCAAGACCCTGGACTTCATCGGCTCCGTGCAGGCCGGGCAGTGCGCTGGCGCCGAGACCCGCGAGCTCAAGCTGGTCTTTCCCTGGGCCACCTATGAGTTCACCGGCCAGCGTTATGTCACCTATTGGGCGCTGCCGAACTTCTTCTTCCATGCGGTCACCGCCTACGACATCCTGCGCCAGCGCGGCGTGCCGGTGGGCAAGGCCGATTTCCTGGGGGCGCAGTGAGCCATCGGCGCAGCGCCTGACCTGTATCAACACCCTGTTCGTCCATGTCCCCAGAATGGGGTCAGTTCATTTAAGGAGACCGACATGAACCAGGATGTACGTGCGAAGTTGCTGGAGCTTCAGTCTGAATTCGCCCGCCGGGCGGAGGCGACGCAGCGGGACCTGCAGCAACCCGTCCCGCAGGACTGGGATGAGCAGGCGCAGCATCGCCAGAATGACGAGGTGCTGGAGGGGCTCCGCACCGAGGCCCGTTATGAGCTGGTGCGCGTGAATGATGCGCTGGCACGCTTGGCGGCAGGTCGCTACGGGCAGTGCACCCGCTGTGGCGCGACTATCGCCGCCGCCCGTCTGGAGGCGCTGCCGCAGGCCGATCTGTGTACGACCTGTGCCGAGCTCACCGCCGGCTGATCGGGAGGAAGGGCCCGGAGCATTGCCCCGGCCATGAAAAAGGCCCGCTGTTGCGGGCCTTTTTCATGGTCATCATTTCACTTTCATGCCGGGGGTCGCGCCTTCGTCGGGCGACAGGATGAAGATGTCCGCCCCCCCCGGGCCGGCAGCCATCACCATGCCCTCGGACATGCCGAACTTCATCTTGCGCGGCGCCAGGTTGGCCACCATCACGGTGAGGCGGCCGACCAGCTTTTCCGGCTCCGGATAGGCGCTCTTGATGCCGGCAAAGACATTGCGGGGCTTGTCCTCGCCGATGTCGAGCGTGAGCTGCAGCAGCTTGTCCGCCCCATCCACATGCTGCGCGTTGACGATTTTCGCCACCCGCAGGTCGATCTTCATGAAGTCTTCGATGCCGATCTCCGGCGCAAGGCCGTCATCGGCGGCCCCGGCCTTCGCAGGCGCGGCACCGGCACCGGCACCGGCCTTGGCCTTGCCGGCCGTGGCCGTAGCGGGCAGGGTCGCGACTTCCGCCACCGGCGCCAGGCTTTCCTTCGAGGCGTCCACCATGGCGTCCACCTTTTCCTTTTCCACGCGCGTCATCAGCGGCGCAAACGGCTTGATGGCGTGGCCCAGCAGCAGCGTCTCGCGGCTGCTCCAGTCGAGGTCGCTGAGGTCGAGGAAGTCACGGCTGGCGGCAGCCATGGCCGGCAGGATGGGCGCCAGGTAGGTGATGAGCTGGCGGAACAGGTTAAGGCCCACCGAGCACACTTCCTGCACCTCCGCCTCGCGCGCGGGATCCTTGGCCAGGGCCCAGGGCTTCTTCTCGTCGATGTACTGGTTGGCGCGGTCGGCCAGGGTCATGATCTCGCGCACGGCGCGGCCGAAGTCGCGGTTCTCGTAGTGCTGGGCAATGCCGTGGCCGGTGTGGATGAAGTCATTGAGCAGGGCCGGCTCGGCGCAGTGAGCACTGAGCTTGCCGTCGAAGCGCTTGCTGATGAAGCCGGCGCAACGGCTGGCGATGTTCACCACCTTCCCCACCAGGTCCGAATTGACGCGGAACTGGAAGTCCTCGAGGTTGAGGTCGATGTCCTCGACCGAGCCGGAGAGCTTGGCGGCGAAGTAATAGCGCAGGTATTCCGGGTTCAGCTGGTCCAGGTAGCTGCGCGCCTTGATGAAGGTGCCGCGCGACTTGGACATCTTCTGGCCGTTCACGGTGAGGAAGCCGTGCGCAAAGATGGCGCTGGGGGCGCGGTAGCCGGCGCCGTACAGCATGGCCGGCCAGAACAGCGCGTGGAAATACACGATGTCCTTGCCGATGAAGTGGTAGAGCTCGGTGGGCGCACCCGGCGCCCAGAAATCGTCGAAGCGCAGGTCGGGCCGGCGCGCGCACAGGTTGCGGAAGCTGGCCATGTAGCCGATGGGGGCATCCACCCACACGTAGAAGTACTTGCCCGGCGCGTCGGGAATCTCGAAGCCGAAGTAGGGCGCGTCGCGCGAGATGTCCCAGTCGGTGAGGCCGGCCTCGAACCACTCATCCAGCTTGTTGGCCACTTCCGGCTGCAGGCGCCCGGAGCGCGTGCGGTCCTGGAGGAAGGCGGCGAAGTCCGGCAGCTTGAAGAAGTAGTGCAGCGATTCCTTTTCCACCGGCGTGGCGCCGGAGATGGTGGAGCGCGGGTTCTTGAGCTCGGTGGGCGAGTAGGTGGCGCCGCAGACCTCGCAGGAGTCGCCGTACTGGTCGAGGGCGCCGCACTTGGGGCAGTCGCCCTTGATGAAGCGGTCGGCCAGGAACATCTGCTTTTCCGGGTCGAAGAGCTGGCGGATGGGGCGGGTGGCGATATGGCCGCCGTCGCGGTTCTTCAGGTAGATATAGGACGAGTCCGCGCGGTTTTCCTCGGAATGCGTCGAGTGGTAGTTGTCGAAGTGGATGCCGAAGCCGGCAAAGTCGCTCTCGTGCTCGGCCTTCACCGCGGCGATCTGGGCCTCCGGCGACACGCCGTTCTGCTCCGCCTTGAGCATGATGGCGGTGCCGTGGGCGTCGTCGGCGCAGACGTAATGGACCTCGTGGCCGCGGGACTTCTGGAAGCGCACCCAGATGTCGGTCTGGATGTACTCCACCAGGTGGCCGAGATGGATGGGGCCGTTGGCGTAGGGCAGGGCGCTGGTAACGAGAATGCGGCGGCGTTCGCTCATGGTGTCACGAAGGTGGTGGCGGAAAGGGCGTAACTATACCGGAAATGAAGGGGAATCCCGACCTTTCGCCCCTGTCAGGCCGGCTGCCCGTGCCGCCTGAAGGCTCGCAACCTGTGTCCGTACCGCGTGCCCGGCGATACCGGAAAACGTACATCGCAGTCGGGGCCTTGGGGGTAGAGGCGGGCGGGCCGGCCCGGGCTGCAGGACCTGGTTTCCCTTGTGCCGGGGCTGCCGTGGCGGCAGTGCCGGGAGCGCGGCCTCTCAACGGCAGGCGGATTGCCGGATGCCCACCAAATGCCGCTCCCATGCACTCCCAAACCGGGCTACGATACGGGCCCGTTTTACCAGTGCCGCGATCCTGACGTGACCGACTCTTCTGCTGTGAAAGCCGCCCTTGCCGCGGTCATTGATCCTCTCATGGGAAAGTCCCTTGGCGAGCTGGGCTGGCTTGATCAGGTCGTCGTGGATGGCGATACCGCCCTGGTGGACCTTGCACCAGCCTATGCCGGTGCCTCCGAGGAGCTGCGCCCGCTGCTGCTGGCGGCCCTGGCCGGTATCGGCATGGCCCAGCTCGGCATGCGCGAGGCGCCCGTCATCCCGCGTGCCCGCGCCCAGGGGGGACTGGCCGGCCTCGATCGCGTCAAGAACGTCATCGCCGTCGCGTCCGGCAAGGGTGGCGTCGGCAAATCCACCACGGCCGTGAACCTGGCGCTGGCGCTGGCGGCCGAGGGAGCCCGCGTCGGCCTCCTCGATGCCGATATCTACGGCCCCAGCCAGCCCATGATGCTGGGCGTCCCGGCAGGCACCAAGCCCGGGGTGAAGGATGAAGCCTGGTTCGTGCCGCTCAAGGTGCATGGCATCGAGATGATGTCCATCGGCCTGCTGCTCGACAGTGACAATACTCCGGTCGTCTGGCGCGGTCCCAAGGCCACCGGCGCCCTCATGCAGTTGCTGCAGCAGACCCTGTGGGATGACCTCGATTTCCTGGTGGTCGACATGCCGCCGGGCACCGGCGACATCCAGCTCACGCTGGCGCAGAAGGTGCCGGTGGCGGGCGCCGTCATCGTCACCACGCCGCAGGACATCGCGCTGCTCGATGCGAAGAAGGGCATCGAGATGTTCCGCAAGGTCGAGATTCCCGTGCTGGGCGTGGTGGAGAACATGGCGCTGCATGTCTGCGGCAAGTGCGGGCATATCGAACATATTTTCGGCACGGGCGGTGGCGAGCGCATCGCCCGTGACTACCAGACCGAGCTGTTGGGGGCGCTGCCGCTGGACATGCGCATCCGCGAGGAAGTCGACAGTGGCCGGCCGACCGTGGTGGCGGAGCCTGACGGCGAGATCGCCGCGCTCTACCGCCAGATTGCGCGGCGCACTGGCGCCGCGCTTGCCAAGGCGGCGCAGGTTGATCCAAAAAGAATCAATATCGTTTTTGAATGAGTTTTTGACACAGGGGGCAGCATGAGCATCAAGGCGGACAAGTGGATACGTCGCATGGCGGAGCAGCACGGCATGATCGAGCCCTTCGAGCCGGGCCAGGTGCGCGAGCAGAACGGCAACAAGATCATCTCCTACGGCGTTTCCAGCTATGGCTATGATGTGCGCTGCTCCAGCGAGTTCAAGGTCTTCACCAATGTGCATTCGGTGACGGTGGACCCCAAGAACTTTGACGAGAAGAGCTTTATCGACATCCATTCCGATGTCTGCATCATTCCGCCCAATTCCTTTGCGCTGGCGCGCACCGTGGAGTATTTCCGGATTCCGCGCAATGTGCTCACCATTTGCCTGGGCAAGTCCACCTATGCGCGCTGTGGCATCATCGTCAACGTGACGCCGCTGGAGCCGGAGTGGGAAGGGCACGTCACTCTTGAGTTTTCGAATACCACCAACCTGCCGGCCCGCATCTATGCCAATGAAGGCGTGGCGCAAATGCTTTTCTTCGAGAGCGACGAGGTGTGCGAGGTGTCGTACCGGGACCGTGGTGGTAAATACCAGGGCCAGACCGGGGTGACGCTGCCGCGTACCTGAGCGTAAGCACGGTCTAGGGCGGTGAGCCCGTTAAAAAAAGCGGCCTTCAAGGCCGCTTTTTTTTGCCTGCCGCCCACGTTGTGGCTAGCGGGTGAACTTGATGCCGGTCAGCTCGAGTTCATAGTGGGCGCTGCCATCGTCCTGTATCACCTTGGCCGGCAGGAAGTTGTGGTCACGGGCGAGCCAGAATACGGTGCGACGGGTCGGGTCGTGGTGCTTCCGGCTGACGCGCAGGGTATTGAGCTTGCCCATGGGCGTGGTCAGGACCTCGTTGCCCTCGATGACGAAGGCCAGCGGCGAGAGTTCTTTCGGGGTGGCCAGCGCATAAGGCCCGCCCAGCCGGCCAAGATCCTTGAGGTCGCGGCGCAGCTGGATCTCCATGTTAAGGGCGTCCAGGGTGCCGGCAGTCAGGGGGAAGCTGACCGCCGGCTTGTCGTCGCGGGTACCGGTGCCCTTGCGCTGCTGCCAGTCAAACCGGATGGCCGCCTTCTTCTTGGAAAACAGGATGCTGCGCTGCTGCTGGTAGCCAAGCGGGTCCAGCGTGCGGGTCGCGCTGCCGCTGAGCTTGTTGTCGAGATTAAAGCGATAGCTGGCCGTATAGGGGCTGATCTCGAGCGCCTGCAGCAGCGGGCTGAGCGCCAGCAGGAGGATGCCTGTGCAAACCTGTCTCAGCATGCTTGCCGCTCCAGAAATGGTGTCATGTCCAGGAAAACGCCGCAGGCCTGCTTGCGTTGACCGGAGCCCTGAAAATGCCTGAAGAAAATGGCGTCAGGGCGCAGGGGGCAACTCCAGGGGTGTCGCCAGGAGACGGCCCTGAAAGTGGACGCTTCCTTTACGGTACTCCAGTTCCCCGTTCGCCAGCCAGTGCAGCACGCCGGGATACAGGCGGTGCTCGGCCTCATGCACGCGTGCCGACAGCGCCGCTTCGTCATCGCCGCTCAGCACCGGCACTGTCGCCTGCGCCACCACCGGCCCGCCATCGAGCTCGGCGCTCACGAAATGCACGGAACAGCCGTGTTCGCGGTCACCGGCCTCGAGGGCCCGGCGATGCGTGTGCAGGCCCTTGTACTTCGGCAGCAGGGAAGGGTGGATGTTGAGCAGGCGGCCTTCATAGTGGGCCACGAATTCCGGCGTGAGGATGCGCATGAAGCCGGCCAGCACCACTGCGTCCACATCCCAGGCGTCGATCTGGCGAGTCAGCGCCTGGTCGAAGGCGGCGCGGTCGGCGAAGTCGCCATGGGTGATCACGGCAGTGGGAATACCATGCTGCTGTGCACGCACCAGGCCATAGGCGTCGGCGCGGTTGGAGAGCACGCCGGCGATGCGGCCGGCGATGTCACCGCGGGCGATGGCGTCGATGATGGCCTGCAGGTTGGAGCCCGAGCCGGAAATCAGGACCGCTATCTTGAGCATGGAGGACGTGTATCCGCTTCCCGCAAGAGGAAGGTGGGGCAGGGCCGGCGCAGGGCGCCGGTCCCTGGCCGGGTTCAGGCGAAGACGACGGTGGGCTCGGCGTGCGTGGAGGGCACGATCTCGCCGATGCGCCAGGCCTGCTCGCCGGCGGCGTTCAGGTGGGCGATGGCCGCCTCGGCCTGGTCGGCTGGCACCACCACGACCATGCCGACGCCGCAGTTGAAGGTGCGGTACATTTCGAAGCGCTCCACACCACCCTTTTCCTGCAGCCACTGGAACACGGGCGGCCAGGTCCAGGAGGACTCGTCGATGCGGGCATCGGCGCCTTCCGGCAGCACGCGCGGCAGGTTGCCGGGCAAGCCGCCACCGGTGATGTGGGCGAGGGCATGCACGGGCAGCGCCTTGATCAGTGACAGCAGCGGCTTGATATAGATGCGGGTCGGCGCCATCAGCACGTCAGCCAGCGGACGACCGTCGAGGGGGGCCGCAAGATCAGCCTTGCTGACCTCGATGATCTTGCGCACCAGCGAGTAGCCGTTGGAGTGCACGCCACTGGCGGCGACGCCGATGAGTACGTCGCCGGCCTTCACCTTGCTGCCGTCGATGATGTTCGCCTTTTCCACCACGCCCACGGCAAAGCCGGCGAGATCGTAGTCCTCGCCCTCGTACATGCCGGGCATTTCCGCGGTCTCGCCACCGACGAGCGAGCAGCCGGCCTGCAGGCAGCCTTCGCCAATGCCGGTGACGACAGTGGCGGCGGTGTCCACGTTGAGGTGGCCGGTGGCGTAGTAGTCGAGGAAGAACAGCGGCTCGGCCCCGGTGACGACAAGGTCGTTCACGCACATGGCGACGAGGTCGATGCCGATGCTCTCGTGCCTGTTGAGTTCCAGCGCCAGCTTGAGCTTGGTGCCGACGCCGTCGGTGCCGGAGACCAGCACCGGCTGGCGGTAGCCTTCGGGGATCTCGCACAGCGCGCCGAAGCCGCCGAGGCCGCCGAGGACCTCGCGGCGGGCGGTCTTCTTCGCCACGCCCTTGATGCGTTCGACGAGGGCATCGCCCGCGTCGATATCGACACCGGCATCCTTGTAGCTGAGGGAGGGAGAGGCGGGCTTCTGTTCGGACATGGCGAGGGGGCTTCGCAAGGCTGGCTGTAAAGGCCGCGTATTATAGGGAAGCGGACCGCTTCCCGCACCTTGTCGTTGCCTCGCCGCGTCGGCTTTCGTAGTGTAGGCGCTTGCCAGTTCCGGACCCGTCCCATGTTGCGCCGCCTTATTGTCCTTTGCCTGTTGCTGCAGCCCCTCTCCGGCCTGGCCGCCGATCCCGCCGGGCGCGAGCTGGCGCTCGAATTGCTGGCCCGTACCGGCACGGCTGCCGTCTTCGGCGCGGGGGCGGTGCAGGCGGCGGTGGCTGACCCCCAGCCCTTCCTCGGCGATGCCGGCAAGTTGCGCCGCCAGCGTCTGCTGGAGGAATCGGGGTTTCGCGAGTGGCTGCCGCCGCGGGTCTGGGCGCTGCAACTCCGGCGCGAGGGTGCTGTCGAACGCTGGGTCAGCGTGGCCCCGCCCTCTGCTGCCCGGGGCCGCGGCCTCCGCTTTGTGATGTCTCCGCCGCTGCCGGCGGCGGAGCAGGCCATCGCCTTCCTGGCGCCGGGGCAGCCCTCCGCCGCGCTGGCTGCCCTGCTGGGGGCCTATGAGGCGGACGCGCTGGTGCTGCTGCGCGGCAATGAGTGGAGCCTGTGGATCGGCAACCGGGCCCTGCAGGGCGTGTTGCCCGCCGGGAAAGACCTGCTGCCGGAGGTGCTGGCGGAGACCATCGCTTCCCTGCAGCAGTGGCCCGAGGCCGGTGGCCGCACGGTGGTGAAAGTGGCAGGCGTCGGCGGCGTGGTCGACATGGCCGGCGTCCTGGATGCGCTTCAGGCCCTGCCCGGCGTTCGCCAGCCCCAGCTGATGCGCGCCACCCGGGACAGTCTCTGGTTTGCCGTGGCGGCTCCGTCCGCGAGCGCGCTGCTTCCCCTGCTCGATGGCGAGCCGCGCCTGCCGCCGGATGCGGTCGGGGCGGTCAGGGACGGGTTGCCGGCAGCGGCTGTGGAGGCCTGGCGCCTGGTTTCTCCCCTGTTGCAGCGGCAATGGCGGCCCGAGGCGGCAATGCCACCCACGGATGGCCCGGTCCCTGTACAATCGCCGCCACTGTAACCCCCAAGGATGACCATGTCTGACTCCCGCCCATGGCTGTGGCTGCTGCCGGTGGCCGCGCTCTGCGTCCTGCTGTACCTTCTGACGCCCATCCTGATGCCTTTCGCGGTTGGCGCCTTGCTGGCCTATCTCGGCAATCCCCTCGTCAATCGCCTGATGCGCCGGGGCATGCCCCGGACCTGGGCGGTGAGCCTGTCTTTCTTCACCCTGCTGAGCGTGGTGGTGCTGGCCCTGGCCTTCCTGACGCCCATGCTCTGGAAGCAGTTGCTCTACGTGGAGGCCAAGCTGCCGACCTTGCTGCGCTGGTTCAATCGCGAGGCCACGCCCTGGCTGGAGAGCCATCTCCATATCGATATTCCCCGCCTGGACATGCAACTCATCGGTGAGTGGCTCTCCGGGTATTGGACCGAGGCAGGGGAGGTGGCCGGCAACGTGCTGTCCCAGATGGCCGCTTCAAGCCTCAATATCATCGGCCTGCTGGGCGCGCTGGCCCTGGTGCCGGTGGTGACGTTCTATCTCCTGCTCGACTGGGACAGCCTGCTCCGGCGCCTCCGCGACCTGCTGCCGCGCGATATCGAACCCACCGTCAGCCGCCTGGCCGGCGAATGCGACGAGGTGCTGGCCGCCTTCCTGCGCGGCCAGCTGCTGGTCATGATTTCCCTGGCCCTGGTCTATGCCATCGGCCTGGGCGTCGTGGGACTGAAACTGGCGCTCATCATCGGCATGGTCGCCGGACTGGGCAGCATCATTCCCTATTTCGGCTTTGCCATCGGCATCGTGGCCGCCACCATTGCGGCCGTCATCCAGTTCGGCAACTTCAACAGTGTCCTCATGGTGTGGGCCGTGTTCGCCGTGGGCCAGGCCATCGAGGGCTGGGTCCTGCAGCCTTATTTCGTGGGCGACCGCATCGGCCTGCATCCGGTGGCGGTGATCTTCGCGATCATGGCCGGAGGGCAGCTCTTTGGATTTGTCGGCATGTTGCTGGCCCTGCCGGTCGCGGCCGTGATCATGGTGCTGCTGCGCCATGGTCATGTCCTTTACCGCCACAGCCGCCTCTATCAGGGCACCCCCGCGCCGGACGTTGTGATTGAGGAAAGTGATGCGGGCGGTTGAGCAACTGCTGCTGAACCTGCGGCCGCGGCCCGATGCCCGGCTTTCCGACTTTGCGGCGCCGGCCTGGGCCGGATTGTTGGCGGCCGTGGACGGCTTCCTGGCGACCCCTGGCGGGCTTCTCTATGTGCTGGGCGAGAGCGGCCAGGGTCGCAGCCACCTGCTGGCCGCCCTCTGCGGCGAGGCCGAGCGCCAGGGCATGAGTGCCGTGCTGCTGCCTCTCGCGGAGCTGTCGCGCGAGGATCCTGGCCTGCTGCAGGGCCTGGAGGCCCAGGATCTCGTTGCCTGTGACGACCTTGAGCGGGTGGCCGGGGACCCTGCCTGGGAGGAGGCCCTGTTTCACTTCTTCAATCGTGCCCGTGCCTCGGGTTGCCGGCTGCTCTTTTCCGCAGCCCATGCCCCGGGTAGCTGCGGCTTCCGCCTGCCCGACCTGGTCTCCCGGCTGGCGCAGGCTCCGCGCTGGGTGCTGGCGCTGCCGGATGACGCCAGTCGCTTGGCGCTGATCGAGGCCGCCGCCCGCCGTCGCGACCTCCTGCTGGAGCCGGATGTGGTGCGCTACCTCCTCAGCCGCGGCCCGCGCGAGCCCGGCCGCCTGCTGGCCCTGCTCGCCGACCTTGATCGCTACTCCCTGATGGCGGGCCGGCGCCTGACTATCCCTTTTGTAAGGCAGGTCCTGGAGAGTGCGCCGGCGGCGTTGGCAGGGCCGCCTGAACCGTAGGGGGATGTGCGCGGGATGACTCCCGGAGCACGCCCGCCTGCCCGGCTGGCCTTGCCCGCCCGGCGCCGGATATGCGAGAGTACGGCCGCGCTTGCAGGTAACAAAAAGCAACAGCTGGCCCACAAAGCCTGCGGTTACTATTCCGACGCAAGATTGCCTCAGAAAAACAAGAATTTAGGAGAGCACCTCCATGTCCTGGCCCCGAGAGAGCCTATTACTCGTCATTCTCGCTCTTTCGGCCCCTTGGGCCTGCGCAGACACCCTTACTGTCAACACGCGGAGTGATGATTTCGCGGATAACGCGCTGTGCTCGCTGCGCGAGGCTGTCGAGTACTTCAATCGCGGACAGCCTGAGGATGGTTTTCAGGGGTGCAAAACGGAGTTCCCCGACTCCTCGGCCCTTATCAAGTTGCCGGCGAATGCCTCTCCCTACCTGATTCAGGGCAGCTCCATTACTATCGCCGCCCCCCTCAGAATCGAGGGCGAGGGGCGTAGGCCGGGCCTGGTGACGACCGTGCAAGTCATGGGTGCGCACCGCGCCTTCGTGGTAAACCATAATCCCCAATATGTGCCACCCGCCTGTGCCCAGGCGCCGGTGACCTGTGCATCAGATGCT
Source organism: Moraxellaceae bacterium (assembly GCA_020697295.1). Lineage (GTDB taxonomy): Bacteria > Pseudomonadota > Gammaproteobacteria > Pseudomonadales > Moraxellaceae > UBA2031. Next base: position 13,746 of record JAJFBF010000059.1, on the reverse strand, counting down.
GCTCGCTTCAATCTTGTGGCGACCTCTGACACGGCCCCTGCTGGCGATTACCTCACCAGCGATGCATCCCCCTTCGTGGAGGGGAGCTTGCCTGGCGTGGTTCCAGTGCCGCCCGCTACTGACGTGCCGCCGCACAGCTATCTCGTACGGGTGTATGCCAATCCCGAAGAAGGCGATCCGGTTGAGGTTGGTCGCACCAAGGTGGCGATGTCCACCAGCGACATGCCTTGGGAAGCCAGACTGAGCTTTGGTATCGATGGGGTGCATCACCTCACGTATACGCGGCAGGAAATCGATACCCTCAGCAATGCCGTAATCGGCGCAGAAAGCGCCCCCCTGCCGGAAACTCTCAAGGTGGCGGTTTTTGCTATTCCAGGAAGGATTGCTGTCAGTCTCACCCAAATGGTCATCAAGGGCGGTTGCGCTACGGCTACGGACTGCGCTCCGCCAGCAGATGACAATACTGACGTCAAGAATGACCCGCTTGGTGCTGGCTATGATGAATATCTCCTGAGTTATACCAGCGGGCTGACCGGGACGGAGGATAATGGTGGCGTCCTTTTCAGCAGTGAGTATTTGTTTCTGACTGATGTGCTGGTTCAGGACGGCGCCGCGGAAAAGGGCGGGGCAATTTTTCTGACGGCGGAAGGCGGGCTGTACCTGGATCAGAGTGAAATCCGGGCAAGCAGGGCTGATCAGGGCGCCGCCGTTTATTCGGCTTACAACGCAGTGGAGTTGATCGGCAGTCTGCTGACGGGAAATGTGCTGAATGCCCCGGCTGGCAGCGGCGCCGTAGTCGAGGTCGCAGCCAGCACGGTGCCGAGCGGCCTGTCTGCTTCCAGTCTCACCAATGTCACGGTCAGCGGCAATACCGGCCTTGCCCTCTCCTTGCGCGCGGGGACCGTTGTCAATGCCTCGACCATTGTCCTGAATTCGGGCGGAGGACTGGACTTCAATGGCGAGGATGTGGCGGTTTACAACACAATTCTTGCCGCCAATCCTGATTCGGCACTTGCGGATGACTGCAGGAATCTCCCGATTCCGCCGGCTGTAACGGTTGGCCCGGTGATGCTGAAGAATCTGGTGTTGAGCGCGGGGTCCTGCCCGCTCAGCGGCAATCAGAGTATCGCGAACAACGCGGGTGACGAGAGCCAGTTGATGGCCACCCTGGTGGGGGGCAAGTGCCTCAGCCTCTTTGGAGTGCTCTGCCCATTGGCGGATCACGCCGGCGCCACATTCGTGCATATGCCGCGGGTGCTTGAGAGTTATGACGACGACGCCCTGCTGATCGGGGCCTCCCCGATCATAAACAAGGGATCGACCAAGGTGGGCTCCTCCGATGTTGAATCCTGTCCCAGCAATGACCAGCGCGGCAAGGAGCGTGTTGCCTTTGCCTGTGATATCGGGGCTGTCGAGTTGCAGGCCGTCGCAACGGGCAGTCAGATCGCTACCGGTGGAGTTATCGGCTACGGCGAATTGTATTCCCAGTATCTGGGTGATGATCTCGCTGATGAGGTCCTGCTGTCAGTGGGGAAATGCCCTGCCGCGGTGACTCTCACCCTGGGATCGGCGCCAGCCGCCATTTTTCCTCCCCCCCTGCTGGCACCCGATCCGACGGTCGTCGTTCCTGACAGCTATCAGCCGGGAGTGCCCGGCTGCCCCTGGGTGGAGAAAGGCCCGGATCGCGGTGTGGTTGCCTTTACAGCGGTGGGTAACTACACCTACCGGCCGAGCAGCGACTTCCATGGATTCGACCGGTTCTTCATCCGGGTCGTCACAACCATCAGTATTTTGAATACGCATCCTTCTGATCGCAGCCGCTTGCTGAAAGCGGTGGTTATCGTAGAGCCTTCCAGCGTGATGACGAGCTCAAAGCTCAGTGGAGCCCTGGATGCCTGGAGTATTTTGCTGTTGGCCGCGCTGGGTCTGGGCTGGCGGCGTGGAGGAAAGGTATGAAATATCTCCGCCCCTTGCTTGCCGGCCTTTTGGTGCTGGCTGCGGGTGTCCCCCGGGCCAGCCTGGTCTCGACCATCAATGTGACTACGGACATTGATGAGGATGGCGCCAACTCCGCCGCTTGCTCCTTGCGCGAGGCGGTCAAGGCAATCAGTACGAAAAAGCCCTTTGGCGGCTGTCCCGCAGGCAACGCTTTCACTGATAACCTGATCCAGCTGGAACCGGTAACTTATGTATTGACGCGGGGGGAGCTCAAGATTGGCGGAGAGACTTTCATCGTTGGCAAGGACAGCCAGAAGGCTGTGCATGACGAGCAGGTGGATCCCCTGACAGGAACAGCCCCGAGACGGTTCCGGCCGGATTATGTGGATGTGGCTGCGGCGGTGGGCAAGACCGGTACTTACATCGTCGCAAGCAGTAACAGCCGCATTATCAACTCAACCGCTCCCTTGACTCTTCAGGATCTCGTTCTTGTCGGGTCTGCCAGTCCTACTCTGGCTGTCCCTACTTCAGTCGCGGATAACGGCGGCGTTATATTCGCCGCCAGCGCAATTCTTCTCGATAACGTTATCGTCCGGGGCGGGCGCGCAGTTGGTTCAGGCGCCGGCAGCGGCAACGGCGGCGCTATTTATCTGGGAGGAGAGGGGTCCGCGCTGACGCTGACGGACACGACCCTGGAGGGAAACCGTGCCGACCAAAAGGGCGGTGCCGTAGCTATGCTCTGCACCGTGGGCATCAGTCCGCATGTTCAGCACTCCGTCTCGGTCACTCGCTCCCTCCTGCGCGGCAATACTTCAGTCAATGGTGCGGGCGCCATCGAAATTTGCGGCGATACGAGCGCCAGCCTGACGGCCAGTACCCTGTCCGGTAACTCATCGGGCATTGGCTCGGGAGCGATCACCTATGTACAGGGGGCGCCGGTAGGCCTGGGTATCGTCAGTCTGAGCTATGTCACCGCCGCGGAACAGGTGGGTCATGTACTCGCCATAAACGGCGTCGGCTCCGTGCAGATCAATAGCTCTCTTCTTGCTGCCTTTGATACTGCAGGCGCGGGGCCGATTTGCCACAACCCGGATGCCGCTGTCTACTGGATGGAGTCGACGCCGGCGAGCGGCGCCAACAATGCTATCGACAATGATGGCAGTTGCACTGCACTGCTGGCGGCCGCTGGCAATTCCTTTATTCCGCTGCTCACGCCGCTGACGGATGTGCTGGTTCCCATTCCGGATTCGTCAGATTATTACCCTGCCACCATCGCGAGCGCTCCCTTTGGGCTCACCGATTATTATTTGCCAAAGTTGTCTGCGGCTTCGCAGATTCTGGACAATGGCGAGCCGCTGGTGCGTTGCGTGGTGAGCGATCAACGCAATATTCCGCGCAGGAGTGGTGCGCTGTGTGATATTGGCGCGGTGGAGCGCCTGCAGGCCTCGCCCCGGGACGACACGGCGATCAACTCGCTCAAGACGGATCGCGTGGCCATAGTGGATGTGCTGGAGAACGATTCCTTTGGCGAGCATGACACTACGGGCCCCTACAAGTTCAGCCCCAATACGCCGGATGATCCGGCGACCGTGGTCAATGAGGCAAGCCCTCCCGTGGTATTTGTCCCCGGCGGGGATTCATCCGGTGCATACGGTAAATGCGAGTGGATTGCTGATGATGGCAGTGAAAATGCCGGGAAGATGGTGGTCAGCAATGACGGTCTCCTGGCCGGAGAGGCGGCGCCTGTGGTTTGTACTTACCAAGTGGTCGATACTGAGCCACGCACCTCCGTGGCGACAGCGACGGTGACGGTGCAAATCAGGAATGCTCCCCCCAATGCCTTGAATGACGCCTACCTGCGGCCGGTGGGCACCACCTCCATTTCCTTTGATCCGATGATCAATGACAACGATGAAGGGGATGGCAAATACGGGCTTGTAGCGCACCCGGATCCCGACGCGCCCACGGATCGGTCGCTTTTTACCTGGGGCCCTGAAACCGCCTGGGCAACTTTTTACCCGATCGAGATCGATGGGCCGCCAGCATTAGGTGAGGTAGTCGGCACTACTTCGGGAGTGTGCCCGGGGAGTTCGGCCATCCCCCGGATCTGCCTGACACCACCGCTGCGGTATATTGCCAAGAATAATATGGCGCCCTTCGAAGACAGCTTTACCTATCGTGTCCATGACCTGGAGGGGCAACCTTCGAACTCGGCGACTGTTACCATCTATACCGACGCCCAGGATCCTGACCACGGCGGGGGCGCTGGCAGTTTCGACTTGCTGGGCGGCCTTGTTCTCTCCCTGCTTGGCTTGCGACGCCTGCGCAGGCTCTGATAAAAAGGCCGCATTGCGGCCTTTTTTCATTCTTTCACGGTTACCGGGGATTTCATGACCTATCTGTCGCGCCTCATGGTCCTGCTCCTGTCTGCGGCCCTGGCGCTGCTGGGGGGTTGTTCGACGCAGCCTCCCCAGCAGACCTGGGAAGGCCCGGCCCGCCCTGCCGGCGAGGTCGCGCTGCTTGAGGTCCCCGAGCAGATCCAGGTCATGGCCATCGATGGGCGCGAGCCGCCGCCCAGCTTCCTCAGGAGCCAGTCCACACTGGCGCTGCTGCCCGGTGAGCATGTCTTCAGCCTGCGTTACGTCCAGTTGTTCCAGGTCAACTCCGAGGAGCATGAGGTGGTGCGCTCCCGCCAGGCGGCGCTGCGCTTCAGTGCGGTGGCGGGAGGACGCTACCGACTGGAGGTGCCCTTGCAACGTGAGCTCGACGGAGCCCGGCGGTTTGCAAAAGCCCCGGAATTCCGTCTGGTGAGTCCTGGCGGGGGCGAGGCGGTGGTTTCGATGCCCATCAAGTCCTTTGCCGAGGCGTCGCTCATCGACACCCTGGGCAAGGCCTTCGAGTCCCGTCCTGAGGGCGAGCGCGAGGTCACCAATACGGATCTCCTCAAGGATATCTGGAGCCGTAGCAGCCCCGAGGAGCGGGAAGCGTTCCGCACCTGGCTCCACCAGACGACAAAATAGGCACTCATGAGCGAGCTTTTAATCCCCGGGTATACGATCAAGCGCACGCTGGGCAGGGGGGGCATGGCCACCGTTTACCTGGCGGAGCAGCAGAAGTTCGAGCGTGATATTGCCCTCAAGGTCATGGCCCCGGCGCTGTCGGCGGACGAGGGCTTTCGCGAGCGTTTCATGCGTGAGGCGAAGATCGTCGCGAAGATCTCCCATCCCAATATCGTAGCGGTGTATGACGTCAATGAACTCAATGGCATCTTTTTCATTGCCATGGAGTTTCACCCCGGCGGCGATCTCAAGGCGCGCCTGCGCGAGGGCGTGGACGTGGCGGAGGCGCTCCGCATTGCGCGCGATGTGGCGCGCGCCCTTGATTTCGCACATGCCAAGGGTTACCTGCATCGCGACATCAAGCCCGACAACATCCTGTTTCGCGACGATGGCAGCGCCGTCCTGACCGACTTCGGGATCGCCAAGGCCACTGAAGGTGATGCCAATCTGACCCAGATGGGCATGGTGGCTGGCACCCCCAAATACATGAGTCCCGAGCAGGCGAGGGCACAGGCGCTGGATGCCGACTCTGATCTCTACAGCCTGGGAGTCGTGCTGTTCGAGATGCTGACCGGTCGCCTGCCGTTCGAGGCCAGCGACCCCATTGCCCTTGGCATCATGCACATGAATGCCCCCGTGCCCAGGCTCGAGGGTCGGCTCGCGCACTTCCAGCCTTTGATTGACCGCCTGCTGGCCAAACAGCCGGGGCAGCGTCCCCAGAGCGGCGCCCAGGTGATCAGGGAAATCGACGCGCTGGAAAAGAGCTTTGATTTCAGTGCGGCGGAACCGGCGCCTTCGCAAAGCGAGACCTTGCTGCGGCCTTCACTGCGGCGAGCGGCTGCGGCGACCCCTGCGCCCGCTGCTGACGATGCCGGAGCGACGGTGCTGAGTCCGGTGGCCTCGCCCGCAGTACCCATGGAGAAGCCGGCACCTGCGGTGCATGAGCCTGTAAAGCCGGATGCAAAGCCTGCGTCGGCGAGGGGCGGGCTGGTGATTGTCATTGGCCTGGCGGTCGTGCTCGCGGGGGGCGGGGGCTGGTGGGCCTTGCGCCAGACCGAAGCTGACGCCCTGTCCCTGCAGGTGCGAACTGGTCTGGAGGCCGGCGCCGCGGCGCTGGCGCGAGACGCCCTGGTCAGTCCACCTGCGGACAATGCGCTCGCGCATTACCGCGCCGTGCTGGCCATGCAGCCGGGTAGCCCCGAGGCAACTGCCGGCATCCGCAAGATCGTGACTACCCTCCAGGCCCAGGCTTATGCGGCAGTGGATGAGGGGCGTCTTGAGGTGGCCGATCGCCTGCTCGCGCAAGCCAGTGCCATCGAGCCGGGTGAGGCCGGGCATCCGGCCCTGCAGCGTGCCATTACCGCCGCCAGGATTGCGGCAAGCAAGGGGGCTCCTGTGCAACGCCCGGCGCTGCAGGCTGCAGAAGCCCCGGTGCGGGTCGCGCCTCCTCCGCAGGTTCGCGCAACTTCAGGCGAAGTGGTGCAGGCTGCCGCAGCGGCGCCCGATGCGTTGGCGCGGCTGCGCATCGGCGGCATGCTGGGCAGCGCCCGGGGCGCCCTCGAGGAGGGTGATGCGGCTACCGCCATCCAGCGTTATGAACAGGTGTTGAAGCTCGACCCGGGCAATCGGGAGGCCAGCGAAGGCTTGCGGCAGGCGCGAGCCCGCTAGGCGGGCACGCTGTTCCCGGGCAAGAAAAAGCCGCGCATTTGCGCGGCTTTTTCCTGGGGCAGCGATTCAGGCTCAGGGCGCCTTCAGGGCGTATTGCTCAAGGGCCAGGCGCTGGGCAACCGCATCCTGTCCTTTCAGGGTGGCGAGGGCAAAGGCATAGGCCTGGTTTTCCGCCGCCATCACTGCGTCGACTTCCTCATCGTAGCGACGCGCGGACTCGGCGTAGCGAATTTCCGGATTCTTCAGCTCCACCACCAGCTTTTCGCCGATGACACCGGAAATCTTCTCGGTCAGCTTCTGCAGGATTTCAGTGTCGGCGGGGAGGCTGGCCAGCTTGAAGGGCATGCGGAACTGGCCGAGCTCGATGCCTTCATTGCCTTCATCGGTGTGCTCGACCTTGGCGGTCTCGGAGCCGGTCGCCAGCACCTTGCCGGTACGCGCCTCGACCAGGCGATAGGAGGCGGAGATGATGCCGACCTTGCGCATGATCTGCAGGTTGATCGTGATGTCTTCCTTCTTTTCCTGCGTCACCATGCGCGCCGGCTCGGCCAGCTTGCTGCGTTGCCCCTCGGGCAGGGCAGCCCATTGCTCGTAGGCGGGATTGGAGATGGTCGAGGTGTCGGTGACCACGCGCAGGGTCTTCTTGCTGCGGTTCTCCGTGGTGTCCACGCGCGACTCGAGGATCTTGCCCTGGATCAGCAGGTCGGCGCTGGCCAGCTCATTGTTCTGTGAGGCGCCGATTTCCTTCTCACGCAGGATGGCCTGGAACTGGTCACGCTCGATGATGCGGATGTCGTTCGGAATCTTGTCGAAAAGATGCTGGGTCACCTTGGCGGCGACGGCGCCCCCGAACTCGGCATTGCCGGCGGCGTCGGTGAAGGCGGCCGTGCTGACCCGCTTGGTGGCCTTGGTCAGGGTGGTGTCGAGCGTGGTGCGCAGGCTGGCGCGCAGGCCCGGGTAGTCGGGATTGAAGCGTTCCACGACCTTGAGGTAGCCCAGGGCCAGGCCGGTATGGCCGGCCTTGATGGCATCCTGGTAGCGGGTGAACACGACTTTCTGGAAGGCTTCTTCCTGGGGGCCGCGCGGAGCGGCCGCTGCGCCGGTGCGGGCACGCAAGTCGCGCGCCTGGTTGAGCAGCTTGTAGGCGTCGGCCAGTCGGTTCTCGCTGATCGCGGCGCCGGCCTGGGCGGTGAAATAGGCCACCATGTCATCGGAAGACTTGGACAGCCGCTTCAGGATTTCCGGGAATTCGGGCGTTTGCGACAGGCTCATGAACTGGGTGTAGGCATCGTCGAGCTTGCCATCGGCCAGGCTGTCCCAGAACTTTTTCTCGAAAAGCCGCGCATCGGCGAGCGTCAGCTGGCTGCCCAGGGTCGTGTCTTCCGGCGTGACCTGCTGCAGGGCCGTCAGGGCTTGCTTGGCTTCGCCGTACTGCTCGTTCTTGAGGGCCTCGTCTGCCTTGCGGCGCAAGGTGGCGACCACGTCGGTGCTTTCGCGGCTGTAGCGATCATCGCCGGTCAGCTTGGCCAGGTCGCCGAGTACCGCGACGCGCTGGCCGAGCTCGTTCTCGGTAAAGCGGGCCAGCTGGTTCTGCTGCGAGGTGATGCGCGCCTGGATGCGGCCGCGTAGTTCATTGAGCTCTGTGGCCAGGCGGCTGTGCTTTTCAGGGGACCATTTCTGCATGCGCGGCAGGCGGGCAATCTGGGCGTCAATGATGGGCAGCGGCACCAGGCCGCTGGCCGAGCCCTGCTGGTTGATCTCGCTGCGGATCTCCTGCTCGAGCTTGCGGGCGAGCTGGGCGCCGATATCGTTCAGCTGGGCAACCGCCTTCTGGCCTTCAGGCGTATTCAGCTTCTGGCCCGTCAGGCGGAGCGCGTACTGGTCATACACGGACTCGAGGTTCCCGTTCTGCTGGGCGGCCTGGAGCTCCTGCTGGGTGAGGGTGGCAGGGCCCGAGGCGCAGCCGGCGAGGCTGAGGGCAACGGCAAGGCCGGTAAGGGTGAGGCGTGGCATGCGATAACCCCTGCAAAAAAACGTCAATAAAGAAAAAGGGGGCCTGTCCCGGGCTCCCGTCCTGCGCCCTGGCAGGGCGTCAGGCGTGGCGGCACTTCCTGTGCCGCTTTCTGGCTGTTGGACTGAGTCTATAGGCTGTGGATGGCGCGGGAAAGACAAGCCGGCAGGGGGAGGGATGACTCAGGCGGTGGTGGCGGCGCGGCGCCAGCGCAGCAGGAGCATCAGGGCAGTAAAGCAGGCGCTGATCAGTAGGGCGCGCAGCAGGGCGAGCATGCCGTCCAGGCCCGGAGCATAGGCGCCCAGGACCGCCCAGCAGAAGTAGGGCATTAGCACCAGGCTGAGCCAGATGGCGCTGTCAGGGCTGCCACGCCAGGTGGGACGCAGGAAGCCGGCCAGGGGCAGCAGCAGGACGCCCATGAGGAACAGCATGGCCGTTGCCGGCAGGGGCTTGAACAGGGTTTCCACGGCAATGAAGGCCATCAGCAGGACCAGCAGCGAGAAGGAGGCCAGGCGGCCGTAACGCAGTTTTTCAAGAGGGTTCATGGCAGGGCTCAAGTCAGGCGCAGCTTGGCCTGGCGCGCCAGGCGGCGGCCGAGGGCGAGGCAAAGTTCGCTTTCGTGGGGGTCGAGGTCGCGGCCATGGTCGCTGCCGCTGTGGTGGCTGGCGCCATAGGGCGTGCCTCCGCCCGCCGTGCGCGAGAGGCCGGGTTCGGAATAGGGCAGGCCGAGCACCACCATGCCGTGGTGCAGCAGGGGCAGCATCATGGTGAGCAGGGTGCTTTCCTGGCCACCGTGCAGGGAGCTGGTCGAGGTAAAGACCACGGCAGGCTTGTCGATCAGGGCGCCGTTCACCCAGAGGCCGCTAGTGCCATCGAGAAAGTACTTGAGGGGGGCGGCCATGTTGCCGAAGCGGGTCGGGCTGCCAAGGGCCAGGCCGGCGCAGCCGCCGAGGTCGTCGAAGCTGCAGTAGAGGTCGCCGGTTTCGGGGATGTCAGTCTCGGTGGCTTCGCAGACGGCCGACACGGCGGGCACCGTGCGCAGCCGCGCCTCCAGGCCTTCGGCCTCGATGCCGCGGGCGATCAGGCGTGCCATGCTGCCGGTGGCGCCCTGACGGCTGTAGTAGAGGACCAGCACATAAGGGGGCGTCATTTGAGTAACTCCAGTACGGACTCGGGGGGGCGGCCAATCACGGCACGCTTGCCCTTGACCACGATCGGGCGCTCGATCAGGCGCGGGTGCGCCACCATGGCGGCGACCAGCGCGTCTTCTCCCAGGGCGGGATCGGCCAGCTCGAGATCACGGTACTCGTCCTCGCCGGTGCGCAGCAACTCCCGCGCGTGCAGCCCCAGGGCGCGCAGCAGCGCCTTGAGGGTGGCGGCATCCGGGGGCGTTTCCAGGTAGCGCACGACGACGGGCGTCTCGCCCCGGGCTTCGAGCAGTTCCAGCGCCTGACGCGACTTGGAGCAGCGCGGGTTGTGATAAATGGTGATCATGCGGCTTTCCTCCGGGCCCCGAGCCCCTGGCAAGGGCAGGGGGCGGCGGCATTGTAGCGATGCCTCCGGGGCCGCTGCAAAAAACTCGACAGCGGGTAGGGCGGCAGGAATACTTGCCGGCAAACAAGTCGAGCCTGACCAGGGGCCATCATGCGTCATGAACTCGCGGCGGGATTGCGCCGCGGCCGGGACTTTTCCCGCTTCGTCTTCCGGCATTTCACGCATGATCGCAGCCACCAGCACGCGGTGGTGCTGACCTATACCACGCTGTTTGCAGTGGTGCCGATGATGACGGTGACGTTCGCCATCCTCTCCGCCATTCCCGCGATGCAGGCCGTCAGCGATACCCTGCAGCAGTTCATCTTCCGGCATTTCATCCCGAGCAGTGGCCAGGCCGTGCAGCAGTACCTGCAGGATTTCTCCCGGCAGGCGGGTCACCTCACCGTGATCGGCAGTCTCATGCTGTTCGTGACCGCTCTCATGATGCTGGTCACCATCGAAAAGGCCTTCAACGAGATCTGGCGGGTCCGCGAGGGCCGCAAGGGCATGGCCAGCCTCCTGCGCTACTGGGCGGTGATCAGCCTGGGGCCGCTGTTGCTCGGCGCCGCCTTTGCGCTGTCCTCCTACATGATGTCGTTGCAGCTGTTCAGCTCGGCGGCCAGCCTGGTCAACAGCCTTGTACCCGGCATGCGTCTCATTACCTTCGGGTTCACGGTGGCTGGTTTTACGCTGCTCTACGTGGCGGTGCCCAACTGCAAGGTGCCCCTGCGCGCCGCCGTGCTCGGCGGCCTGTTGGCGGCCATCCTCTTCGAAGGGGCCAGGCATGGCTTTGCCATCTTCATCAGTTATTTCTCGTCCTACACGCTCGTCTATGGCGCCTTTGCGGTGTTCCCGGCCTTCCTGCTGTGGATCTATCTCTGCTGGTCCATCATCCTGCTCGGCGTGGAGGCCAGCCGCGCCCTGACCCTCTACCGGCTCAAGGGCCGGCGCCACCGTCATCCCGTGCTGGCCCTGATGGAAGTGCTGCAACTATTCTGGGAGCGCCACCGCGTGGGCGGCGCCGTCAGTGATCTCGAGATCATGGCGGTGCTGGGCGAGCAGGAAGAGGATGCCTGGCTGGATTTTGCGCCCCTGCTCGAGCGCCTGCGCCTGATCCGGCGGACCGACAGCGGCAGCTATGTGCTGTCTCGCGACCTGGCCGCCCTCGACTTCCTGTCTTTCTACCGTGAGTTGCCCTGGGCCTTGCCCACTCCCGCCGACCTGGATGCGCTGGCCGATCCCGAGCCCTGGATCGAGCAGTTGCGCCCGGTACTGGTGGCGGCCCACGAGCGGCTCGACGACTCCCTGCGCCTGCCCATGGCCCGCCTGTTCGCCGGCCCGACTTCCGAGGATGCCTGATGGCCTCGATTGAAACCCTGACCCTTGCCAACGGTGACCTGCGCTTTTCCGCCCGCGCCCTTGGCGAGGGCCCGCTGGTGTTGCTGCTGCACGGCTTTCCCGATGACTTTCACAGCTTTGATGCCCAGCTCGAACCCATCGCCGCGGCCGGCTACCGCGTCGTCGCCCCCATGCTGCGCGGTTACGAGCCGGGCTCGCAGTCGCCGCGCGACCTCTATCACCTGATCCACCTCGCCGAGGATGTCTTCGCCTGGATGCAGGCGCTGGACGCCAAACAGTGCCATCTGGTCGGTCATGACTGGGGCGCGCTCACCAGCTATGTGGCCGCGGCGCTGCAGCCGAAGAAGTTTGCGTCGCTGACCACCCTCGCCATCCCGCACCTGCGCCGCAGCCTGGTGGGCGTGACCGAGGTGCCGGGGCAGCTCGTGAAGTCGTCCTATATCCTGCTCATGCAGTTCGCCCGCATCGCCGAACACATCGTGGCGCGTGACGACCATGCCTTTGTCGAGACGCTCTGGAAGCTCTGGTCTCCCGACTGGCGCTATACGCCCGAGGACATCGAGCAGGTCAAGGCCACTTTCCGAGCCGATGGCGTGGTCCATGCCGCCACCCAGTACTACCGCTGCCTGCTGCAGCCCTTGTCGCTGTCCACGCAGCAGTCCTGGCGCCTGCTCACTACGCCCATCAATGTGCCTACCTTGGCCCTGACCGGGGAGCACGATGGTTGCATGGACACCCGCCTCTATGACAGCCTCATGCGCGCAGAGGATTTCGACAAGGGCCTCCTGGTGCAGCGCCTGGCCAATACCGGGCACTTCCTGCATCGCGAGGAGCCGGAGGCCGTGACCGCAGTGATCCTGGACTGGATCCGGCAGCATCCCGCCGGGTGATGCCAGTCGCTGCCGGAGCAGCCCATATGGTGGCGGCCGGGGCAGGCGTGCTGACCGTAGTGGTCCAACCGGGGGCGGTAATGCCCTGGCGTTGATCTTCATCAGGTGGAGGCAGTTGCCGGCCTCTGGCGCCCGATGGCTCGTGTATAATGCCGCCCGCCTGAAACCGGCCCACAAGGCCAGCCTTCGTTGCCATTCCCTGGAGTCCACCCCATGACCGTCATCAAGAAAGACGACCTCATCCAGAGCGTCGCCGACGCCCTGCAGTACATCTCCTATTACCACCCGGTGGACTTTATCCAGGCGATCAACGCGGCATACGAGCGTGAGGAGAACCAGGCCGCCAAGGACGCCATGGCGCAGATCCTTATCAACTCCCGCATGTGCGCGGAAGGCCACCGTCCCATCTGCCAGGACACCGGCATCGTCACCGTCTTCGTCAAGGTCGGCATGGATGTGCGCTGGGACCTCGGCGGCCTGTCGCTCGATGACGCCATCAATGAAGGCGTGCGCCGCGCCTACCTGCACCCGGACAACGTGCTGCGCGCCTCCATCCTGCGAGACCCGGCGGGCAAGCGCACGAACACCAGGGACAACACCCCGGCGGTGATCCACTACAGCATTGTGCCGGGCAATACCGTCGACATCACCGTTGCCGCCAAGGGCGGTGGATCCGAGAACAAGTCCAAGATGGCCATGCTGAACCCGTCCGACTCCATCGTCGACTGGGTGCTGAAGACGGTGCCGGAAATGGGCGCCGGCTGGTGCCCGCCCGGCATGCTCGGCATCGGCATTGGCGGCACCGCCGAGAAGGCCGCGCTGCTGGCCAAGGAATCCCTGATGGACCCGGTCGACATGCACGAGCTGTTGGCACGCGGCCCGCAGAACCGCATCGAGGAACTGCGCCTCGAGCTCTACGACAAGGTGAACGCGCTCGGCATCGGCGCCCAGGGCCTGGGCGGCCTGACCACCGTGGTCGACATCAAGATCCGCGACTACCCGACCCATGCCGCGTCCCTGCCGGTGGCGATGATCCCCAACTGCGCCGCCACCCGCCATGTGCACTTCGAACTCGACGGCTCCGGCCCTGCTGAACTGGAAGTGCCGAAGCTCGAGGACTGGCCGAAGATCACCTTCGACGCCAGCAAATCGCGCCGTGTGAACCTCGATACCGTGACTGCCGAGGACATCAAGTCCTGGCAGCCGGGCGAGACGCTGCTGCTCTCCGGCACCATGTACACGGGCCGCGACGCCGCCCACAAGCGCATGACGGAAATGTTCGCGCGCG
>JAJFBF010000114.1 GCA_020697295.1 Moraxellaceae bacterium | reverse complement strand
ACCTCGCCAGGAGAATCTGTCCATGTATCTCACCCAAACCCTGCGCCGCGCCGTGCAGACCGCCGGGCCGCGCACCGCCACCCTCTTCGGGAACCGCCGCCGCACCTGGACGGAGTGCGCCGAGCGCGTGGCCCGGCTGGCGGGGGCGCTGCAGGGGCTGGGGATCGGTCGGGAGGACCGGGTGGCCATCCTGGCGCTCAACAGCGACCGCTACCTCGAATACCTCTACGCCGTGGCCTGGGCCGGCGCCGCGGCGAACCCGGTGAATATCCGCCTGGCGGCGCCCGAGATCGCCTACACGCTGGAGGACTCCGCGAGCCGGGTGCTGTTCGTGGATGACGCCTTTGCCGCCCTGCTGCCGGTGCTGCGTCCGCTGCTGCACAGTGTTGACCACATCGTGTTCATGGGCGAGGGCGCCGTTCCCGAAGGCTGTCTGGACTACGAGGGGCTGATCCGCGCCTCCGCGCCGGTGCCCGATGCGGAGGCCGGCGGCAGCCAGCTGGCCGGCCTGTTCTACACCGGCGGCACCACCGGAAAATCCAAGGGCGTCATGCTGTCGCACGACAACCTGGTCTACAACGCGCTCAATGTCGTGCCCCTGATGGGCTACGACGATGCCTCCGTCTATCTGCACGCCGCGCCCATGTTCCACCTGGCGGACATGGCCAGCACCTTTGCCGTCACCCTGGCCGGCGCCACGCACAGCTTCGTTCCCCGCTTCGATGTCGAGGCGGTGCTGGCCACCATCCAGCGCGAGCGAGTGACGCATACGCTGCTGGTGCCGACCATGGTCAACCTGCTGGTGACCTCCGGCAAGGTGCCCGCCTACGACATCGGCAGCCTCCGGCGGCTGCTCTACGGGGCCTCGCCCATGCCGGAGGCCGTGCTCACCGCCGCCCTGGAGCTGATGCCGGGGGTGCAGTTCACCCAGGGCTACGGCCAGACCGAGGCCGCGCCGGTCATCACCGTGCTGGCGCCCGAGCACCACGTGAAGGGGAGTCTGCGGCTGCGCAGCGCTGGCCAGGCCGCGCTGGGCGTCGAGGTGCGCATTCTCGATGGCGATGACCGCGAGCTGCCGCCCGGCACCGTGGGGGAGGTGTGTGCGCGCGGCGGCAATGTCATGCGCGGCTACTGGCAGCTCGAGGAGCAAACCCGGGCGGCGCTGAGGAGTGGCTGGCTGCACACGGGCGACCTCGGCTACATGGACGAGGAGGGCTTCGTGTTCATCGTCGACCGAGCCAAGGACATGGTCATCAGCGGCGGCGAGAACATTTATTCGGTCGAGGTCGAAGGGGCGATCTACCAGCATCCGGGCGTGCAGGAGTGCGCCGTCATCGGTATCCCCGACGAGCAGTGGGGCGAGGCGGTGCATGCCATCGTGGTGCCCAGGCCGGCGGCCCGGCTCACGCCGGAGGAGATCATCGACCACTGCCGCGCCCTTATCGCCGGCTACAAGCTGCCCCGCAGCGTCGAGATACGCGCCCAGCCGCTGCCGGTCAGCGGTGCCGGCAAGATCCTGAAGGCCGATCTGCGCCAGCCCTTCTGGGAGGGCCGCGGCCGGGGCGTCAACTGAGGCAGTGGAGGGGCTGCCGTCGTCACACCCGTCGTTGGGACGGTTGACAAATGCCCGACAATTCGGCCTTATTTTGGTCGGGCGACCAACCAACCAAGTGCTGGTGACGGGGTCGACGGACCTGCTGGACAAGCGCTGTTAACGGTTTAACGAGGAAATGATGAGTCATCCGCACGTCAACGTATTGATCATAGGGGCAGGATTGTCCGGCATCGGCGCCGCCTGCCATCTCAGCCGGGAGAGCCCGGGGATGCGCTATGCCATCGTCGAACGACGGCAGCGCATGGGCGGCACCTGGGACCTGTTCCGCTACCCGGGCATACGCTCCGATTCCGACATGTTCACCCTGGGCTACAGCTTCCGGCCCTGGACCGACACCCGGATGCTCGCGGACGGGCCATCGATCCGCCGCTACATCGAGGACACCGCGCAGGCGTTCGGCGTGGAGAAGCACATCCATTTCGGCCTCAAGGTCACGAGCGCCCACTGGTCCAGCGCGGACAAGCGCTGGACGGTACGGGTCCGGGAGGAGGCCGGCGGGGAGGAGGAGGTCTTCACCTGCGATTTCCTCTTCGGGTGCACGGGCTACTACAACTACGACGCCGGCTTCACCCCCGCGCTGCCGGGGCTCGACAAGTTCGGCGGCGACGTCATCCATCCCCAGCACTGGCCGGAAAACTACGACTACAGCGGCAAGCGGGTCGTGGTCATCGGCAGCGGCGCTACCGCGGTCACGCTGGTGCCGGCCATGACCGACCGCGCCGCCCACGTGACCATGCTGCAGCGCTCGCCGACCTATGTGGCCACGGTGCCGGCACAGGACCTCATTTCCGAAGGCCTGCGCCGCTTTCTGCCGGAGATGGTGGTCTACCGCATGGCTCGGACCCGCAACATCCTGTTGCAGCGAGCGGTGTTCAATTTCTCGATCCGGCGCCCGAAGGCCATGCGCCGGCTGCTGCTGGCCGCCGCGCGCCGGCAGCTGGGGCCGCGGTTCGACATGCGGCATTTCCAGCCGCGCTACAACCCCTGGGAGGAACGCATGTGCGCCGTGCCGCGGGGCGACCTGTTCAAGGTGTTACGCGAGGGCAAGGCTTCCGTGGTCACGGACCACATCCGGTCCATCACCCGCAAGGGCATCGAGCTGGCATCCGGCGAACGGCTGGAGGCGGACGTGATCGTGACCGCGACCGGTCTGGACCTGCAGATGCTGGGCGGCGCCGACCTGTACGTCGACGGGCGCAAGACTGAGGTGAAGGAGCGGATGATGTACAGGGGCGTGATGCTGGAAGGCATTCCGAATTTCGCCCTCGTGTTCGGCTACACGAACGCGTCCTGGACGCTGAAGGCCGACATTGCCTGCGAGTTCGTCTGCCGTCTGCTTAACCACATGCGCGCCGCCGGCGCCGACCAGGTGATGCCGGTGGACGCCGGAAACTGTCGCACCGAGACGAACTTTCTCAACCTAAGTTCCGGGTATGTGCAGCGCGCCAATGATCGCCTGCCGCGCCAGGGCAGCCGGGCTCCCTGGCAGAACCTGAACGACTACCTGCGCGACCTGCCGGCCCTCCGCTTCGGCCCTCTGAGCGATGGCCATCTGCGCTTCTACCGGCAGGGCAAGGAGTTGCAGGAGCGCGCCCCCCGGCGCGGCCTGCTGGCGCTGTTGCCGGGCTAGCCCGGCGCGTTTCGATACAGGGCTTTTTCAAGGAAGGCCGCTGTCGTCAGGGACGTCTGTCCTGGCAGCGGTACAACGACGAAAAGCCCCGGAGCAGTCCCTCAGGGAAGAGGAACATTGTGCCGGCGTCATGGCGCCTGACACCGGTTTGATTATGTTGCGCTGTCATCACTTGAGGAAATTGCACCATGAATGAAGTCTCTGCCCAGTCGAGTCGTCGCCGTCTCAGCGGTCATGCGGTCGGCATTCCGCCCCGCCACATCGATTTCGATTTCAACTCGGATTCGCCGCGCTACTTCTTCGCCAACAACGCCACCGCTACGCTGTTCTTCGCCATGCTGTCGGGCTTCTTTCCGCCCGGCGAGCGCTATTTCATGGAGTCCGTGCGCCACTTCCGCGAGCGGATCACCGATGAGCGCCTGCGCGCGGGCATTGCCGGCTTCATGGGGCAGGAGGCCATCCACGGCCGCGAGCACGACCTCTTCAACGCCCTGCTGGCGGCGCGCGGCTTCGACATGGCTACGCCGGAGCGGACCGTGACGGCGGCGCTGAAGCTGCTGGGCAAGCTGCCGCCCAGCACCCGGCTCGCCGCCACCACCTTCATGGAACACTTCACGGCGCTGCTGGCCGAGCAGTTGCTGACCGATGAGGAATTTCGGGCCAGGGCGGATGCGGAACTGATCACGCTCTGGCAATGGCACGCGCTGGAAGAGCTCGAGCACAAGGCCGTGGCCTATGACGTCTACGAGACCATCGGCAACAGCCAGGCCGAGCGCGCCGTCGCGGCAGTGGCCTCGCTGGCGGTGCTGCTGCCCATGCTCGGCATCACCTGGGGCTGGATGGTGTACAAGGACGGCCAGCTCGGCAACCTGAAGGACAACGTGGCCGGGCTGAACATGCTGTTTGGTCGCCAGGGCTTCGTCACCCGCATCCTGCCAAAGCTGCCCGAGTTCCTGGGCAAGCGCTTTCACCCCTGCCAGCACAACACGCAGGCTCTTGAGCAGACCTGGCGGGACGCGCTGTTCGGCGCGGGCGGGACGCTCCACGCCCGCTACCGCAACCGCGAGGCGGCCTAACGGTTGACCCTGGCCGGGCAAGCGGCGCCCGGCCAGGGGCGGCAGCCCATCCGGGCCCACGGTGGCGGCAGAGCGCGCGCCGGGCAGAATTATTAAAACGTCAGGCATCTGACGCATGTGCAGAGCAGTTGTGACAGTCACCTGCCGCGTGCCTATGGGGAATAAATGAACAGCTTTGACTACATCATCGTGGGCGCGGGCTCCGCCGGCTGCGTGCTGGCGAACCGGCTCAGCGAGAATCCGGCGTGCCGCGTGTGCCTGATCGAGGCTGGCCCGCCGGATACCAGCCCGCTGATCCATATTCCCTTCGGGGTCATTGGCCTCATCCGGGAG
This sequence comes from Moraxellaceae bacterium, assembly GCA_020697295.1. Taxonomy (GTDB): domain Bacteria; phylum Pseudomonadota; class Gammaproteobacteria; order Pseudomonadales; family Moraxellaceae; genus UBA2031. Next base: position 370 of record JAJFBF010000114.1, on the reverse strand, counting down.
GGGCGGCACAACTGGGGTTACAACACCGAGCCCCAAGCCGCCCTGAAGGATCGCCGGCTCTACACGCCCCGGGGCAAGACACTGGGCGGCAGCAGCTCCATCAATGCCATGGTGTATATCCGCGGCCACCAGCAGGACTACGATGACTGGGCCGCTGCGGGAAACCCCGGCTGGTCCTGGCAGGACGTTCTGCCCCTGTTCAAGGCGCAGGAACACAATGAGCTGCTGGCCGACGCCTATCACGGGCAGGGCGGCCCGCTGAACGTCACGGCCGTGGCCGAGCCCAACCCCCTGGCGGCGCTCTTCATCAAGGCGGGCCAGGAGCTGGGCTTTCCCTTCAATCCGGACTTCAACGGCGCCACCCAGGCCG
>JAJFBF010000058.1 GCA_020697295.1 Moraxellaceae bacterium | reverse complement strand
TCGAAGATGCGCACAGGCTCGAGCTTGCCCTTCACGCGCACGCAATCCAGGCAACGGTAGGCGAAGTCCGGCACCGCCGCGCGCGTGGAGTCGCTGACCACGATGGTGACGCCGTAGTTCTTGGAGAGCCCCTCCAGGCGCGAGCCCAGGTTCACGGCGTCGCCCATCACGGTATAGGCCATGCGGAATTCGGAGCCCATGTTGCCGACGTTCATGGGGCCGGTATTGAGGCCGATGCCGATATGCAGCGGCGGCCAGCCCCGGGCGCGGAAGTCATCCTCCAGCCGGGCCAGGTCCGATTGCATGTCCATGGCGGACAGAAGTGCGTGGCGGGCATGGTCAGCCTCGCGCACCGGTGCGCCCCAGAACGCCATGATGGCGTCGCCCATGTATTTGTCGATGGTGCCCCGGTGCTTGTGGATGAGGCCTGTCATCGCAGTGAGGTAGGCGTTCATCAGGGCCGACAGTTCGGTGGCGGACAGGCCTTCCGAAATCGACGTGAAGTCGCGCACATCCGAGAACAGCACCGTGAGTTCGCGCGATTCGCCTTCAAGCGAGATCGCCTCCGGGTGCTTGGCCATCTCGTCGACGAGGTCTGGCGGCACGTACTGGCCAAAGAGGCGGGTGATGGAGCGCTTGCCCTGCGTCTCCACGAAATAGCCCCAGGACATGATGTAGGTGAAGAGCACGGCCAGCAGCAGCAGTGACGAGGCCAGCGGCAGCACGAGTCCGCGATTCCAGGCGAACAGGTTGAAGCCCGTCAGCGCCAGGGCCAGGGCGAGGCTGGCCAGCACCTGCGCCACCGGCGCCAGGCGCGCGGTGAGCAGCAGCGTCAGCAGCGCCACCAGCACCAGGGTCATTACTTCCACGCCCAGCACCCAGGCCGGTTGCTGGCGCACCATGTCGTTGAGCACGCCGGAGATGATGTTGGCGTGCACCTCCACTCCCGGATAGGTTTTCTCGATGGGCGTGGAGCGCAGGTCGAGCAGGCCGGGCGCCGTGGTGCCGACCAGCACGATGCGATCCTTCAGCACCTCCGGCGACACCTTCTTCTCGAGGATGTCGATAATGGAGACGTAATTGAAGGCATCGCCATGGCGGCCGCGCCAGGGCACCAGCACGTTGGAGTGCGCGTCGGTGGGAATGAAGGTGTCGTCGCCGAGCCGGACGCCTTCCAGGGCGGCATAGCTGCCGGACTTCCCGAAGATAGGCGCCACCGGTGGCGCGCCCAGGGCCATGTGCACGGTGGCGAGCGCGAGCGAGGGATAAAGCTTGTCGCCCTGCAGCTGGAACAGCGGGACGCGGCGGAAAATGCCATCGGGATCGAGCTGGGGATTGTCAAAGAAGCCGGTGACGCGGGCGGCGCGGGTGAGGCTGTCGATGTTCGCGGTGTGGCTTTGCGGCTGGGGCAAGTCGCGCAGCGCGGCGACGGCTTGCGGGGGCAGGGTGCCATAAGGCGCGGGCAGGGCGTTCAGCGCATCCCCCGGGCCCTGGCTGAACACCATGCCCAGCACCACGTTGCGGCCCTCGAGGGCGCGCGCGAACTGCGCATCATGATCCAGCGCGGGGGCGCGCCGGGCATATTCCTGCTGGAAGGCGGCGTCGGCCTGCAAGGGCCCCTCCGCCAGCTCGCGCATCAGGGTGAGTCCGCTGCTGTCACCGGGTTCGGCGAAGACCACGTCGAACCCGACCACGCGCACGCCATAGTGCGTGAATAGCGTGTCCACCGTGCGCGCCACCACGTCACGGCTCCAAGGCCAGCGCCCCAGCGCCTTCAGGCTGCGTTCGTCGATGTCGGCGATGACCACGCGCTCGTCAAGGGTGTCGGGAACCGTGGCGCGCACGCGCAGGTCATAGGCCTGGCGCTCGAGGCCGTCGAAGTGGCCGAGGCCAACGCCGGCCAGGAAGCCGAGGGTGATCAGAAATCCGAATAGCAGTCGCGGCTGGGCGCGCAGACGCTGGAGCAATCCCTGCATGGCGTGGTCTCGGCAGTTGATGGAGTGATGAATGAAAACGCCCGCGCCTGCTGGTTTGGCGGGCGCGGGCGCGGGTGAGGCAAGGGGCGGCCGGCTCAGTAACCGCGGCGCGGCGTGTCATAGCCGGCGGCGCCGGAGAAGGGCGGGTTGCGGCCTACCAGGGCCTCCACCAGCATCAGCTCCTCGTCGGTATGGTTCTTCATGGGCGCGGGCAGGATGAGCTTGCCGGCCTCGGGGTTGGCGACGATATAGCGCGGCGAGTCGTGGTGGGTCGTGACCACGTTCTCCCGCACCTTGGGATCGGCGTTGGAAACGATCTCGGTGTGGCCATAGCAGGTACAGATGTAACTCGAATCGCTGTGCGACTCGCTGTATACGCCGGTACCGCGAATCCCGATGGTGGCCGTGGTGGTGCGGATGGCGAGCTTGCGGCCGCCAGTGCGCTTGCCGAAGACGGACAGCACCTTGCCGGTGAGCAGGCGCATGGCGTCGGCCAGCTCGTCCGCCCCTTCAAGCTGCAGGCGGCTGTTCTCGCGCAGGATGTGCGCATCCTGGCCTACGGCAAAGATCACGTAACTGTTGCTGGTGGTCTGCACCAGGGAGTCGGTCTTGATTTTCGTGCCCGGGCTGGCGACACGGCCGTCGACCATGACCTTGCCACGCATGTCATAGATGGACTGCCCGGGTGGCAATTGCTTCGGTACCTTGCCGAAGGCATGCACGAGGGGAGCCAGCAGGCTGCCGGTCACGGCCACGCCGCTGGTGGCCAGGAACTGGCGCAGGAACAGTCGGCGGGCGGCGAGGGGGTCATCACGGTCCATTAAAGGATCTCCTTGTCGGGTTGCGTCTGGGCGGGAGCAGGAGCGGCGGGGCCACTATCGGAATAATGGATGAGTTATACCATGGCCTCCGTCAGCCGGGGCCAGCGGCGGTCCACGGTTTGGGGAGCCGCCCGTCAAGGGACGAAAGGCAAGGCCGGGGCGCACTTCATTGGTGCAATTTGGCATCCTCCCTCTTCAGGGGTAGGGGGCGGCGAAAGGCCGGTCAACCGCTTGTCCCGCGATAAGAAGCGCTGTGCTTTTGCCTGAGCTGTTCCTATCATTGACCCCAATCAAAAAAGGGAGCCGGGCCACAGGCTTTGGCCGGCCGCTTGCATGAGCTGAAGCGGCCTTTTCGAGTTTCAGGGGAGAAAACCGCATGTTTTCCCGTTTCTGGGCCAGCTTTCTGGCCTCCAGTCTGTTGCTGGTCGCCGCCGGCGCCCAGGCCACCGTTACCTATGATGGCAGCGACGGCGTCGCCGCCAATTTCTTTGACAGCAATTCCCAATCAGCTTGTTCGGGCTGCCATTCCGGGACGCCCGATATCTACTACCAGAACGTGGTGCTGGATACATTCGCCCGGGCCTCCACCTATGCCTCCGTGGCCCTCAACGCCGCGGACTGGAACGACGGCGTCTATGACGGCGAGGTGGCCGGCAACTGGCGCATGCCGCAGGGGGCGCCGGCGCAGGTGACCGAGGCCGAGCTGACGCTGCTCTCCACCTGGATCGCCAACGGCAAGCTGCAGAGCACCACTCCCACGGTATCCACCCTGTCCACCGGCACAGCCGCACGCTACAGCCGCTCGCTCGATGTGGCCACGCTGAACGACAACGGCGCCGACACCAGCTATGTGGTGGAGTGGCGGATCTCGGGCGCTCCGAGCTACACCAATTCGGCGACCTACTACACCATCGCATCCTCGTCGGCGGCCACCACGGTCAGCACCGACAGCGCCACCTGGACCGGTGGCGGTCTCACCACCAAGTCCATCACCCATTCGGCCACCGGTCTTGCCTGCGGCACTAATTACGAGTTCCGCGTACGCGGCGTACGATCCGCCGCCACGGTCTCGACGTCTTCGGCTACCTCCTTCAGCACCAGCGCCTGCCCCGCAGTGAGCGGAGTCACTGGCACCACGACCCTCACCGAAGATCAGGCGTTCAGCGTCACCTACAGCGGCAATACCGGCGTCAACAGCTGGTCGCTGGTTGGCGCGCCGACCGGCATGTCGATCGGGGCCGCCACCGGCATCATGTCCTGGTCGGCGGCGAGCACGCCCGACTCCCCCACCTCCGACACCACCTACAACTTCACCGTGCGCGTGGGCGACGGCACCAGCACCTCCGACTACGCCGCCTCCGTCACGGTCACGCCGGTGAACGACCAGCCGGCGCTTGCCACCATTCCCGACAACACCGCCACCAAGAACAGCCCCTTCACCTACACCCTCGGCACCTATGCCAGCGATGTCGACGACGCCAACAATGGCACGGCCTTGACCTGGACGCCGGTCGCCAAGCCGGCCTGGCTGTCGTTGTCTTCGACCGGCGTGCTGACCGGAACGCCTGGCGATACCGCGCTGGCCTCCGAGACCGTCACCGTGCGCCTCGAGGACGGCAAGGAAAACAGCACTGTCGCGGTCGAGGACACTTTCCTCATCGCTGTAGGCGGCACCAACGTCGCTCCGACCCTGGGTGTCGTCTCCAACCGGGCCGTCAACGAGGACTCAATGCTCACGCTGGACGCCGGCGCCCTCGTCACCGACCCGGACGATGCGAACAACGGCACTGGCGCGCTCACCTGGTCGCTCAGCGGTGAGCCCAGTGGCATGACCGTCAGCAACGTCGGCGTGATCAGCTGGACGCCGACTCAGGCCAGCCTGGATGCGGGCAGCCCGCAGGCCGGCAAGGTCTACAGCGATATCACGGTGCAGGTGGCGGACGGCGGCGAGAACGCCGCGGCGGCCGCCAGCCGGACCTTCAGCGTCACCGTGGATGCGGTGAACGGGGCGCCGGTCGTTTCCGCCATCACCAACCGGACCACCAGCACAAACTCCATTGCGAGCTTCACGGCGAGCGCCACGGACGAGGACGACGCGGCCAACACCCTGACCTGGTCGATTTCCTCCCTGCCCAAGGCGCCAACGGTGGCCTCGCTCACCGGCATGAGCATCGTCGCCACGGGCGCCACGCGCGGCCAGGTCAGCTGGAGCGGCACCGGCGCCAACGTGCCCGGCACCTGGACCGTCACCGTCACCGCGACCGATCCGCAAGGCGCGCCGCTGGCCGGCACCACCACATTTGAATTCACCATCGAAGATGACGACAGTGACGGCGTCGAGGACTACAGCGACAACTGCATCGACACCGGCAATGCCGATCAGCTGAACACCGACGGCGACAGCGAAGGCGACGCCTGCGACCTGGATGACGACAACGACAGCCTGCCGGATACCGTGGAAATCGATAACGGCTACAGCACCACCGTCGCGCAGGACCACAGCACGCTGGACAAGGACGGTGACGGCCTCACGAACCTCGACGAATACACCGCCTGCGGCGGCGACACGTCCTGCACCAGCATCAGCAACGATTCCGTGGCGCCCGTGGTGACGCCGGTGGCTGTTGCCGATGTGACCGCCACGGGCTACCTCACGCCGGTGGACCTCAACGCCAGCGCCATTGATGCGCCGGACGGCGCCATCCTGCCCAACATTTACAGCGTCGACGGCGTGGAAGTGTACGGCGCGCCCGATCCCTACTTGTTCCGTCCCGGCGCGCACGAGATCGTCTGGGAAGCCTACGACAACGCCGGCAACCGTGGCACCGCGGCGCAGACCGTCAATGTGAAGCCGCTCGTGACCCTGGGTGGCAGCCAGGTCGCCGGCGTCGGACAGCTCGTCTATGTGCCGGTCCGGCTCAACGGCGTGGCGCCCGCCTATCCGGTAACGGTGACCTTCAGCGCCAGCGGAGCCACCGCCGGTGCGGATTACACTGTGCCCGCGACCAGCCTGCAGTTCGACAGCGCCGAGACCGTCAAGTACATCGCGGTGACGACGCTCTTCAACAGCCCCGCTGCCGACCATGACCTCGTGTTCACATTGACCGGCGTCAGCGGCGAGGCGGTCCTTGCCGGCGCCGGCCAGGTCAGCCACACCCTGCGCATCACTGCGCTGCCGGCAGCGCCCGAGGCGCGACTGCAGGTCTCGCAGTCCGGACAGATCCGCCAGGTGGTCTATGCCGACGATGGTGACTTCGCGGTGGCGGCACTGGTCAGCGATCCCAATGGCGCCGACTCCGCCAACTGCGACGTCTGGTCGGCTCCGGGGCTGGCCACGAGCTTCGGCTCTGATCCCTGCCTGGTGCAGGTCGATCCGTCCGCGGCAGCGCCTGGCCTTTATACGATCAGTCTGACTGTGACCGACGGCGCCTTCACGGTGACGCGCAGCATCACGGTGTCGTTGCAGGGCGGCAGCGCGCCCATGCTCTCCGGGGAAGATACCGATGGTGACGGCATCGCCAACGACAGCGAAGGCCTCGTCGATGAAAACGGCAACGGCCTGCTCGACTATCTCGATGTCACCGGCCTGTCGTCGCCGGAGTCCATTCCGCTGAACCTGCAGGCCGGCACCCGGCCCATGATGGCGGTCACCGATGGTGGCCTGCGTCTGGCCGCCGGCCGCTTCGCCCTGGCGGCACAGTCGCAGTCGCAGTCCGGCATCCAGATCTTCGAGACGCAGGTGGCCACCGGTGCCACGCCTGTCATCGACGAGGACCACGCCGCTATTGGCGCGATTGTCGACTTCGAGGTGCGTGGCCTTTCCGACGTGAATCGTGTCGCCCATGTCGTGTTGCCGCTGCCGGTGGTGCTGCTGCCGGGCGTGGACTGGCGTCAGCTTGATCGCACGGGCGCCTGGATCAGCTTTATCGCCGCCGGCGGTGACAGCATCGCCTCGGCGCCGCGAGGTGCCGACGGCCAGTGCCCGCTGCCGCAAAGCGCCAGCTATGTGCCGGGCCTGGCCAGTGGTCATGCCTGCGTGCAGCTCACCCTCACCGATGGCGGCCCCAACGATGCCGACGGCCTCGTGGACGGCAGTCTGCGCCTGACCGGCGCGCCCACGGTGGCGCGAGACGAGTCGGTGGCGGAGGCCCCCACTGACAGCCAGAGCGGTGGCAGCACCGACGGCTTCCTGCTGGCGCTCCTGGCGCTGGCCCTGCTGCAGCTTCGCCGCAAGGAGCAGACGCGATGAAACAAGGGAAGATGGATAAAAGGCGCGCCGGCTGGATGGGCGCGCTGTTGGCCCTGGCGGCGGGAACCGCCGCTGCGGAGGAGTCTCGCTGGGTGATCGACAGTGAACTCACCGCCACGCACGACAGCAATGTCAGCCGTGCCGAGCGCGAGCGTGACACCCTGAACGACCACAACCTGCTAGCGGGCGCCGGTCTCTCCGCTGCCTTCGAGCCTTCCTTCGGCACCGCGCTCAATCTTCGCGCCTTTCTGGAAGGCGAGGCCTGGAGCGAGATCGACACATTGAACCGTGCCACCGCGGGCGGCCAGGTGACGGGCCGCTGGGCCCCGGGGCAGGGTTACCGCGCGCCGGTGCTCCAGCTCACGCTCACGCTCCAGACCGACAACTACGAAGTGCGCCAGCGTGACAGCAGCGTGTACGCTGCGCAGTTCTCCGCCACGCAGCGCGCCAATGACCGAGTCCGGGTTTCCTACGGACTGGAGGCCACCGAGCGCCGCTCCGAGGGCACCGTCTTCGATGGCACCCAGGGGCGCGTCTTCATCAATGGCGATTTCGAGATCGATCCGCGCTGGAGCGCCTACACCGGCTACAGCCACGTGCGCGGCGACACCTTCTCCTCGGCGCAGCTGTCGTTCTGCAATGGCGCCCCGGCCGCCGACATCTTCGGCCTGATCAGCGCCAGCGAGGCGCTGGAAAGCGACGAGGCCTTCAATGAGACCTTCTGTGGCAGCTGGATCGCCTACCGCCTGAAGGCACAGACCCATGTCCTGACCCTGGGCCTCAATCGCGCCTTCGGCCATCACCTTTCCGCCGACTTTTCCGTGCAGGGCGTGCAGGTGAACGGGCAGGGCGACAATGACTACCAGCGTGTCCTCGTGCGCGCTGGCTTGCTGGCGAGATTCTGATCATGCGTAGCGCAGCGATTTTCGGGTTGGCCCTGGTGCTGGCCGGTTGCATGGGTGAGGGCGACACCAAGGTCGAGACGGTGCCCGTGCCGGAGATGGTGCCCGACTCCTTCCTCACTTATCCCAATACCCAGGCGCCCCTGGCCGCCGGCAATTACCGACTTGAGGTCAGCGCGGCCTCCGGCCTGGCAGCCGACACCTATCATGCCGAAGTCACCTTTGACGACGGCAGCGTGCAAACCATCGACCGCAGCTGGAGCGCCGGCGCCACCGACACCGTGCCGGGCACCATTACCCTGGCGCGTGCCGGCGGCCTGCGCATCGCCGCCACTTCCGGCAGCGGCGTGCCCGTGCGCCTTGTCCTCAAGCGCAGCAACGGCCGCGTCGTGGCAACGGCATCCGACCTGATCGACCTGCCGCTGACACCGATCAGCTCGGCAAGCTATGCCCAGGCCTACTACGACGCGGTGGATGCCGATCAGGAGCGCGACACGCTGGAGAAGTGGAAGCAGCGCAACGGCTTTTACGACAACGATCCGGACAGCACGATCTCGCATGTCACCTTCCGTGATGCCCTCGACCTGGGCTACGGACGTGACATGTACGTGTTGCGCAACAGCGTCACCGGCCGCATTGCGTTCTTCGTTCAGAATTATATTGTTGCGCTGCAACCGGGCTCTCCGGGCAATTACGGTCCGCTCAACGTCGACGCGGCGATTGACAGGGACGTGCGCTACCTCAAGGGCACCAACGCCATCGAATTCAGTCCGGCCAACGAGGACAATCCGGCCGATACCAACGGCCCCATGAAGATCACCAAGTTCTTCACCTATGACGTGGCGGGCCGCCGCCTGACCTCCGCCGATCTCGACGGCCGCGGCGTCAAGCACATGCCCGGCATGTGCTGGGCCTGTCATGGCGGCCAGACCCTGCCGCTGGGCCCGGATGGCAAGTTCCAGCCCCAGGCCCTGCGCTCGGCCAAGTACAACGTGCTCAACGTCCCCGAGCTCGAGTACTCGCTGCAGAATGGCTATCACCGCGACCAGATGGAAGATCGCCTGCGCTTTTTCAACAGCCTGGTGAAAGACAGCTATGTCGAGATGGCGACGCGCGACATCAACGATGGCGCTACCGCGCGCGGCCTGTGGTCGGCCGATTTCGCCCTCGAGATGATCAACGGCCGCTACAATGGCGACTTTACGAGCGGTAAATTCCAGGACGATTTCGTGCCCGCCGGCTGGCAGAACGGCCCCGGCCAGGAAAACGCCGAGCTGCTGTTCAAACGCGTCGTGGCGCCCCACTGCAGCGGTTGCCATGCCTTGCAGGGCCGTGCCGCTGCCGGTGCCGACAGCCCTGACAATCTTGGCAATGCGATCAATTTCTCGTCGTATACCAAGTTCATGGCCAATCGCAGCCGCATCATCGACTACGTGTACAAACGCGGCATCATGCCCATGTCACTGCGCAACTTCGAGAATTTCTGGAAGGACCCGGATGGCGGGCCATCCATTCTCGCCGCGGCCCTGGCCGAGCCCACACTCTTCGACAGCAGCAGCGGCAAGGTGATCCCGCCGGGTCGTCCCGTGGCGCGTGCCGGCGCCGATCGCACCGTGCGCAGTCCCGAGATCCAGCTCGATGGCAACGCCAGCTCCTTTGCCGGCAGCTACCAGTGGGCCATCTCCAGCCCCGCCGCCACCACGGCCACGCTCGTCAACGCCCGCAGCGCCCGCGCCGTGCTGAAGGCGCCCGACGCCGGCAGCTATGTGCTGGCGCTCACGGTGACCAATGCCCGCGGCAGCCATACCGATTACGTCACCTACACGGTGGACGGCGTCGCGGCGGACCAGACGACGTTGACTTTTGCCGACGACATCCGGCCGCTCATCGACAGCAACGGCTGCACGAGCTGCCATGCGGACGGTTCTACCCCGGGCATTCCCGTGTTCTGGGATGACAGCGTGGACAGCGACGGCATCAAGCTCTACCAGCGCATCATGATGCGTGTGAACCTGCGCGACCCCGAGGACAGTCGCCTGCTGCAGAAGCCGACCAGCCAGTTGCACGGTGGCGGCGTGGTGATCAATCGCGACACCCCCCAGGGGCAGGCCGACTACAACACGCTACTCAACTGGATCCGTGAGGGTGCGGTTTGCGGCAGCAACCCGGTCGGCCCGGCGATCGATATCGGCTGCGCGGAATAGGCCGGCGGGGAGGGCCGCCCGCGACCGGCGTCCCGCCCCGGGCGGTACCGGTCGCTCCGCCTCTGAGGGAGTGGGCGCCAGAAATGAAAAAGGCCGCGAAAGCGGCCTTTTTTCATGGAGCAATCCGGACTCAGAAGATAAGGCCGAGCCCTGCCTGGAAGTTGTCGAAGCGGCGGTCGTCGCTGTACTCCTCACCGGCGAAGGTGAAGGTGATGCGGGTGCCGAAGCTCTGGTTATAGCGGTTGCGCTTGCGGCCGCCGAAGAAGTCAATCATGCGCGAGATGTTGATGTCGGTGCGGATGCGCTTGACCGGGCCTTCCGTGCCCTGGCCCACCTGCAACTGCAGCAGCCCGGAGATACCGACGCCGACATAGCCGTTGGTGACCGGCTCGTCGAAGGCCTTGTGCGAGACCCCGCCGTTCAGGAAGACGTGGATGTAGTTGGCATCGGCAAAGAGAGCGGTCCCGAAACCGGTATTGTCATAACGGCTGTGCGCCTGGCCGGCGCCCAGCACAAGGCCGCTCAGCATCTCGGGATCCAGTTCCAGTGCCTGGACAGAGGAGGTGGCGCAAGCCAAGCCAAGAAGCAGGGCCCCAAGGGCCGGTCCCTGAAAACGCATGAATAACCTCGTATGGTGTCTATCCCTGAAGCGCCTGCCGGGGCCGGGGCCGGGGCAGGGGCGCCGCGCGATTATGCCGGGTTTGGCCGGACTCGGCCACGCCGCCCGCCGGGCGGGGTATGCTTGGTGGCCTGACCCCGCCGACACGGAGTGCCCATGGAGTCGCTGGCCTTTGCCTTCTTCCTGATCTTTGCCGGCGCCGCGCTGCTGGCGACCCTGGCACTCTATGGCCGGCAGCCGCTCATCATGGCGTATATCGTGCTGGGCATGCTGATCGGGCCGTACGGTTTTTCCTTGGTCACCGATGTTGATGCGCTTCAGCAGATGGCCTCGGTCGGCATCATGTTCCTGCTCTTCCTGCTCGGCCTCGACATGCAGCCGGCGGCATTGCTGGCGGTGCTGCGCCAGGCGTCGTGGGCCACCCTCCTGTCCAGCGCCGTGTTCTTCGCCATGGGCTATGGCGTCGCCGCCGCCTTCGGCTTCACCGGCACCGAATGCCTGGTAGTGGGCTTCGCCATCATCAATTCCAGCACCATCATCGGCCTCAAGCTGCTGCCCACCACCGTGCTGCACCACAAGCACATGGGCGAGCTCATGGTCGGCCTGCTGCTGCTGCAGGACTTCATCGCCCTGTTCATCCTGGTGGCCCTGGCCGCCATGGCCGAGGGCGGCGCCAGCGGCTTCGTGCTGGCGAAGATCCTGGCCGGCCTGCCGCTGCTGGCGGGGGGCTGCTGGCTGTTTGTGAAGCACGTGCTGGTGCGGCTGTATGCCCGCTTTGACCGCTTTCACGAATACCTGTTCCTGATGACCATCGGCTGGTGCCTGGGCGTGGCCGAGCTGGCTCATGTCGTCGGGTTGTCGGCCGAGACGGGCGCCTTCATTGCCGGCATCACCCTGGCCAGCCATCCGGTCTCGCAGTACCTGGCCCTCAACCTGCGCCCCCTGCGAGATTTCTTCCTCATCCTGTTCTTCTTTGCCCTGGGCGCGAGCTTCGATACCGGAGTCCTGCCCGAGATCTGGCTGCCGGCGTTGCTGCTCACCGGCCTCGTGGTCGCCGTCAAGCCGCTGGTGTTCCGCGTCCTGCTCGGGCGCCTTTCCGAAACTCCGCAGCTGGCCTGGGATGTCGGCTTTCGCCTGGGCCAGATCAGCGAGTTTTCCCTGCTCATCGCCTTCCTGTCGGTGTCGCTGGGGCTGATCGGGCGCAATGCCGCCCACCTCATTGAGGCCACCGCCATCCTGAGCTTCGTGGTGTCCTCCTATATCGTGGTCTTCAACTATCCCAATCCCATCGCGGTCTCCGAGCACCTGCGCCGCGACTGAGAGCCCGACCTGCAGGCGCCCATGAAAAAGGCCGGCGAATGCCGGCCTTTTTCATCTCGAACGCGGGCATCCGGCCCGTCGCGCCATCAGAGCCATTTCTTCTTGCGGAACCACAGGTAGGGCGCCACCGCCGAGGCCATCATCAGCAGCAACGCCCAGGGATAGCCGAGCTGCCACTTCAGCTCCGGCATGACATCGAAGTTCATGCCGTAGACGCTGGCGATCATGGTGGGCGGCAGGAACACCACGCTCGCCACCGAGAAGATCTTGATGATCTTGTTCTGGTTGACGTTGATGAAGCCGAGCGTGGTGTCGAGCAGGAACTTGATCTTGTCGAAGAGGAAGTTGGTGCTGGCGATCAGCGACTCGGAGTCACGGATGATGTCGCGCAGACGCTCGCTCTGCTCGGCATTGAGGATGCCCGAGCGCAGCAGCAGGTAGAGCATGCGCTGCAAGTCCATCATGGAGATGCGCACCTTGCCGTTGATGTCTTCCTGCTGGGCGAGGTCGGTCAGCACCGATTCCATGTCGTCATGCTCGGCATTGCCCAGCACCTGGCGGCTGGTTTTCTCGAGGTCGGCGGCGACACGCTCGACGATGTCGGCGAGGTTCTCCACCTTGGTCTCGAACAGGCCGAGCATGATGGACTTGGAGTTGGTCAGGTTCACCAGGCCCTTGCGCGCGCGCAGGCGGAACAGGCGGAAGGCGGCCAGCTCCTCCTCGCGCAGCGTGAACAGGCGGTCGCCGTGGAACACGAAGGCGGCGGAGATGTTTTCCGAATTCTCGTCGGCGTAGTTCAGGAAGTAGGAGCAGATGTGCAGGCCGAACTCGTTCTCGTAGAAGCGGGAGGTGGCCTCGATCTCGTAGATGTCATCGATCGTCGGCAGTTCCTGTGCGTAGGCTTCCTGCAGCCACTGGCGCTCCTCGTCAGTGGGGGCGATGGCGTCCACCCAGATCACCCCGGGCACGAGATCGCTGGTGGCATTGATGGCGACTTGCTCGAGAAGTCCGTTATTCAGGGTGAAAGCCATCAGCATGGGGCAAAACTCTCAAGAGAAGGCGGCCTTCGCCAGGGGAAGACCGCAAGAATCTGGTTCGATAGGCAGGGTTCCGGCTCGCTACGAGCAATTGCTGAAAGCGCGGGCATTCTAGCAACGGGAGGGCTGCGGCGGCCAGCAGGAAAGGCCGGGATCGTGCCCGGGACGGGGCGGCGGGAGCGGCCGTGAGCAAGTGTGCCGGCAAAGGGAGAGTCCCGGCGCAGCCACAGCGAAAGCGGGCGCCCCGGGGTGGCGGAGTGCCCTTGCGGGTGACCGGGACTTCGGAAGTCCCCTGGAGGAAAGACGCCCGTGCTGAACAGGGCGGGCAGTGCGGCTTGAGGGACAGGGTCTTTCCCGGGGGCGTCAGGGCGTGCGCGCCACGACCCAGTACTCGACCTCCGCCACACCCGCCGCCAGCAGCAGTCGCGCCAATTCGCCCAAGGTCGCGCCGGTGGTCATGACATCATCGACCAGGGCAATGCGCCGTCCCGGGCCCAGGGTGGCCAGGCGGGCGGCATCCACGGCAAAGGCGCCTTCGGGGTTGAGGGCGCGCGCCGCCTTGTCCAGGGTCATCTGCGACGCCGTGGCGCGGACCCGGCGCAGCAGCCGGGTCTCCAGGGGCAAGCCGGCATGTCGCGCCAGCGGTCGCGCGATCTCCAGGGCCTGGTTGTAGCCACGCTCTCCCAGGCGCCGGGCGTGCAATGGCACTGGCAGGATCAGGTCGGGGAGGGGGCCGGGGTGATCGCTGACCGCGGCGGTCAGCATTTCCCCCAGCACCGGCGCATGCACCAGCCGGCCGCCGTACTTGAGCCGGGAAACCAGGTAATCGACCGGGAACTCGTAGCGCAGGGCGGCAAAGGTCCGCGCCTGTGGTGGCGGGGCCTCGCGACAGGCCGGGCAGAGCGCCAGCCCCTCCGGCAGGGGCAGGGCGCAGCGGGCGCAGGCGTCGCGGTTCCAGGGCAGGTCGGCCAGGCAGGGCGGGCACAGTCCCCAGGCATCGGCCTCGGCCTCGCACAGCAGGCAGCTGGCCGGCAGGCGGAGAAGCAGGCGGCGCAGCGGGCCGTTAACCATGGCGGGTCCTTTGCGGTTGACGGGGCGGCCGCGCCCGGTAAACTCCCGTAAACCCCGGGCGAGACCGAAGGTTGACGCGGGTACCCGCCCAGTGTCGGCCACGCCGCTCCCGCCCGCCATCCGCCAACCGGCTTGTCCAGCCCCGGAATGATCACCATGACGCTTCGCCACGACTGGTCCCGCAACGAAATCCGTGCCCTTTTCGACCTGCCCTTCATGGACCTCGTGTTCCGCGCCCAGACCGTGCACCGCCAGCACTTCGATCCCAACGCCGTGCAGGTCTCCACGCTGCTCTCGATCAAGACCGGCGCCTGCCCGGAAGACTGCAAGTACTGCTCCCAGTCCGGCCATTACGACACCGGCCTCGACAAGGAAAAGCTGCTCGCCATCCAGAAGGTGATCGAGGAGGCCATCAACGCGAAGGAGAAGGGCGCCAGCCGCTTCTGCATGGGCGCCGCCTGGCGCAGCCCGCGCGAGAAAGACATGCCCTATGTGCTGGAGATGGTGAAGCAGGTGAAGGCCCTCGGGCTCGAGACCTGCATGACCCTCGGCATGCTTTCCGCCGAGCAGGCCGTGGCGCTGAAGGAGGCCGGCCTCGACTACTACAACCACAACCTCGATACCTCGCCCGAGCATTACGGCAAGATCATCACCACGCGCAGCTATGACGACCGCCTGAATACCCTGGCGCATGTGCGTGAGGCCG
Organism: Moraxellaceae bacterium; assembly: GCA_020697295.1. Lineage (GTDB taxonomy): Bacteria > Pseudomonadota > Gammaproteobacteria > Pseudomonadales > Moraxellaceae > UBA2031. The sequence goes on along the minus strand of JAJFBF010000058.1, from coordinate 4,645 downwards.
GCCTCAAGGTTTGCGCCGGCGGCATCGTCGGCCTCGGTGAGGCGCGCGAGGATCGCATCGGTCTGCTCATGCAGCTGGCCAACCTGCCGGCGCACCCGGAATCGGTGCCCATCAACATGCTGGTCAAGATCGCCGGCACCCCCCTGGGCGATGTTGACGATCTCGATCCCTTTGAATTCATTCGCACCGTGGCGGTGGCGCGCCTGCTCATGCCGGAATCGCATGTGCGCCTGTCCGCCGGTCGCGAGACCATGAACGACCAGATGCAGGCGCTGTGCTTCATGGCCGGCGCCAATTCGATTTTCTACGGCGAGAAGCTGCTGACCACGTCCAATCCCGAGGCCGCCCACGATCGCCAGCTCTTCCAGCGCCTCGGCATCAACTCGAAGCAGACGCAGGACGTCTCCGATGCATCGCGCGAGGAGGCCATCGCGCAGTCGTTGCGCCAGCAGCAGCTGTCGGCGCTGAGCCGCGATGCCATGGCATCGCGCGATACCGTGAACTGATGCCCTTTGATCTCGCGGCTGTCCTGGCGCAGAAAAAAGCCGACGGCCTGTATCGGCGCCGGCGCACGCTCTCGTCCGCCCAGGGCGCGCGCGTGGTGGTGGACGGGCGCGAGCTGCTCAATTTCTGCAGCAACGACTATCTCGGCCTGGCCAACCATCCCGAGGTGGTGGCGGCTTTCCAGCAGGCCGCCGCGCGGTATGGCGTGGGCAGCGGGGCCTCGCATCTGGTCTGCGGGCACTCGGCGGAACATGAAGCACTGGAGGCCGACCTCGCGGCGTTTACCGGTCGCGAGCGCGCACTGCTGTTTTCCACGGGCTACATGGCCAACACCGGCATCGTGCAGGCGCTGGTCGGACGCGGTGATGCCGTGTTCGAGGACCGGCTCAACCATGCCTCGCTGATTGACGGCGGCCTCGCCTCCGGCGCGCAGTTCCAGCGCTACCGCCACAATGACGTGGCGCATCTGGCCGAGCTGCTGGCGAAGTCGTCGGCCGACAAGAAGCTGATCGTCACCGACGGCGTGTTCAGCATGGACGGTGACCTGGCGCCGCTGGTGGAACTGGCGGCGCTGGCACGCGCGCACGATGCCTGGCTGATGGTGGACGATGCCCACGGTCTTGGCGTGCTGGGCGGGCAGGGCGGCGGCGCGGCCGAGCATTTCGGGCTGAGTGCCCGGGACCTTCCCGTGCTGATGGGCACCCTGGGCAAGGGCGCCGGCGCCTTCGGGGCCTTCGTGGCCGGCGACGACGTGCTGGTCGACTACCTCATCAACACCGCGCGCCCCTATATCTACACGACCGCCTTGCCGCCGGCGGTGGCCGCGGCCTCGCGGGCCAGTCTGGTGCTCCTTCGGGATGGCCAGGCGCTGCGCGATCGGCTGCGCGAGCTCATCCTTCTGTTTCGCGACGGAGCCCGTTCGCTGGGACTCGATCTCATGCCCAGCACAACGCCCATCCAGCCCCTGCTGCTGGGCGGCAACGAGCGCGCCCTGGCGTGGAGCGCGGCCCTGGAGCAGAAGGGTTGCCTGGTCGGCGCCATCCGGCCACCCACCGTGCCGGCTGGCCAGGCGCGCCTGCGCATCACGTTCACCGCGGCGCACCAGCGCGCGGATGTCGATCACCTGCTGCAGGCGCTGGCGGATTGCCGCGGCATGACGGCATGAGCGGGATTTTCTATCAGGATCATCCCGGCACGGCCGGGGCAGATGCGCCAGTGCTGGTGCTGGTGCATGGCTGGGGCATGCAGTCGGGCGTGTGGGAAACCTTCCTGCCCTGGCTGGCGCCCCATGTGCGGGTGCGCTGCATTGACCTGCCCGGCTCGGGTCGCAGTGCCGCGGTGCCCATGCCCGCCTCGCTGGAAGCCCTGGCGGAACTGCTGCTGGCGGTGGCGCCCGCGCGCGCGGCGTGGCTGGGCTGGTCCCTGGGCGGCTTGGTGGCGCTGGAGATGGCCGCGCGCTTTCCACAGCGGGTCAGCCATCTGCTGCTGATGGCCGCCACGCCCTGTTTCGTGCAACGGGAGGACTGGCCCTGCGCCATGCCGGCGCCGGAATTCCGCAGGTTTGCGGAGTCGCTGCGGCAGGACGCCGCCCAGACGCTCAAGCATTTCCTTGCGCTGCAATGCCTCGGCTCGGTGTCAGCAAGACAGGATTTGCGCGCTCTGCAGTCCTCCATGATGCAAGCGCCGGCCGCTGCCGGCGAGTCCTCGCAGCAAGGACTCGCCCTGCTGGCGGACAGTGATCGTCGCGCGCGGTTTGCGGCGCTGGCAGTGCCGGTGTTGTGCCTGCTCGGCGAGCAGGATGCGCTGGTGCCCGCCAGCGTCGCGGCCGACCTGGCGTCCCTGTTGCCGGCGGCGCAGGTCCGCGTGGTGCCGGGGGCGGCGCATCTGCCCTTCCTGTCCCATGCCCCGGCCTGCCGTGAGGCGGTGCGGGATCTTCTCGGGAGCACCTCATGAGCGTTTCCCGCAAGCAGGAAATCGCCCAGCGTTTTTCGCGCGCGGCGGCGGGCTATGCCGGGTTTGCCGACTTGCAGGCGGCCATTGCCGATACCCTGATGGCGGCGTTCAGTCCCTCGGGCATCGTGCTCGATGCCGGCTGCGGCCGCGGCCGTGAATCGGCACTGCTGGCTGCGCACCCCGGGGTGCACGCGGTGGTCGCGCTCGACATGGCGCCCGGCATGCTGGCGGAGCTGCCCGTGCAGCCAAAAATTCGGCCCCTGCTGGGCGACGTCGAAGCCATTCCCATGCCGGACACCAGCGTGGACCAGGTGTTCAGCAATTTTGTCCTGCAGTGGTGCGATTCCCGCGAGCAGGCCTGCCGCGAGTTGTTCCGGGTGCTCAGGCCTGGCGGGCAATTGCGGGCCAGCGTGCCCGGCCCGGCCAGCCTGCGGGCGCTGAAGGCCGGTGGCCTGCTGCGCATCAACACCTTTGCCGGCGAACAGGACTGGGCGATCGCCCTGATGCAGGCGGGCTTCAGCGCCTGCGAATTTGTACGGCAGGATTTCGTCATGCATTTCGATTCCGCGCGCGACCTGCTGAAGGCCTTGCAGGGGATCGGCGCCACCACCACCGATACCCCGCGCGCTTCGCATCTGCATGGCCGGCAATGGTTCCGGCAGGTCAGCGCGGCCCTGGAGGCCGTGCGGGAGCCCGAGGGGCTGCCGCTGCGCTACGACGTCCTTTTCATTCAGGCAACGCGCGAGCTGGAGGGTTGAAATGGCCAAGGCCTACTTCGTGACCGGCACCGACACCGGCGTCGGCAAGACCACCGCTAGCTGCGCCCTGCTGGCGGCCGCGAAGGCGCGCGGACTGCGTACCCTGGCGCTGAAGCCGGTGGCGGCCGGCTGCGTGGAGACGCCGGAAGGCCTGCGCAACGACGACGCGCTGGCGCTGATGGCGGTGATGACCGAGGTCATGAGCTATGACGAGGTGAATCCCGTCGCCCTGCGCGAGCCGCTGTCGCCGCACCTGGCCGCCCTGCACGAGGGCCGGCGCCTGAGCGTGGCGCGCATTGGCGGCCTGGTGCGCGGCGCGCTCATGCGCCGGCCCGACTTCGCGGTGGTGGAAGGGGCGGGCGGCTGGCGCGTGCCCATTTCCGATCGCGAGATCATGTCGGACCTGCCGCGCGCCCTCGGCCTGCCGGTGATCCTGGTGGTGGGCCTGCGCCTCGGCTGTCTTAATCACGCTATCCTCACCGCCGAGGCGATGGCGAAGGACGGCGTGCGCCTGGCCGGCTGGATCGGCAATGTGCTCGATCCGGCGATGCCCGCGCTGGACGGCAATATCGGCACGCTCAAGACCATCCTGCCCATGCCCTGCCTGGGCGTGCTGCCCTGGCAGCCGGGCGCCACGCCCGGGGAAATGGCGGCGCACCTGGATCTGCACGAGCTGCTCGGCGAGTAGCCCCGTCCTCTGTTTCTGCAGGTCGGGCATCCGCCCGGCATCAAGCGAGGCTTGTCGGTCCCCGGTCCGGCACCAGCTGAGGTAGCTCGGGCGTCAGCCCGGCATCTGAACACCGTCGGGCTTCAGCCCGACCTGCGGTAAGGGTGAGAGTGGGAACCAGACCGGTCCGGAAGTGAACGACCCATGAGTCATTTCCCGTATCGCACGTCTGTATTGGACAGACTTCTCGGTCATCAGCCTTTGTAGCAGCGTTTTCGCTTGTCCCCGGGCTTAGATTTCCGTTGGAAGCCGCGCCAGTCCTGACTCTGCCGTGAACTATCGGTCAGGAAAAAATGTGGGTTCTGGCGGGGTTCTGTTTCATACTGCCGCCGCTTTTGCGACCGTCAAGGCTCTTTTTGTCTGACACTGCGGCCGCAACCGGTATCCGACGGGCCCCTCGGGGGCTGATGAACTAGCGAGGTCCTTAATCATGGCACAGTACAAAGCTCCCCTCCGCGACATGCAGTTTGTCATGCACGAAATGCTGGACGTGGAAAAGCACTACCAGTCCATCCCCGCATTTGCAGACGCCAACCGCGAGCTGGTCGACAGCGTGCTGGATGCCACTGCCCAGTTCGCCGAGAACGAACTCTCGCCGATCAACCAGTCGGGCGACGAGGAAGGCTGCACCTGGAACGACGGCGTCGTGACCACGCCCAAGGGCTTCAAGGAAGCCTACGCCAAGTTCGTGGAACTCGGCTTC
>JAJFBF010000057.1 GCA_020697295.1 Moraxellaceae bacterium | reverse complement strand
ATGGTAGATTTCCGTGAAGGTCGTGGTGCGCTGCTCGATCTCGGTCTTTTCGGGATCCTGACGCGCCACGTCGAGGAACTGGAAATCATTGTTCAGGCGCTCTGCCATTTGCCTAGCCTCAAGTCTGTCGTTTCCTCATTCCCTCTTTCCGCGCCGCGGAGAGAGGGTGCCCGGAGGGCGGACAAGGGGCCTGGCCCCTTGCCCCGACCCCCTCCCCGCAAGCTGGAAGGGGGCAGCGCAACTTACATCGGGTTCTTGCGGGTGGAGTTGAGCAGCTCCTTGATATTCGCTGCCTTGGGCTTCACCAGCCAGAACTTGCGCAGGTACTCATCGAACCTGCCCAGGATTTCTTCGCCCCAGGCGCTGCCGGTCTCGTTGACATAGTCGGAGAGAACCTCGCGCAGGTGGTGGCGATGCGCCTCCATCGCTTCCGTGCTGATGCGGTGCAGCTCGATCAGCTCGTGGTTCACGCGATCAAAGAAATCGTTGTCGAGATCCAGCACGTAGGCAAAGCCGCCGGTCATGCCCGCGCCAAAGTTGAGGCCGGTCTTGCCGAGCACGGTGACAAGGCCGCCGGTCATGTATTCGCAGCAATGGTCGCCCGCGCCCTCGATCACGGCATGGCAACCGGAGTTGCGCACTGCGAAGCGCTCGCCGGCGGTGCCGGCCGCATAGAGCTCGCCGCCGGTGGCGCCGTAGAGGCAGGTGTTGCCGATGATGGCCGTGTCCTGCGAGGCAAAGGGCGAACCCTTCGGCGGCACGATGACCAGCTTGCCGCCCGCCATGCCCTTGCCGACGTAATCGTTGGCATCGCCCTCGAGATACATGTCGAGGCCGCCGGCATTCCACACGCCGAAGGACTGGCCGACGCTGCCGGTGAGCTTCACCGTCACCGGTGCCGCACTCATGCCAAGGTCGCCATGGCGACGCGCGATCTCGCCGGACAGGCGCGCGCCGATGGAGCGGTCGCAGTTGCAGACATTGAACTCGAAGGTGCCGCCGCTCTTCGCCTCGATGGCGGGCAGCATGGCCGCCACCATCTGCTCCGCGAGCACGCCCTTGTCAAAGGGCTCGTTGCGCGGCACCTGGCAGAACTGGGGCTTCTCGGCCGGGATGCGGTCGTTGCGCAGCAGCGGCGTCAGGTCGAGATGCCGCTGCTTGTCGGTATTGCCCGGCAGCACTTCCAGCAGATCGGTGCGGCCGATGAGGTCGGCCAGCGATGCCACGCCCAGCTTCGCCAGCCACTCACGGGTTTCCATGGCGATGAACTTGAAGAAGTTCATCAGCATTTCCGGCTCGCCGATGTAGTGGTTCTCGCGCAGGTTGTCCTGCTGCGTGGCCACGCCGGTGGCGCAGTTATTGAGATGGCAGATGCGCAGGTACTTGCAGCCCAGCGCGATCATCGGCGTGGTGCCGAAGCCGAAGCTCTCGGCGCCGAGGATGGCCGCCTTAACCACATCCAGGCCCGTCTTCAGGCCACCGTCGGTCTGCACGCGCACCTTGCCGCGCAAGTCATTGCTGCGCAGCGCCTGCTGGGCCTCAGAGAGACCGAGCTCCCAGGGCGAGCCGGCGTAATGGATGGACGACAGCGGCGAGGCGGCCGTGCCGCCGTCATAGCCGGAGATGGTGATGAGGTCGGCATAGGCCTTGGCAACACCGGCGGCGATGGTGCCGACGCCAGGCTCGGACACCAGCTTCACCGACACCAGCGCGCCCGGATTCACCTGCTTGAGGTCGAAAATCAGCTGCGCAAGATCCTCGATGGAGTAGATGTCGTGGTGCGGCGGCGGCGAGATCAGCGTCACGCCCGGCACCGAATAGCGCAGGCGCGCGATCAGCGCATTCACCTTGCCGCCAGGCAGCTGGCCACCCTCGCCAGGCTTGGCGCCCTGGGCCACCTTGATCTGCAGCACTTCGGCGCTGGTCAGGTAAGCCGGGGTGACGCCGAAGCGGCCGGAGGCCACCTGCTTGATCTTGGAGTTCTTGAGGGTGCCGTAGCGCACCGGGTCCTCGCCGCCTTCACCGGAGTTGGAGCGGCCGCCCAGGGTATTCATCGCGATGGCGATGGACTCGTGGGCTTCCGGCGACAGCGCGCCCAGCGACATGCCGGCGGAATCAAAGCGCGGCAGGATCTTTTCGATGGGCTCGACCTTGTCGATGGCCAGCGGCTTCAGGTCCGGCTTGAAACTCAGCAGGTCACGCAGGGTGGCGACCGGGCGGGTATTCACCAGCTCGGCATAGTCCCGGTAGTCCGAGTACTGTCCGGAGCGCACGGCCGTGTGCAGGGTATTGATCACGTCCGGATTGAAGGCATGGTATTCCTTGCCATAGACGAACTTGAGCAAACCGCCCTGGTCAACCGGCTTGCGCTCTTTCCAGGCATCGGCCGCCAGCAGCTTCTGGTCACTTTCGAGATCGGCAAAGGACGCGCCCTGGATACGCGAGGAGACGCCCTTGAAGCAGGTGTCGACGACGTCCGAGGAAAGGCCCACGGCTTCGAATAGCTGGCCGCCACGGTAGGAGGCCACCGTGGAGATGCCCATCTTGGACAGGATCTTGAGCAGGCCCTTGTTGATGCCCTTGCGGAAATAGGTCTGCGCCTCGAGCGGGTCCCCGATGATGTCGCCGCACTTCACCTGGTCGGCAATGACGTCATAGGCCAGGTAGGGATAGATCGCCGTCGCGCCAAAGCCGAGCAATACGGCGAAGTGGTGCGGATCGCGCGCCAGGCCGGTCTCGACGATGATGTTGCTGTCGCAGCGCAGGCCGGCCTCGATCAGGTGATGGTGCACGGCGCCGGTCGCCATGATGGCGTTGGCCGGCAAGTGGCCGGCGCGGATATCGCGATCCGACAGCACCACCAGGACCTTGCCCTTGCCCACCGCGGCGGCGGCCTGCGCGCAGATGCGCTGCACGGCGGCCTTGAGGCCCTCGGCCTCCGGATAATTCAGATCGATCAGCTCGACGCTGTAGCCCGGCGCCTGGATATCCAGGAGCTGGCGGAACTTGCTGTGCGACAGCACCGGGCTGGCCAGGATGGCGCGATTGGCGTGGTCGGCGGTCTGCTCGAACACATTCATCTCGGCGCCCAGGCAGGTCTCCAGCGACATCACGATGCTTTCGCGCAGCGGATCGATGGGCGGATTGGTCACCTGCGCAAATTGCTGGCGGAAAAAGTCGGCGACATGGCGCACGCGCTGCGACAGCACCGCCATGGGCGTGTCATCGCCCATCGAGCCGACGGCTTCCTGGCCGCTCTCGGCGAGCGGACGGATGATCTGGTCACGTTCTTCGGCCGTGACCAGGAACATCTTCTGGTAGGCCTTGAGGCGGCTGTTATCGGTCTGCGCAACCAGCTGCTGCTCGGCGGCATCATCGTTCTCGATTCGCAGGGCCTTCTGGCGCAGCCAGTCCTTGTAGGGCTGGGCCTGCTTGAGACGGTTGTCGATGTCCTCGGTATGCAGCACTTCGCCGGTCCGGGTGTCGATGGCCAGCATCTTGCCCGGGCCGACGCGGCCCTTGGCGATCACGTCCTCGGGCTTGTAGTCCCACACACCGATTTCGGAGGCGACGGTGAAATAGCCGTTCTTCGTCGTGACCCAGCGCGCCGGGCGCAGGCCGTTGCGGTCGAGCATGCACACGGCATAGCGGCCGTCGGTGATGACGAGGCCGGCGGGGCCGTCCCAGGCTTCCATATGCTTGGAATTGTATTCATAGAACGCGCGCAGGTCGGCGTCCATGGTCTCCACGTTCTGCCAGGCCGGCGGCACCAGCATGCGCAGCGCGCGGAACAGGTCCATGCCACCGGCGACCAGGATCTCCAGCATGTTGTCCATGCTCGAGGAGTCGGAGCCGGTGCGATTCACCATCGGCGTCAGCTCGGTCAGGCCGGGCAGCAGCGGATTGGTGAACTTGGGCGTGCGCGCCAGCGACCAGTTGCGGTTGCCGGTGATGGTGTTGATTTCGCCGTTGTGCGCCAGGTAGCGGAAGGGCTGGGCCAGCGGCCAGCGCGGCAGCGTATTGGTGGAGAAGCGCTGGTGGAAGACGCAGATATGTGACTTCAGGCGCGCGTCCGCGAGATCGAGGTAGAAGCGCGGCAGGTCCGCCGGCATTACCAGGCCCTTGTAGGAAATGATGCTCGCCGACAGCGTCGGGATATAGAACAGCGGATCGCTCTTCAGCTGCTGCTCGGCGCGGCGACGCGCCAGGAAGAGCCTGCGATTGATAGTAACCAGATCGAGGCCGGCACCGTTCACCAGTACCTGCTCGAACACCGGCAGCGAGCGCAGCGCGATCTCGCCACAGATGGACGGGTCGACCGGCACCTTGCGCCAGCCGGCCACGGCCAGCCCTTCGTTCTCCATCTCGCGGCCCAGCACTTCGCGGGCGTGGGCGGCCAGGGCCGGATCGGTATTCAGGAACACCAGGCCGGCGCCAAAACGGTCCGCCAGGTTGACACCCAGTTCGGCCTTGGCAACCTCGCGGAAAAAGCTTTCCGGCATGGCCAGCAACACGCCACAGCCGTCGCCGGTCTTGCCGTCCGCGGCAATGGCGCCGCGGTGAGTCATGCACGAGAGCGAGTGAATGGCGGTCTGCACCAGGTCATGACTGGCGTCGCCTTTCATGTGCGCAATCAGTCCGAAGCCGCAATTGTCGCGGAATTCGTCAGGATGGTAGAGACCAGGGTTCTGGACCGACTGCTCATGCATCTGGAATTACCTTGTAAAACATAGGGTTGCAAAAAAGCCCGCGGCAGAGGGGAAACTGCGGACAAAAAGGGACGGGCATTTTATAGGCAAACGCCTGCAGGCTCAATTACGGATCGCGCCGGCAGGGCGCGAAAGAAAGGGCCGGGGCACCCGCCAGGAGAAAAGGCCGGGCCTAGGGCCGGGGTGGCGCGGCGGGCTCCGCCGCCGGGGAGGGCGCCGGCATGGCGGGGCGCAGCGCTTCCTGGTAGACGCCAAGGCGTCGCGGGAAGGCTTGGCCTCCCCCGCCACCCAGGCCCTTGCTGGCGGCGATACCCTCGGCCAGCTCACGGGAAGGGAAGCTGCCAAGGGTGACCACGAACCAGTCACTGCCCTCCAGCGGAAAGACAAAGTAGGAGAAATCGGCCCGGTCCTCGCGCCCCGCCAGGAAGCGCTTCACCGCCTCTTCGTCACGCGCGGCCATGGCCTGGATGGTCCAGGCCTCGGGGTTCTGCGCGGCGACCCAGTCGGCGCTGCGGAACTCAGGGGCGTGCTCAATCGCGACGACAACCTCGGCCACCGGCGCGGCGCCCCCGGCAAAAGGCACCAGATCGTCCAGCCGCCCGAAATCCGCCGGAAAGCGCGACTCTCCCTCGGGAGCCCCGGCCACGGCGAGCGCGGCGGCGGGCGGCTTGTCCCGCCCCTGCACCGCCACCGCCACCACGAGCACCACCAGCAGACCGGCGCAACCGGCCGCCACGGCCAGCCAGGACCAGGCGCGCGCCGCCTTCATGCGCCCCTCCCGAGGCGAGGGCCCTGGACCAGCGTCTCCTCGAGGAGCGCCGCCGGCGCCGCGGACACTACCGCCGTTCCCAGGGCTTTCATCAGGACCAGCTTGAGCTGGCCATCCTTGACCTTCTTGTCGACCGCCATATGGCGCAGGAACTCGCCGGCGGACAGCTCGGGCGGGACCACCGGCAGGCCGGCGGCCACCAGCAGGGCACGGACCCGGGCGACGTCGGCGGCGGAGAGCCAGCCCAGGCGCCAGGACAGGTCGGCCGCCATCAGCATGCCGGTTGCCACCGCCTCGCCATGCAGCCAGGCGCCGTAGCCCATGCCGGTCTCGATGGCATGGCCGAAGGTGTGGCCGAGATTCAGGAGGGCGCGCACATCGTTCTGCTCGAACTCGTCAGCGGCCACCACGGCGGCCTTGTTCTCGCAGGAGCGCCGGATGGCCTCGGCCAGCAACGCGGGCTCCCGCGCCACGAGGCCTGCCATGCTGGCCTCCAGCCACTCCAGGAAAGGCAGGTCGCGGATAAGGCCGTACTTGATGACCTCGGCGAGGCCGGCGCGCAGCTCGCGGTCCGGCAGGGTGGCCAGGACATCGGTATCAATAAGCACCGCGTTCGGCTGCTTGAAGGCACCGATCATGTTCTTGCCGAGAGGATGGTTGACCGCGGTCTTGCCGCCTACCGAGGAGTCGACCTGCGCCAGCAGGGTGGTCGGCACCTGCACGAAATCCACGCCACGCTGGTAGGCGGCCGCGGCGAAGCCGGTCATGTCGCCGATGACGCCGCCCCCCAGCGCCACCAGACTGCAGTCCCGGTTGAAGCGGCGCTCGAGCAAGGCGGTGAAGATGGCGTCGAGATGGGCCATATCCTTGAACTGCTCGCCATCCGGCAAAATGCACTCGGCCACGATGCGATCGCCCAGCAGCGCCCGGAGACGGGCCAGATAGAGCGGCGCCACGGTGGTGTTGCTGACCACCATGACCTGGCGGCCACGCAAGGCCGCGCCCAGCAGGTCGGCACGCGCCAGCAGGCCGGCGCCGATGTGGATGGGGTAGGAGCGGTCGCCAAGGGCGACGGTCAGGGAATGCATGGCAGGAATCGGGCTGGACGAAAGGCGCCTATTCTAGCGTCTCCCTGTCAGCCAGTGCATGAATGATTTTCAGGGCGACCTCGCGTGCGGAGCCCCCGGTCGTGGGGATAACGACATGCGCCGCCTCCCGGTACAGGGGATCACGCAATTCCATGAGCTCGGTCAGGCGCTTGCGCGGATCCGCAGTGCGCAACAAGGGGCGATTGCGATCGCGCGCGGTACGCTCCAGCTGCAGCGCCACCGGCGTCAGCAGGTACACCACCATGCCGCGCTCGTGCAGGGCACGCCGGTTCGCCGCGCGCATGACCACGCCCCCGCCGGTGGCGAGGACAATGCCATGGCGCTGCGTCAGCTCGTCAATCACGGATTCTTCGCGGTCGCGAAAGCCGTCCTCCCCCTCGACATCGAAGATCCAGGGAATGTTGGCCCCGGTGCGCGCCTCGATCTCGTGGTCGGAATCGATAAACTCGCGCCGCAGGAGCTCGGAAAGCTGACGGCCGATGGTGGTTTTACCCGCCCCCATCGGCCCGATCAGATAGACATTGCCACGGAACTGCTTCATCTCATGGCACTACCCGGGATTACTTGCTGGCCAGCACGTCCGCCGCCAGGCGCGGGGTGACGAAGATCAGCAGTTCCTGCTTGTTGTTGCTCACCGAGTTCTTGCGGAACAAGCGACCCAGGAAGGGGATGTCCCCCAGGAACGGCGTCTTGGTGACCTGCTTGGAGGTGTTGGTCTGGAAGATACCGCCCAGCACGATAGTCTGGCCATCATCCACGCGCACATTGGTCGTAATGCTGTTGGTGTTAATGGCGCGGGTACCATTCGGCTGCAGGTCGCCCGGGCTGTCGTTATTGATCTTCAAGTCCATGTTGATGCGGCCATCGGGCGTAATGCTCGGTGTCACATCCAGGCTGAGCTCGGCGTTCTGGAAGGAAATGGCGGTGGCGCCGCTCGAGGTCGACTGCTGATAGGGAATCTGCGTACCCGAAGCGATCTTGGCCTTCTGCTTGTCGGAGGTCAGGACCTTCGGCGTGGAGACGATCTCGGCATGGCCGTCGGACTGCAGGGCGGACAACTCGAGATCCAGCATGTCGCCATTGATATTGATCAGGCCGATGGCCAGGGAGGACTGGCCGCTCTTGTCCACCCCGAGATCAACCATCAAGTCATCCGGAGAGGTGATGGTGCGACGGCCACCATTGCTGCCGAGCCAGTTGTAGGCATCCTGGGTAGTCTTGCGGGAGGCCCCGATGGAGACAGCCTTGTTGTCAGGAAATTCGACCCGTGACATACCCCACTTCACACCAAGGTCCTTGGAGAAACCGGTCGTGGCGAGCACGATGCGGGCCTCGATCATCACCTGCTTGACCGGCACGTCCAGACGCTGGATCACGTCGCGAATGCTCTCGATGTTCTTGGCGGTGTCGACCACGATCAGGGTATTGGTGCGGGAATCCATGGAGGCCTTGCCACGCTCCGACAAAAGCCTGTTGGCGCCACTGATCAGGGACAGGATGTCGGCGGCCTTGGCATAGTTGATCTGGATGAACTCGGAACGCAGCGGCGAAAGCTTTTCCGTCTGGTTGTTGCTCTCCATTTCCAGACGCTCGCAGGGTGATCTTGCCGCTCACGGAATCGGATGCCACGAGATTGAGCGAGGTAAAATCCGCGATGAGCTGCAGCACCGAGCGCACTTCAATGTCCTGGAAGTTCAGCGACAGCTTCTCGCCAGAGAAGGCGAAGTCCTGCTTCTTGCGCTTGTCGTCACGATTCACCGGCTTGACGCTGATGGTGAGCTTGTTGTCGGTCTGGTAGGCGAGATACTCGAAATCGCCCTCAGGCTGGATCGACATCACACCGTTGCCGCCCTCGCTGTAGCTGTCGATGAGCTTGACCGGCGTGGCGAAGTCGGACACGTCGAGACGACGGCGGAGGTTCTCGGGCAGCTTGGCCCCCATGAAACGGGCGATGATGCGGCTGCCCTGCTGCTGAACGTCGATAGGGACGGCGCTCGAGGAGAGCTCCACCATTACCAGGCCATCGCCCTGCTCGCCGCGACGGAAGTCGATATTCTGCAGCGCCTTGCCCTGCGCGGCGGCCGGCTTGCCCGAAGCGGTGGCGGCGGGCTGGGCCGCGCTGGCGGTAGTCGGCGTCGTCAGGCCCTTGCCGATGTTGATGACGAGCTGCTGGCCGTCGTTACGGACATTATAACCGGCCAGTTCGCTCAGGTTCACGATCAGGCGGGCACGCTCCTGCGTATCCACGACCGTGAAGCTGCGCGCGTTGCCGCTGCCCAGTGCCTGGTACTTGACCGCCAGCGCGCTGCGCGTGTTGGGCAGGTCAAATACAAGCCGGGCAGGCTTGTCGATCTGGTAGGCGGCCGGACTCGGCGCCTGTCCGTCGAAACTCAGACGAAGCTCGATCTCGTCCCCCGGCAGCACCACAGAATCCACTTTCTGCAGCGCCAGCTTGTCTGCCGCAAAGGCCAGCTGCGCAACCGCAGCCAGACCCAGCAGGGAGACCTTCACCCAACGCATCAACATGTTCTTATTCCCGATTGTATTTTTGTTGATCGTATTCATGCTCGCATACCCCAAGAATGTCGGCCGGTTATTCGCTCAGGGTCAGACTGCGGGGGCGTTCCACCCAGCCGTCCCGCCCATCCGGTACGATTTCCACGATTGAGACCTGGGTCGGGGTAATGTCCACGATCTTCCCCTGGTTCTTGCCCAGATAATTCCCCACCTTCACGCGCTGCGAACTGCCATTCCCATCCTCGAGGATCGCGAACAGCGGACCGTCGGGTCGCTGCAGGGTGCCCTTGAAGCGCAGGGCCTCGAGGCTGAACCGCTCCAGGTACTCCTGGGGACGATTGAGGTCGGGCTCGACCGTCTTGCCCAGGCTCGACACCAGCAGCTCTACATTGACCGGCGGAGCGAAAGGACTGCGCAACTGGTGTGCCGCATAGGTATAGGTAGGCATCGGCGTGAATTCGGGCGGAGGATCGACACGGCCACGCGGCTTTTGCCGGATCGCTTCCATCTGCGATTCCACATCCTCAAAACCGGCCGAGCAACCCGCCAGCGAAGCGGCGGCCACCAAACCCAGAAACAGAGCTTTGACAGGGATCATTTCTTCTTCCCTCCCTTCTTCTTGCCCTTCGCCTTGGGCGGCGGAGCCTCGGAGTAACGATAGGTCTTGGCCTGGATGGTCAGCAGCAGCACCGGAGAGCTGCCGTCACGCGCATTCGCCCGACCCTTGGGACTGATCGAGAAATCATGCAGGGTGACGATACGCGGCAGCGCCGCGATACCGCTCACGAAGGCGCCGAACGCGTGGTAATCGCCCTGGGCCTTGATGTTGATCGGCTGCTCGGCATAGAACTCCCTGCGCGCCTCGGTGCCGAGGTCGATCAGGTTGAAGTCCACGCCACTGCCGATCCCGGTGTGGGTGATATCCTCAAGCAGGCCGGGCACTTCAGTATCCTTGGGCAACTGCCGCAGGAGGGCGCCGAAGGAATCCTCCATGTCCTTGAGCTGGGTCTTGTAGGTCCCCAGGTTCTGGGCCTTGAACATCTTCTGCTCGAAGTCGCCGAGCAGCGTCACCTGCTGCTGCTTGCCGGCCTCGAGGGTGGTCTTGATGCCGGACAGGTCGAGCATATAGCCCAGCACCAGTACGACCACGAAAACCATGATGTAGATGAGGATCTTGACCGCGAGCGGCCAGGAGCCGATATTCTGCGGATCCAGGGTATTCAGGGTCTGGATGAACTCCTGAATATCGAAACTCTTCTTGGTGGCGTCTTTCATTTCTTCCCGGCCCCCTTGTTCGGCTCAGCTGGCGGAGCGTCCGGCGATTCGAGCTGAACCGTCATCGAGAACCGGTTGCCCGGCAGCTTTTCATCCTCACTCACATTGCTGACCGGCCGGGCTGACGTGGCAGCCACCACCGACAACTGCGGGCTCCGGAACCAGGGCGAGGCATCGAAGTTGCGCATCAGGGTGGAAACCTGGGTCGCGCTCTCCGCGACACCGGAGATCCTGAAAGTATCCCCCGCGCGCGACAGGGTGGTGAAGTGCACGCCCTCGGGAATGACACGCACGAGCTCGTCGAAGATCCGCACGATCACCGGGCGGCGACCCTGCAGGTCCTGGATCACCTTCATGCGCGACAGCAGCTCCTCGCGGCGCATCTGCAGGAGGTCGATCTCCTTGATCTGCTCGTCGAGCTTGCTGATTTCAGCCTGGATATACTGGTTGCGCTCTTCCTGGTCGCTGACCTGCTTGGACAGCGCCATGTGACCGAAAAGCACGATTGCCACCGCAACCATCACCACGCCCATCAGGACCGCAATGAACTCCTGCTGGCGCTGCTTGCGCAGCTCCTGGCGCCAGGGGAGCAGGTTGATCTTGGCCATCAGTCGAAACTCCTCAGCGCGAGGCCGCAGGCGATCATCAGCGACGGCGCATCATTGGCGATGGCCGCGGCGTTCACCTTGGGGGAAAGGGCCATGTTCATGAAGGGATTGGCCACGGTGACCGGGGTCCCGAGCTTTTCCTGGATCATGCCGGCCAGACCCTCGATGGAGGCCGTGCCGCCCGCCAGCACGATGTGGTCGACATCGTTATAGGAACTGGACGAGAAGAAGAACTGCAGCGAACGCGTCACCTGCTGCACCACGGCATCCATGAAGGGCCGCAGCACCTCGGACTCGTAGTCGTCGGGCAGGCCGCCCTGCTTCTTGGCCATGCCGGCTTCCTCGAAGGACAGGCCGTAGCGGCGCTGGATTTCCTCGGTCAGCTGCTTGCCCCCGAACAGCTGTTCGCGGGTATAGATGATCTTGCCGTCATTGACCACATTGAGGGTGGTCATGGTGGCGCCGACGTCGATGATGGCGACAGTGCCTTCGGGGCCGCTGGAGATGGACTCGCCGATGAGCTGGTAGGCCCGCTCCATGGCATAGGCTTCCACGTCGACGATCTTGGCGGCAAGAGCACCGATCTCGAGGGCATCCACGCGCAGCTCGACATTCTCGTTGCGGGACGCGGCCAGCAGCACGTTCACCCGCCCCGGATTGTTCTCCAGGGGCTCGATGACCTCGAAGTCGATACTGACTTCTTCCATCGGATAGGGGATGTACTGGTCGGCCTCGAGGCGAATCTGGTTCTCGCGTTCGTCATCGGAGAGATCGGCGTCCATCTCGATGACCTTGGTGATCACGGCGGAGCCGGCCACGGCCACAGCCACATTACGCGCGGTGGGCTTGGCCTTGGCGACCAGCTTCTTGATCGCCTCACCTACCCCTTCGACGTCATTGATGCTTTTTTCGACAACCGCATTCTGCGGTAAGGGCTCTACCCCGTAGGACTCCACACGGTAGCGGTCCCCCTGCCGGCTCAGCTCCAGCAACTTGACTGAGGTCGAACTGATGTCCAACCCCAGCAATGCCGTGTTCTTTTTCTGAAGGAAGGGCAGCACGATTGGATTCCCTTTTATTTTTTTCTATGGAAAATGTGCACTTACGACACATTTATGTACAACTACATTAAATACTAGTCTTATCACGAGCGCAATTGCTGTACAAGAGCCGACTCCGCGTATAATGGACTTCGACCCCTTCCCGGCCTGACCGGCGAACGCCAAGCGACTGAATTTCCATGAAAAATCTTAAAGCACCCGGTCGCCGCGAGCGACTGCTGGCTCTGGCGGCTTTCCCGATTTGTGGGGTATTCCTCACTTTGGCCGGCCTCTATCTTTACCTCGCCCCGCAACTGCCGGATGTAGAGACCCTAAAAGCCGTCAAGTTCGAGACGCCGCTGCAGGTCATGAGCCAGGACGGACGCCTGGTGGCAGAGTTTGGCGAGAAACACACCACACCTTTGACCTACGAACAAATCCCCCCCTTGTTCGTCAAGGCCATCCTGGCGGCCGAGGACGACCGCTTCTTCGAGCATGAAGGCATCAACGCCAAGGGCCTGGCCCGCGCCTTCGTGGACATCCTGCGCACCGGCTCCATCCAGTCGGGCGGCTCCACCATCACCATGCAGGTGGCCAAGAACTACTTCCTGAGCCAGGAGCGCACCTTCAGCCGCAAGTTCATCGAAATCCTGCTGGCCAAGCGTATCGAGGACTCCCTGACCAAGGAGGAGATCCTGACGCTCTATGTGAACAAGATCTTCCTCGGGCACCGTGCCTACGGCATCGGCGCCGCCGCCCAGGTCTACTATGGCAAAAAGATTGCCGAGCTGGGCCTGCCCGAGATGGCCATGATTGCCGGGCTGCCCAAGGCTCCGTCCGCCTTCAATCCGGTCAACAACCCCCGGCGCGCCCTGATCCGCCGCGACTGGATCCTCAACCGCATGCTGAAGCTCGGCTATATCAGCCCGGCCGACCACGCGCGCGCCCTCGCCATGCCCGTCGGCCTCAACTTCCGCGCCACCTTTGCCGAGGTCAACGGCCCCTACCTGGCTGAGATGGTGCGCGACAGCCTGGTGCAGCAGTTTGGCGAAGAGATCTATACCTCCGGCTGGAAGGTCTATACCACGGTCAATTCCGAGCGCCAGAATGCCGCCGCCCAGGCGGTCATCGAGGGCCTGATTGCCTATGACCGCCGGCACGGCTGGCGCGGACCCGAAAAAGCGGACCAGCTGTCCGGCCTCTATACCGTGGGCGGTCTGGAGGCGGCGCGCGTGACCGCCGTGCAGGAGAAGGTCATCGAGGCCGAACTCAAGAACGGGCGCACCCTGCAGATCGGCTGGGACCAGATGAAGTGGGCGCGTCCTTATATAAGCGTCAACCGCATCGGCGCCGAGCCCAGGAAGGCTGCGGACATCGTCCAGCCGGGCGACATCATCCGTGTCCGCCAGAATCGCGCGTCCTTGTGGGAACTGGCGCAGGTGCCGGCCGTGCAGGGCCAGCTCATCGCGCTCGATGCCGACAGCGGGGCCCTTGAAGCCATCGTGGGCGGCTTCGACTATACCCAGAGCAAGTTCAACCGCTCGCTGCAGGGCTGGCGCCAGGCTGGCTCCACCATGAAGCCCTTCGTCTATGCCGCCGCGCTCGAACGTGGCTACCTCCCCTCAAGCTTGATCAACGACTCCCCGCTCAGCTTTGGCGAGGGCGACACCCTGTGGCAGCCCGGCAACTCCGATGGCGAGTTCCTGGGCCCGGTGACCTTGCGGCGGGCGCTCTACATGTCACGGAACATGGTCTCGATCCGTCTGCTGCAGGCCGTGGGCGTTGAGAATGCCCGCAACTACGTGGCGCGCTTCGGCTTCCCGGCCGGCAAGTTGCCGCGCAACCTGACCCTCGCCTTGGGCACCGCCGAGATCCTGCCGGTGCAGATGGCGGCGGCCTATGCCGGGCTGGCCAATGGCGGCTTCCATGTCGGCCCCTGGTTCATCGACAAGGTGGTCGACAAGAGCGGCAAGGTGCTGTTCCAGGCCAGGCCGCGCCAGGTCTGCCGCCCCTGCGAGGCCCCCCCCGCGCCGGCGCCGGAGCCCGCGGCCACCGAGATCAGCGGTGGCGGCACCGAGCTCGCGGTGACCGAGCCGCCCCCCCCGCCCATGCCCGAGGTGCCGGACTACCCGGGGGCGCAACGCCACATGAGCGGCCGCACCGCCTACCAGATGCAGTCCATCCTGCGGGATGTGGTGATCCGTGGCACCGGGCGGGCCGCCCTGTCCATCGGCCGCAGCGACCTCTCCGGCAAGACCGGCACGACCAACGAGGCCAAGGATGCCTGGTTCGCCGGTTTTGGCGGCAAGCTCGTCGCGGTGGCCTGGCTGGGCTTCGATCAGCCGCAGACCCTGGGCAAGGTCGAGTACGGCGGCTATGCCGCCGTGCCGATCTGGAATGCCTTCATGGGGGCCGCCCTGCGCGGCACGCCGGAATACCATCCTCCCGCGCCGGCCGGCCTGACCGCACTCCGCCTCAACCTGGACAACGGCCAGCGCACCGGCGATGACGACCCCCGTGGCTATACCGAATGGGTGCAGACGGAAAAGCTGGGCCAGATTCCCGAGGCAGCGCCCGCACCGGGCGAAGGCACGCCCCAGGTCGCGCCCGAGGAGCTGTTCTGATCACACGCGCCTGGCCCGGTTGCCCTCTCCGCCGGTCCACCCCGGCGCATTCCCGAGGCCCGTAAGGCTAGGCCCCGCATCACAGGCATAAAAAAAGCCCGGCAATGCCGGGCTTTTTTTCGGTTCGCGGTTTCGCGAAGGCTCAGGCCTTCTTGAAGCTGCGGGCGCCGAAGCGCTGCTTGAACTTGTCGATGCGACCACCGGTGTCCACTACCTTCTGCGTGCCCGTATAGAACGGGTGGCAGGCGCCGCAAACGTCCAGGTGGATGTTCTTGGTCAGGGTGGAACGGGTCTGGATCACATTGCCGCAAGAGCAGGTCGCGGTGATTTCCTGGTACTTCGGGTGAATATCGGCTTTCATGGCACTCTCCAGAGAATGATGGTGGGGAATCGCCCCCCTGCGTGATGCGCCCGTGGCGGCACCTGGCAGGAACGATTCGCACACTCTCTTGGCCCACCCCGACAGTCTCTTCGCCGGAGCCAGGCGCAACAAGGCCGCGAATCCTAGCAGAAGGGAAGCACCCGACCAAGCCCCACGCGTCCTCCCGGCACAGATCGTTGGGCGCAGAGAGGCGGCCGGGGAGGCGGCTCCCTGCCGGTCATGCCGGCACGGTCTCCGGAGCACTTACCCCGGGCACTGTCGAGTCGGCAGGCGAGGCAGCGAGCGAAGGTGCCGGGGCTGTTTGTCGCGCCGGCATTTAGCCCCTACCCTAGCGCCTCGCCTCCACGCCGCCCGCGCCATGACCCGCCGCTACCTGCACCTGGCCCTGCCCTCGCCCCTGCGCCAGACCTTCGACTATGTGCTGCCCGCCCGCATGGCGCTGCCACCGGACGGGGCGCGCGTGCGCGTGCCCTTCGGTCGCCAGGAGCAGATCGGCATCTGCCTTGGCAGCAGTGAGACCACGTCGATACCGGAGGACAAGCTGCGCGCGGCCACCGAGTGCCTGGACGAGGAGCCGGCGCTGCCGCCCGCCCTGTTCCGGCTTTGCCTGTGGGCGGCGGAGTACTACCAGCACCCCTTGGGCGAAGTCTTCGACACGGCGCTGCCTGTGCTCCTGCGCCAGGGCGAACCGGTGCCGGCCCAGGGAGAGCTGCGCTGGCGCATGACCCGGCTGGGCGAGCTGTTCCCGCTTGACGGACCCATCCGCCGCGCGCCCCGCCAGATCGAGGCCCTGCTCAAGCTGCGCGAATTCCCGGAGGGCATGATCCCGCCCCTGCTCGCCAGCCTCGGCATCGAACGACCCACCTTGCTGGCCATGGAGAAGAAAGGCCTGGTCGAATGCATCACGCTCACCCCGCCCACGCATGAAACCCATGTCCAGGGCCTGCGCGAACCGCCGCTGCCGCTGAACCCGGCACAGGCGCTGGCGGTGGATGCCGTCAACGCCCGTGCCGGCCAGTTCCATCCTTTCCTGCTCTTCGGCATCACCGGCTCCGGCAAGACCGAGGTCTACCTGCAGGCCATTGCCGCCGTGCTCGCGCGCGGCGACCAGGCCCTGGTGCTGGTGCCGGAAATCGGGCTGGCGCCGCAGACCGTGGCGCGTTTTCGCGCCCGCTTCCAGGCCGAGATCGCGGTACTGCACTCGGGGCGCAACGAACGCGAGCGCCTCGACGCCTGGCGCGCCGCCCGCTCGGGACGGGCCGGCATCGTCATCGGCACGCGCTCGGCGGTCTTCACTCCCCTGGCGCGTCCCGGCCTCATCATCGTGGACGAGGAGCACGACCTGTCCTTCAAGCAGCAGGAGGGCTTCCGCTACCACGCCCGCGACCTCGCCGTGCGCCGTGCGCAACTCGAGAATGTCCCGGTGTTGCTGGGCTCCGCGACACCGGCGCTGGAGTCCCTGCACAACGCCCGCGAGGGCCGCTATGAACTGCTCGAGCTGAACATCCGCGCCGCCAATGCCACGCTGCCCCTGTTCAAGCTCATCGACCTGCGCCACCAGGCCATGAAGGAAGGCTTTTCCGAGCCCTTGCTGCAGGCCATCCGCGCCACCCTGGCCAAGGGCGAGCAGGTGCTGGTGTTCATCAACCGCCGCGGCTTCGCTCCGGTGCTGATGTGCCATGACTGCGGCTGGCAGGCCCAGTGCAAGCGTTGCGACGCCCGCCCGACCGTGCACCGCAATCCTGCCCGCCTGCATTGCCACCATTGTGGCGGCGAGACACGCCCGCCCGTGCAATGCCCGTCCTGCGGCTCCACCGACCTGCGCGGGGTCGGCCTTGGCACCGAGCGCGCCGAGGATTTCCTGCAGCGCGCCTTTCCCAAGGTCCCGCTGTTCCGCGTCGACCGCGACAGCACGCGGCGCAAGGAAGCCCTGAACCAGCTCTATCACGACATCCATGCCGCCGAAGCCGGGATCCTGGTCGGCACCCAGATGCTGGCCAAGGGCCATCACTTTCCGCGGGTGACACTCGTGGCCCTGCTCGATATCGATGGCGGCCTCTTCGGCGCTGACTTCCGCTCTGCCGAGCACATTGCCCAACTCATCATCCAGGTTGCCGGCCGGGCCGGCCGCGTTGGTCGCCAGGGCCTCGTGCTCCTGCAGACCCGTCAGCCCGAGCACCCCCTGCTGCGCGAGCTCATCGCCAACGGCTATGCCGCCTTCGCCGAGCGAGTGCTGGACGAGCGGCGCGCACTCGACCTCCCCCCCTGCGGCTATCTGGCCCTGCTGCGCGCGGAAGCGCCCGATGCGGAACGGCCCATGGCCTTCCTGAATGCGGTGGCTGCCCTGGTGGAGGGTGATGCCCTGCAGCTCTGGGGCCCGGTGCCGGCGCCCATGGAAAAACGCGCCGGCCGCTTCCGCGCCCACCTGCTGCTGCAGGGCCGGCGCCGGCCAACCCTGCACGCCGGGCTGGCGGCGCTGCTGCCGCGCATCGAGGCCTTGCCCGAGGCACGCCGGGTGCGCTGGTCGCTGGACGTGGACCCGCAGCAGATCACCTGAAAACCGCCGGCGGGGTTAGGGTTTCCCCGCCAGCTTCGCTACAATCCGCCTCCGTTTTCCCTGACTCCCTGCGCTCCATGAAAACCCAGCTCGAATCGCTCCTTGCCCAGGCCCTTGCCTCGCTGAAAGACCAGTCCCTGATTCCGGCGGACTGCCAGCCCGTCATCCAGCTCGAGCGCACGCGGGACCGGGCGCATGGCGACTGGGCCACCAATCTGGCCCTCGTCACCGCCAAGGCCGCCGGCCGCAAGCCGCGCGAACTAGCCGAGGCTCTCGTGGCCGCCTTGCCGGCGGCGTCCATGGTCATCCGGGTCGAGATCGCCGGCCCCGGCTTCATCAATTTCTTCTTGTCCGCCGATAGCCGCTTTGAATCGGTGCGGCAGATCCTCGCCGACGTGGTCGCCTTCTCCTCGCCCAACGTGGGCAAGGGGGAAAAGGTGTTGCTCGAATTTGTGTCCGCCAACCCCACCGGACCCATGCACGTCGGCCACGGCCGCGGCGCCGCCTACGGCTCCGCCCTCGGCAACCTGCTGGCGGCCACCGGCCACGTCGTGCACCGCGAGTACTACATCAATGACGCCGGCCGCCAGGCGGATGTGCTCGGGGTCTCGCTCTACCTGCGCTACCTCGAGGCCTGCGGCGAGACGGTAAAGATTCCGTCGCGCGCCTATCCGGCCGATTACGTGAAGGCCTGCGGCAGCGATCTTCTTGCGCATATGGGCCGCAAGTTCTTCCGTCCTTATGCAGAGGTCTGCGAGGGGTTGCCCGAGGATCCCGAGGGCGAAGGCGATGACGTCAAGGCGCGCAAGGAAGTCTTCCTCGACGCCATCATCGATCGCGTGCGCGGCCTGCTCGCCGAAGACTATCGCACCGTGCAGGACTTCGGCCTCAACGCGCAATTGCACTCCATCCGCGGCACGCTCGACTCCTTTAACGTGCAGTTTGACGAATGGTTCTCCGAACGCCGCCTCGTCGAGAGCGGCGCCATCGAGAAGGGCATCGCCCGCCTGCGTGAGCGTGGCCACGTCTATGACAAGGACGGTGCCGTGTGGCTCGCCACCAGCCAGCTCGGCGACGAGAAGGACCGCGTGCTGGTGCGCGACAACGGCCTGCACACCTACTTCGCCGCCGACGTCGCCTACCACCTCGACAAGCTGGACCGCGGCTTTGATACCCTGATTGACGTCTGGGGCGCCGACCACCACGGCTACATTGCGCGCGTGCGCGCCGCCATCGAGGCGCTGACCGGGCAGGGCGACAGGTTCCACGTCGCGTTGATCCAGTTCGTCACGCTCTCGTCCGGGCGCATGGGCAAGCGCTCCGGCAACTTCGTGACGCTGCAGCAGCTCATCGAGGAAGCCGGCAACGATGCCACCCGCTTTTTCTACCTGACGCGCTCCCCCGACCAGCACCTCGAGTTCGACATCGACCTTGCGCGCTCGCAGTCCGCCGACAATCCGGTCTATTACCTGCAATATGCCCATGCCCGCATTTGCAGCATGCTGCGCGAACTCAACGAGCGCGACGGCGCCTTCGACCAGGACGAAGGCCTGGCCGCGCTCGCCGAGCTGCCGGAAGCGGCGGCCGAGGAACTCGCCAAGCGCCTCGGCAGCTGGCCGGAATCCGTGGCCTCGGCGGCACGCAACCGCGCGCCGCAACAGCTCACCAACGCGCTGCGCGACATCGCCCAGGAATTCCACTCTTACTACAACGCGCACAAGATCCTGGTCGAGAACGTGCGCGAGCGTAACGCGCGTCTGGCGCTCTGCGTCGCCGTCAGGGCCGTGCTCGCCCAGGGCCTCGGCTTGCTGGGCGTGTCCGCGCCGGACCGGATGTAAGTCATGGCCAAGGCCCCCGCCCGCAAGAAAGGCGCCAGCCGCAACTCCCGCACCGCTCCGCGCAAGGGTGTGCCAGGCTGGCTGTGGCTGGTGCTGGGACTCACCATGGGACTGTTCGTCGCCTTCCTCTGGCACTTGTGGGAACTGCGCAACGAGGCCCGCCCCCGCGCACCGGCGGCCGCAATCAGCACTGCCGGTCCGGCCGCTGCCAACCCCGCCGCCAACGCTGGCACCCCGTCCGGCCAGGCAGTGGCCGGGGAGCCCCGCTTCGAGTTCTACACCCTCCTGCCCAGCCAGGAGGTCATGCCCGGCAGCAGGCCCGCGCCGGCACAGCCGACCGCGAAGACCACTGGCCGCGCCTACCTGCTGCAGGCCGGCTCCTTCAAGAGCGAGGCCGAGGCCGACAAGCGCCGCGCCACCATCCTCATGCTGGGCATGCCGGTCAAGGTGGTAAAGGTCCCGGTAAAGCCGGGCGAAGCCTGGTACCGCGTGGTGGTGGGCCCCTTCGCCGGCCAGGATGCCGCCACGACCGCCCGCGCCAGCCTCAAGGCCAGCGGTGTCGACAGCCTGGTGATCAAGAAGGGCTGATCCCTTTCCAGCCGCTGGCGCTTGAATTTTCTCCCGGCGCCTCCAACTAGCAGGAACTCTTCCTGCTAGCCGAGGCTTTTTCGTGACCACCATCGTTTCTGTGCGCCGCGGCAATCTCGTCGCCCTGGGCGGCGACGGCCAGGTATCCCTGGGCAACACCGTGATGAAGGGCAATGCCCGCAAGGTGCGCCGCCTCTACAACAACCAGGTGATTGCCGGCTTCGCTGGCGGCACCGCCGACGCCTTCACCCTGTTCGATTATTTCGAGAACAAGCTGCAGAAGCACTCCGGCCACCTGCTGCGCTCCGCCGTGGAGCTGGCCAAGGACTGGCGCACCGACCGCACCCTGCGCCGCCTCGAAGCCATGCTCGTGGTGGCCGACACCACCTCCTCGCTCATCATCACCGGCAACGGCGACGTGCTGGAGCCCGAGGAAGGCATCCTCGCCATCGGGTCAGGCGGCAATTTCGCGCAGGCCGCGGCGCGCGCCCTTTACGAAAATACCGATCTCGATGCCCGCACCATCGTGGAAAAATCCCTGCAGATCGCCGCCGACATTTGCGTGTTCACCAACCACAGCACGCTGATCGAGACTCTCGAAAGCTGAATCGCCGCACCTTCGCGCCGCTTTCACAAACAGCACCGCCACTGCCGCGCCTCTCGCCATCCGGCGCGCCGCCCACCCGACCGCACAAGGAACCGCCATGAGCCAGATGACCCCGCGCGAAATCGTGCATGAACTCGACCGCCACATCGTCGGCCAGACCGCCGCCAAGCGCGCCGTCGCCCTCGCCCTGCGCAACCGCTGGCGGCGCATGCAGGTGGATGAAGGCCACCGCAACGAGATCAGCCCCAAGAACATCCTGATGATCGGCCCGACCGGTGTCGGCAAGACCGAGATCGCGCGCCGCCTCGCCCGCCTCGCCAACGCGCCCTTCCTCAAGGTCGAGGCCACCAAGTTCACCGAGGTCGGCTATGTGGGCCGCGATGTGGAAACCATCATCCGCGACCTCGCCGACATCGCCTTCAAGATGACGCGCGAACAGGAGGTGCAGAAGGTGGCGCACCGCGCCCGCGAGGCCGCCGAGGACCGCATCCTCGATGCCCTGCTGCCGCCGGCGCGCAGCGGCGACTGGAACAGCGGTTCCGCCCCGGCCCCTGCCGACAACAACACGCGCCAGATCTTCCGCCGCAAGTTGCGCGAGGGGGAACTCGACGACCGCGAGATCGAGATCGAAGTGGCGCAGCCCGCCGGCGCGGTCAACCTGATGACCCCGCCCGGCATGGAGGACATGGCCAACCAGCTACAGAGCCTGTTCGCCAACATGGGTGGCGGCAAGGGCCGCGCCCGTCGCCTCAAGATCGCCGAGGCGCTTCGCCTGGTGCAGGAGGAAGAGGCCGGCAAGCTGCTCAATGACGAGGAGATCAAGGCCCGGGCCCTGAATGCCGTGGAGCAGAACGGCATCGTCTTCCTCGACGAGATCGACAAGGTCTGCCGTCGCGGCGAGAGCCATGGCGGCGGTGATGTCTCGCGCGAGGGCGTACAGCGCGACCTGCTGCCGCTGATCGAGGGCAGCACCGTCAGCACCAAGTACGGCATGGTCAAGACCGACCATATCCTGTTCATCGCCTCCGGCGCCTTCCATCTGGCCCGGCCCTCCGACCTCATCCCCGAGCTGCAGGGCCGCCTGCCGATCCGCGTCGAGCTGGAAGCGCTCTCGCCCTCCGATTTCGAGCGCATCCTGACCGAGCCGCATTTCTCGCTGACCCGGCAATACCAGGCCCTGCTCGCCGCCGAGGGGCTGCAGGTGGAGTTCACGCCGGAATGCATCCGCCGCATCGCGGAAGTGGCTTGGCAAGTCAACGAGCGCACCGAGAACATCGGCGCGCGCCGGTTGCATACGGTGCTGGAGAAGCTGCTGGAGGAAATCTCCTACAATGCCGCCGACCTCGCCACGGAACGCCAGGGCAACGTCCTGTCGATCACTGCGGAAGACGTGCAGCAGCATCTGGGCAGCCTGGTCGAGGACGAGGACCTGAGCCGCTTCATTCTCTGAGCCGGCAAGCCTGCGCCGGTTCATGACCTGCCCGGCGCAGGCACCTGACACCGATCGGCACCGGACCGCGCCTTCCTTCTTCACGATGACACCCCCCAGGAGTCCCCCCATGCAGGCCCCCGCCCCCACCGAGCTGCGCTACCGCAAGGAGAGCCGCGAACTGGTCATCGCCTATGGCGACGAGCGCCACACCCTGGGCGCGGAATTCCTGCGCGTGCATTCGCCCTCGGCGGAGGTTCAGGGCCACGGGGGCGATGGCGGCACGCTGCCGGTGGGCAAGGAGTCTGTCGCCATCACCGGCATCGAGCCTGTCGGCAACTACGCCGTAAAGATCCGCTTTTCGGATGGCCACGACACGGGCCTCTACAGCTGGGACTGGCTACGGGACCTGTGCCGCAACCGGGATGCGCTCTGGCAGGCCTACCAGGCAAAAGCCGCCGCACTGCCGGCAAAGCCCCAGCCCAATGCGGAAATCTCTGTGGTTCGGTTCACTCCCGGTAAGTAAGTACCCACAATCAGCCCTTAGTCGTCACAATTTGCCACTGTTTCATCCTGCCCATTCGCCAGCCGGGCGGTAGAATCGCGCGGTCGGCGGCAAGTCCGGCCATTTTTGCCTGCGAGGCCCGAGAATCATGCACAGCAGTTCCATTTCCGCCCTACCTGCTGCGGCAGCGGAGATCCCCATGACCACCGGCGACGCCGAGCTCGTCTACACGCCCGAGGGCCATGCCCTGCGCCGCGAGGACATCAAGACCCTGGCCGACCAGATGCGCTTCGAACTGGGCCGCTTCCGGCTCTGGCGCAGCCACCATGACGAGGCCTTTCGTGAGCGGTTCGTGGCCGTGCAGCATTGGCAGGCCGCGCGCCTGACCCGCACCCACGCCGACTTCCTGCAGGACGAGCGCTACGAGGCCGTGACGCGCTTCTTCCTGAGCGACCTCTACGGCGGCCTCGACCTCAACGAACTGGCCCGCGAGATCGAGCGCGCCCTGCCGGTGGCCACCCGGTTGCTGCCCGACTCGGTCATGCGCACCTCGGCCGTGGCACTGGAGCTCAACGCCCTGACCGGAGAGCTCGACGAGGCCGTCGCCGCCATGCTCTTCGACACCCTGGGGTATCGTGAGATCACCGAGGCCAGCATTCTTGAAGCCTATGTGGCCTGCGACCAGTACGAGTCCCGCCAGCGCCAGCTCGACTTGTTGTCCGAGCTCGGCCGGGGCCTTGACCGTTACGTGCGCTCACGCGTCATCTATGCCACCTTCAAGATTGCCCACCGGCCGGCACGCATGGCCGGGCTTGGCAGCCTCTACGATTTCCTCGGCCGCGGCTTCGACGTGATGCGTCCCATGGGCTCCGCCCAGGACTTCATCAACCTCTTCATCAACCGCGAGCGCGCCATCCTGGACAACATCAAGGCCGGCAAGCCCGACCCCTACGCCCTCTAACCCCGGCCAAACTCCCGGGTGGCCCGCGCGGGTCGCCCTTGCCAGCCCCGCGGCGACCGGCGGACAATGCCGGTCCCTTTCCAGGCCCGTCCTGTCGACCCCATCATGTCAGATTCGCGTTCCGATCAGCCGGCCTCGCCGGCGGGCAGTACCCACTTCGGCTACCAGACCGTCCCCACCGCCGAAAAGGCGAAGAAAGTGGCCGAGGTCTTCCATTCCGTGGCAGACCGCTACGACGTCATGAACGACCTCATGTCGCTCGGCGTCCACCGTCTCTGGAAGCGCTACGCCATCGAGATGTCGGCGGTGCGCCGCGGCCAGCAGGTGCTGGACATCGCCGGCGGCACCGGCGACCTTGCCCGCGCCTTCAGCAAGCGCGTGGGCGACACCGGCCGCGTGGTGCTGGCCGACATCAACGCCTCCATGCTGGGCGTCGGTCGTGACCGCCTGATCGATGCCGGCCTCAGCCAGAACCTGGAGTTCGTGCAGGCCAACGCCGAGTGCCTGCCCTTCGCCGACAACAGCTTCGACCTGGTCACCATCGCCTTCGGCCTGCGCAACGTCACCGACAAGAACGCCGCGCTGCGCTCCATGTACCGCGTGCTGAAGCCGGGCGGACGCCTGCTCGTGCTGGAGTTCTCCAAGCCGGTGGCGGAGCCGCTGGCCAAGGTCTACGACGCCTACTCCTTCACCCTGCTGCCCATGATGGGCCAGATCGTGGCGCAGGACGCGGCCAGCTACCGCTACCTGGCCGAATCCATCCGCATGCATCCCGACCAGGAAACGCTCAAGGGCATGATGGACACGGCCGGCTTCGAGCGCACCGACTACCATAACCTCACCGGCGGCATCGTCGCCCTGCATCGCGGGTTCAAACTGTGACATCGCTTCCCGAGGTACTCGCCGTCAAGACGATGGAACGGGTGATCCGCCAGGCGCTGGACCTGGACCCCGGCACCCGTGAACGCCTGGCGCGCTACGCCGGCAAGCGCATCTTCATCGAGACCCGCGCACCCGCCCTCGGCATTCTCGTGAGCCTGGAAAGCGACGGCGTCCACCTGAGCCCGGAGGCCGGCCAGCACCCGCATGCCACCATCGAGGCGCCCAGCTTCGAGCTGCTCAAGATGGCGCTGTCGCGCGACGCGCACTTCATCGGCGGTCCGGTCAAGGTCAACGGGGATGTCATCCTGATCCAGGAGCTGCACAGCATCGGCCGCCAGCTCGAGATCGACTGGGAATCGGGCCTGGCGCGCCTGCTCGGCGACACGGTGTCTTACCCCGTGTCGCGCGGCCTGCGCCAGCTCTTCGGCTTTGCCAACCGCGTCGCCAACACCCTCCTGCAAAACACCGGCGAATACCTGCGAGAAGAAAAGGAACTGGTGCCGGTGCCTTGGGAAGTCGAGGAGTTCCTCAATGACAACCGCGACCTGCGCGTCGACCTCGACCGTATCGAGTCCCGCCTGACCCGCCTCAAGCGCCGCCTGGACAAGATTGACGGTAGCGACAAGGATTCCGCCTGATGCTGCAGCACCTGCCCCGCCTTCTCGTCATCTGGGGCGTCATCGCCCGCTACCGCCTCGACACCCTGCTGCCCCCCCCGCCCGGCGCGAAGGCACGCCTCCTGCTGGTGCTGCTGCGCCTGCATCCGCTCTGGTGGCTGGCCGGCCGCCGCGCACGGACGCCCGAGCGCCTGCGCCTGGCCTTCGAGGAACTCGGCCCGCTGTTCATCAAGCTGGGCCAGCTGCTCGCCACCCGGCGCGACCTGCTGCCCGACGCCGTCCTCGACGAACTCGCGCGGCTGCAGGACCAGGTGCCGCCCTTCCCGTCGCGCCAGGCCGTCTCGATCGTCGAGCAGGAGCTGAAGGCGCCGCTGGCGCAAAAATTCGCGCGCTTCGACGAGCAGCCGCTGGCTGCCGCCTCCATCGCCCAGGTACACAGCGCGGCCCTGCCCGATGGCCGCGAGGTTGTGGTGAAAATCCTGCGACCGGGGGTGGAAGCCGAGATCCGCCGAGACATGGTGCTGGTACGCGACTTCACGCTCTGGCTGGAGGAGCGCTTCCCCGGGCTGCAACAGTTCCATCCGCACCGCATTGCCCGTGACTACGAGCAGACCCTGCTCGACGAGACCGACCTGCTGCGCGAGGCCGCCAATGCCCGGCGCATGCGCGCCAATTTCCCGAATTCACCGCTGCTCTATGTACCCGAAGTACACGGCGACTACTGCACGCCGCGCGTGATGGTTTCCGAGCGCATCTATGGCTCGCCCATCGACCAGGTCGCGACCTTCGACCGCCTCGGCATCGATCGCAAGGCGCTCTCCGAGATGGGCCTGACCATCTTCTTCACGCAGCTGCTGACGCATAATTTCTTCCACGCCGACATGCACCCGGGCAACGTCTTCGTGGAAACAGCGAACCCGCAGGCGCCGCGCTACATCGCGCTCGACATCGCCATCGTCGGCCAGCTCTCGCGCGAGGACCAGCTCACCGTGGCGCGCCTGGTGCTGGCGCTGACCCAGCGCGACTTCATGGAAATCATCCGCGTCGCGCATCGCGCCGGCTGGCTGCCGCCCGGCGCCAACCTCGGCCAGCTTGCCGACGAGGTGCAGCGCATCGCCGGTCGCGCCCTCGACAAGCCCATCGACCAGGTCGAATTCGGCCCCATCATGGTCGCCCTGCTGGACATGGCCCGCACCCACCACCTGGAAATCCCGGTGCAGCTGGTGCTGCTGATCAAGACCCTGATCCATGTCGAGGGCCTCGGCCGCTCGCTCTACCCGGCGCTCGACATCTGGTCCCTGGCCCGCCCCATCGTCACCCGCTGGATCAAGGATCAGGTCGGCCCCGCTGCCCTGGCCAAGCGTCTCTCCGAGCAGGTTCCGGCCATGCTGGCGGGCGTCCCGGACATGCCCGACCTGGTGCTGGACGCGCTCACGCAGATGCGCAACAGCGGCCAATGGCAGGACCGCCAGTTGCGTGAACTGTCGCAGTTGCGCCAGGAAATCCGCGCCGGGCGCCGCCGCGACCTGCTGGCCGGCGCCGGCCTTGCCGGCGGCATCGCCCTGGCCCTGGCCGGGTCGGGCGTGCTGGCGACCGCCGGCGCCCTGCTCGCGCTGGGCGCCTTTGCCTGGCGCCTCGCCGCGGGCTGAGCGAAGGGGTATCCTTCTCCCCCATCTGATTTCGGGTACACGACGTGACTGACTGGCTGGATGAAGTGCGTTGGGATGGCGACGGCCTCGTTCCCGCCATTGCCCAGGATTTCCGCACCGGCCGCGTGCTCATGGTGGCCTGGATGGACCGCGAGGCCCTGGCGCTGACCGTGCAGGAAGGCCGCGCCATCTTCTGGTCACGCTCGCGCGGCAAGCTCTGGCGCAAGGGCGAGGAATCCGGCCATGTGCAGAAGCTGCACGAGCTCAGGCTCGACTGCGATGGCGACGTCATCATCCTGCAAGTCGAGCAGGTCGGCGGCATCGCCTGCCATACTGGCCGCGAGTCCTGCTTCTACCGTCGCCTGGTGGACGGCCGGTGGGAAACCGTGGACGCCATCCTGAAGGATCCCGACACCATCTATGCCGGCAAGGGCCAACCTCATGAATAACGACATCCTGGACGCGCTGGCGCGGGTGCTGGACGAGCGCAAGCAGGCCGCGCCCGAGTCCTCCTATGTGGCCAGCCTTCACCACAAGGGCCTCAACAAGATCCTCGAGAAGATGGGCGAGGAGTGCACGGAGACACTGATCGCCGCCAAGGATGCCGACCACAGCGGCAATCATGACGATCTCGTATATGAAACCGCCGACCTGTGGTTTCATACGCTGGTCATGCTGTCGCACTTCAATGTCCACCCCGACGCCGTCCTGAATGAACTCGCGCGCCGCTTCAATGTTTCCGGTCATGCGGAAAAAGCGGCCCGCGCCACTACCCCCCCGACCCCTGCCGCGGAGTAATCCATCATGCTGTCCGGAATTTCCCTTCCCCATATCATCCTGCTGCTTGTCATCGTCGTGCTGGTCTTCGGCACCGGCAAGCTGCGCAATGCCGGCAAGGACCTCGGCGGCTTCTTCAAGGGCTTCAAGGACGGCATGAAGAGCAGTGACGAAGAAACCCCGGCCCAGCCCCCGCAGCAGATCTCCCAGCAGGACAGCCAGAAGGCCGCGAACACCGTCGACAAGAAAGACAACGTCTAAGCCATGTTTGATGTCGGCTTCAGCGAGCTGCTGCTCCTGGCCATCGTGGCACTGGTCGTGCTCGGCCCCGAGAAGCTCCCCCATGCCGCCCGCGTCGCGGGCGCGTGGGTAGGCCGCATCCGCCGCACCATCAGCACCATGCAGACCGAAATCGAACGCGAGGTGGCGGCCGAGGAAGTGCGCTCGCAGCTCGCCAAGCAGTTCAGCGCCATGGGCGGCCACAGCTTTGTCACCGGGCTGCAAGAAGAGCGCCGCGAACTGGAGAGCAGCCTGGAGGAAGCCGGCGCCGCCCTGCAGGATACCCCCGCGCCAGGCCTCACCATGGCGCCGCTGACGATGGCGCCCCTCGTGATCACTCCGCCGCCGGACACCCCGCTCACGGCGGCAACCGGTGCGCCGGTGCTGCCCGAGGCGGCCACGCCACCCGATGAGGTCGCGCTGGACGGCGAGCAGGCCTATCGCGAATGGCTGGAGGCGCAGCGCCCCAACCGCATCGCGCCGCCCGTGTCCGCACCTGCTGCCGACCAGGATCACAAGGACGCGTCCGCATGACGGACAACTCCCCTGCCATGCCGCCACCTGATCGAGCTGCGCAATCGACTGATCCGCGTGCTCAGCGTGCTCATGGTCGGCTTTTTCTCGCTGGTGTATTTCCGCAACGACCTCTATGCCGCCGTGTCGGCGCCGCTGCGTGAACTGCTGCCGCCCGGCAGCACCATGATCGCTACCGACGTCACCGCGCCCTTCATGGCGCCGTTCAAGCTCACGTTCTTTGTCGCGCTCTTTATCGGGGTGCCCTACATCCTGCATCAGATCTGGGCCTTCATCTCGCCTGCGCTGTACCGGCATGAGCGGCGCATCGCCATCCCGCTGCTGATCTCCAGCATCCTGCTGTTCTATACCGGCGTGGCCTTCGCCTACTTCATCACCCTCCCCGCCATCCTGGGGTTCTTCACCCAGGTGGGCCCGGAGGGCGTAGCGATGATGACCGACATCAATCTCTACCTCGACTTCGTGCTCAAGCTATTCCTGGTGTTCGGCCTGACCTTCGAGATTCCGGTGGCGGTCTTCCTGGTCATCTCGTCCGGCATCGTGAGCAGCGACTCGCTCATCGACAAGCGCCGCTACGTGATCGTGGGCTGCTTCTTTGTCGCCATGTTCCTGACGCCGCCGGACGCACTCTCCATGGCCATGCTGGCGGTGCCGATGTGGCTGCTGTTCGAGGCCGGCCTGCTGTTCGGACGCCTCATGGAGAAGCGCAAGGCGGCAGCCATGGCCGAGGAATAGGATGCGATTCCGTCCCGCGAAGAACCGTCCAGAATAGGAGCCGGTCTCAGCCGGGCATTGTGAGTCTTGGAAGTCGAGATGAATCCCGACCTACCGGGAGAAGCCCTGAACCGGGATAAGCCCTGAAAAAGCTGGCAGTTGCCGGCTTTTTTTATTTCTGGCCGCGGGTGTTCGCGCAGGCGCACCCGCGCTGCCGCCACCGCGCCG
Source organism: Moraxellaceae bacterium (assembly GCA_020697295.1). Classification (GTDB taxonomy): domain Bacteria; phylum Pseudomonadota; class Gammaproteobacteria; order Pseudomonadales; family Moraxellaceae; genus UBA2031. The sequence goes on along the minus strand of JAJFBF010000057.1, from coordinate 1,124 downwards.
CTGAAGTCGCCAGCGCCCGCCAGGGCAGGCCTGGTACTCGCCTGGCGCCGTCAAAGGATACCGAAGCGACGCGCGAAATCATTGCTGGCGCGCACCAGCGCATCGATGATGCCGGGCTCGGCGGCGGCATGGCCGGCATCGGGCACGATCTGCAGCTCCGCCTCGGGCCAGGCTTCCTTCAGCGCAAAAGCGTTATCCAGCGGACACACCATGTCGTAGCGGCCATGCACGATGATGCCGGGAATGCCGGCGAGGTGACGCGCCTCATCCAGCAGCTGGTTGTCGCGCAGGAAGATGCGGTTCACGAAGTAGTGCGCCTCGATGCGGGCCAGCGCCAGCGCCACATGCGGATCGGAGAAATGCTCCACCACGTTGTGGTTGGGACGGAGCGTGGCGCACTGCCCTTCCCAGATCGACCAGGCCTTGGCGGCGGCCATGCGCGCGACTTCGTCCTTGCCGGTCAGGCGGCGGTGGAAGGCCTGCAGGAAATCATGGCGCTCTTCGGCGGGAATCGGGCGCACATAATCGGCCCAGTGATCCGGAAACACGTGGCTGGCGCCATCCTGGTAGAACCAGCGGATATCCTGGTCCCGGCAGAGGAAAATGCCGCGCAGGATCAACCCGGTCACGCGCGCCGGATGCGCCTCGGCATAGGCGAGCGCAAGCGTCGAGCCCCAGGAGCCCCCGAACACCACCCAGCGCTCGATCCCCAGGAACTCGCGCAATTGCTCGATGTCGTCGATCAGCGCCGGCGTGGTGTTGCCCTCGAGATGGGCATGCGGCGTGGATTGGCCGGCGCCACGCTGGTCGAAGAGCACGATGCGGTAGCGGGCCGGGTCGAAGAAGCGCCGGTTCCAGGGCTGGAAGCCGGCGCCCGGACCGCCATGCAGGAAGAGCACGGGCAGGCCATGGGGGTTGCCGCACTCCTCCACGTACAGGACATGCGGCTCGGCCACGCCAAGGCGATAGGTGGCGTAGGGTTCGATCTCGGGATACAGGGTCAGCATATCGGGACTCCACGGCCCGGCGCCGGTTGCGCAGGAGCGCGCCGGGCACCGGTGACCGCCTCGAATGGGCACGAAAGCCGAAGTGTACATGCTCCGGCCGCCACGATTGCGGCCGCA
>JAJFBF010000113.1 GCA_020697295.1 Moraxellaceae bacterium | reverse complement strand
GGGATACGTCTGGGACGTGGAGCAGGGGGAGTCCGCGGGCTACCACATTCATTTTGCTTTGGTGCTTCCGGGACATTTGCATCAGCGCGACGGGCATCTGGCGTATGTACTGGGCAGTTTGTGGTGGGAGGTCACCGGTAGCATGGGGAAGTATCACAGCTGTCATACGGAAAAAGACAAGTTCGCGCGATGGGGGAAATTGGGGATTGGCATGATCCACCGGAATGATGAAGTAGCGTGCGAGAACGCGGTGGCGGCGATTGGCTACCTGGCAAAGCCGGAAAAGGAGGACCAGTACCTGCGGATGAAGCCGGTAGGGCGTCGTACCTTTGGGAAAGGGGTGATTGGACGGAATTACTCTTTGCAGATGGTGTCGTGACGACGGGTGAATGTTACGGGTGGCATTAGGTTCCGGTGAGCTCCAGTAAATTTATACGGGCTTCGCATATCGCATGAGTGCAATCAATTTGGAGTTTCACCATGCGTATCCTTCGGCTTAAAGACGTCATGTCCATCACTGGCCTTGGCCGTTCTTCGATTTACCAATTCATCAATGACGGGGCCTTCCCGAAGTCCATCAATTTGGGAGGCGGACGAGCTGTTGGCTGGCTTGCTTCCGAGATCGAGGAATGGATAGTGGAGCGGGTCAAGGTGCGCGATCAGAAGGCGGCTGCCTAATGAACCTGAAAGTTCAGCCGCCTAGCTACATGTGCCGGAATACCAGGATGTACGACTCGTTAATGCAGATGCCGCAAGCCGCCTGACTCAAACCAAACAGCCTCCGCGAAATCCGGGGCGGTTCAATTCTCCTGCTGCGGAATTGCATCAACTTGATCGTCCAATTGCATGGCACTTGCTCAGTCAGTTGCATTCGACTTGAGCACTCGGGACGTCTTTGAGTCGCCCCCATCCCCTGCTGAGAGTAATTCTCATCTACTAGAGGTCGTGCTAAACTCCCAGCACCTTTTGGTTGTCAGATTACCATGCCCCACTTTACGCGAGCCCAACGTCGTCGCTGGTCACTGCCCCTGGTAGTGGTCCTGCTGCTGCATTGGACGTTCGGGGTGTGTGAGGCCATGGCCGAAGTCCTCTGCTTCGAGCCGGACGGCAAGGTGGTCCTGGAGATAGCAGGCGAGCCCTGTGCCAGCGCCGAGCTTGAACAAGTCGCTGGCAAGCCCTGTTTCGACCTCAAGGCCGACAGTAGTGAGCCCCATGAATCGGTCCCGGCCAGTCCGCCAGCTCATGCTGACCTGCAGCCCCTGCTCTTCATTCCAGCTCTGACCTATCTGCTGGAGGTGCCGCAGGAGCTGCGCCTGGCCCAGCCGGCGGCCACCGGGCCGCCGATCTCCACCAGCCTTCCTGCGCTGCGCCGCACCACCGTTCTGCTCATTTGATCTCTCCACGCCGTTGACCGGGATGGCGGGCTTGTGCCTGCCGATGTGTCTTGCGTGGAGAGCGTCATGTCTTGTCGTTTGATTCAAAATTTGCTGCTGCTCGGCCTCGTGCTGGCCGGCAGCGCTCAGGCTGCTGAGGGACTGACCCTGAGCGATGCCCTGACCAAAGCCCTGCAACAAAACCCCACCCTGCAGGCCGCCGGCCAGCAGGCCGAGGCGGCGCGAGGCCGCCAGCAGCAGGCGGGCGTCCTGCCCAACCCTGAAGTGGGCATGCTGCTGGAGGACTTCAGTGGCGACACTGGCGTGAGTGCCGGGGATGCCACCACCACGATGGAGCTGAGCCAGCGCCTGGAGCTGGGCGGCAAACGCTCCAGCCGTGTCGCCATTGCCCGGACGGATACCGGCGAGGCGGAGCTGGCCGCACAGGTGCGGCGGCTGGAAGTCGTCCGCGACACCCGTATTGCCTTCCATACCCTGCAGGTCGCCCAGGAGCGGCTGCGGCTGGCCCGGGAGGCCGAAGCCCTGGCGCGGCAGGTCCACCAGGCGGTGCAGGCACGCATCGAGGCAGGCAAAGTCTCACCCATTGAAGGGGCTCGCACGCAAGTCGCCCTGAATGCCGCGGAGCGTCGTGCACGGCTGGCCGAGCGCGAGACTGCGCAGGCCCGGACCCGGCTGTCGGTCTTATGGGGCGGTGAGCCGGTGCCGGGCGACATCGTATCCCTGACCCCCTTGCCCGCCACGTTCACGCCGCCTCCTGAGGACACGTCTCGAAGCCCTGAACTCAGCCGGCTGTCGCTGGAGGTGGAGCGTGCCCGTGCTGGCGTCCGAGCCGCCCGAGCCGGCACCGTGCCAGACATCACGCTGCGCATCGGCACCAAGCGCGAAGCCGTCACGGAGGACCAGAGCCTCCTGGCGGGTGTGTCGTTGCCTTTACCACTCTTCAACCGCAACCAAGGCGAACGCCGGGCTGCGCATGCGGAGCTGAATGCGGCCGAGGCGACGCTTGCGGCGGAAAAGCTGCAGGTGGAGGCGGAGATCACGAGCCAGCGGCAGCAGCTGGAGGCTGCCCATGCCGAAGCCCGAGCCCTGCAGGAAGGCGTGCTGGGCACGGCCGAGCAGGCCTTTGCCGCAACCCGGGAAGGCTACCGCGCCGGCAAATTCGGCCTGTTGGAGCTGCTCGATGCGCAACGCGCCCTGATCGACACGCGCAACGCCTATCTCGATTCCCTCCTTTCTTATTTTCAGTCACAGGCCGCACTGGATCGCCTGCTGGGCCGTGACGTGACCGTTTCCGGGGATGCACCATGAAGTTACTTGCTTACTGGCGTTACGCTGCCTCGGCCCTTGCCGGTGCGCTTCTGCTTTTACTGACGCACTCCTTCTGGCCGCACAGTGAGTCGGCGTCATCGACGGAATCTGCACATGCTCATGAGGAGGGAAAGGAAGAAGCCGGCCATGCGCACAAGGAAGGCGAGGCGGAAAAGGGAGAGAGCCCCGGCGGTGAATCGCATGCCGTAAAGCTTACCGAGGCGCAGCTCAAGGCCAGCGGCATCACGCTGCAGACGGCCGCCCAGGCGCCCTTGGCCAGCGTGCTGCGCTTGCCCGGTCAGTTGGTGCTGAATGCTGATCGCGAGGCCCGGGTGCTGTCCCCCATTACCGGCATGGTGCGCGAAGTGCGGGCGCAAACCGGTGATCGGGTCAAAGCCGGGGCAGTATTGGCGGTGATTGAAAGCCAGGAGCTGGCCGAGGCCAATGCCGACTATCTGGCTGCGCGTGAGCGTCGTGCGTTGGCCGAGTCCACCTTTACCCGTGAAGAGACACTCTGGCAGAAGAAAATCAGTGCCGAGCAGGACTATTTGCAGGCCAAAAAGGATCTGGCGGAAGCCCGTATTGAAGAGCGCAGCGCGCTGCAGAAATTGCTCGCGCTGGGCGTCAGCGAGAGCGACGCAAAATCCCTCCAGGGTGGCAGTGCCCTGGCCCGATATTCCCTGCGTGCCCCCATTTCCGGCAGTGTCCTGGAACGCACCCTCACGATGGGTGAAGCGGTCAGCGATGACAAACCCCTGTTCCGCCTGGCGGATCTCTCGTCACTCTGGATCGATCTGTCGGTGCCGGTCAGTGAAGTGACGTCGATAAAGCGCGGACAGCGCGTGGTGGTGAAAGACAAGGCGGGCGCGGTCAGCGGTGAAGGCAAGGTGCTCTTTGTGCAGCCGGAGCTGTCGGCGGAAAGCCGGACGGGCTCCGTGCGCGTGGCGCTCGACAATGGAAAGGGCCAGTGGCGTCCCGGCATGTTTGTCATGACGGAACTCGTCACGGGCCAGCAGGGCCAGGTGCTGAGTGTGCCGGACAGCGCGCTGCAGACGCTGGAAGGCAAGTCCGTCGTGTTCGTGGCCGATACCGATGGTCTGGAGCCGCGGGAAGTCAGCCTGGGGAGGCGATCGGCGGGGCAGGTCGAAGTGCTCTCGGGATTGAAAGCCGGCGATCGCTATGCCGCCACCGGCAGTTTTGTGCTCAAGGCCGAGCTTCAGAAGGGCGAGGCCGAACATGAACACTGAGTGCCGTATTACTAGCGCGGAGGTGCATCATGCTTGAGCGCCTTCTCGGGTTTTCCCTCAAACACCGCTATCTCGTCGTCATGCTGGTGGCGCTGGCCGCGGCCTGGGGCATTTATTCCCTGCAGCAGCTGCCTATCGATGCGGTGCCGGATATCACCAACAACCAGGTGCAGATCAACACCGAGCTGCCCGGCCTCTCGCCCGAGGACATGGAAAAGCAGGTCACGTTTCCCATCGAGAGTGCGCTGGCCGGCGTACCGGGACTGGAATCCACCCGCTCGCTGACCCGCAATGGTTTCTCTCAAGTGACCGTTATTTTCCGGGACGATGTGGACATCTACTTTGCCCGCAACCAGGTCACCGAGCGCTTGAGCGAGGTGAAAGAAACCTTGCCGACGGGTGCCGCTCCGCGCATGGGCGCGATCTCGACGGGGCTGGGCGAGGTCTATATGTGGGCCGTGCGCTTTTCCCATCCAGGAGGCAAGGGCGCGACGATCCAGGACGGCGAGCCGGGCTGGCAATCCGATGGTAGCTATCTCACGCCGGAAGGCGAGCTATTGCGCACGGAAGTGGCCCAGTTGGCGTATCTGCGCACGGTGCAGGACTGGATCATCCGGCCCCAGATCAAGGGCCTGCCGGGCGTAGCCGGCGTCGATGCCATCGGGGGCTTCGAGAAGCAGTACCACGTGCAGCCCGATCCCCTGAAGCTGCGTGCCTATGGCCTCGGCATCAATGACCTGGCCGAAGCCCTGGAGCGAGCTAACCAGAGCCGGGGCGCGGGCTTTATCGAACAGCGGGGCGAGGCGTATCTCGTACGTGCCGATGGGCGCCTGAAGTCCGTGCAGGATATTGCGTCGGCCGTCGTGGTCACCCGTAACGGCACCCCCGTCTATGTGCGCGATATTGCGCAGGTCGATATAGGGGAAGAGTTGCGCACAGGCTCTGCCACCGAGAATGGCCATGAGGTTGTCGTCGGTACGGCGCTCATGCGCATCGGCGAGAACTCGCGTACGGTCGCCATTGGCGTCGATGAAAAAATGGAAGAAGTACGACGTAGCCTGCCCCCAAGTATCGAGGCGCAGACCGTGCTTAACCGCAGTAAGCTGGTCAACGCCACCGTCGCCACGGTCGTGAAGAACCTCAGTGAAGGCGCGGTGCTGGTCGTGATCGTGCTCTTCGTTCTGCTGGGGAACATCCGTGCCGCGTTGATCACGGCAGCGGTGATTCCGCTCACGGTGCTATTGATGAGTACCGGCATG
>JAJFBF010000112.1 GCA_020697295.1 Moraxellaceae bacterium | reverse complement strand
CGCCCTATGGGGTTAAACCGACGTTACCGCAGCCATTCGACTATTTGAAGCTCGGGAATCACTGAGCCAAAGCCGAAGCCCGGCCCGCTGACGGAGCGCGGGGTTGCCCCGGCAGAAAGCGGGGTTGGCGACGGAGTACTGGCCCCTCTACTGGGCTCGCGTGCCTGACTGACAGCGCTCCAGCGGCCAAGACAGAAAGCCCGCCCGGGAACCCGACACGATGCCGGTGCCGAAGCCTTGTGAGGCTGTGAACGCAGCGATAATTGGCGCGCTTGAGAAGGCGTGACCGAAGCGGGCAAGAAACGGCAACCGAGCATCTAACGTAGAGTTCAGGCGCGCGCAGACGCCCTTCAATTGATTCACCGCCGTGCGCCCTATGGGGTTAAACCGACGTTACCGCAGCCATTCGACTATTTGAAGCTCGGGAATCACTGAGCCAAAGCCGAAGCCCGGCCCGCTGACGGAGCGCTGGGGTTGCCCCGGCAGAAAGCGGGTTTGGCGACGGAGTATTGGACCCTCTACTGGGCGCGTGGGCCTGGCTGACAGCGCTCCAGCGGCCAAGACAGAAAGCCCGCCCGGGAACCCGACACGACGCCGGTACCGAAGCCTTGTGAGGCTGTGAACGCTGCGATAAATGATGAAGTTGAGAAGGCGTGACCGAAGCGGGCAAGAAACGGCAACCGAGCATCTAACGTGGAGTTCAGGGGCGCGCAGAGGGCGCCCACTATTACAGCCGAAGTGTACCGCGTCCCCTGGAACGAAGGGTTAGGCGCCGGCATCACCAGGGGCGGGAGTATCATCAAAGACCTCCAGCTCCGCCTTGCTTTTCACCCACGACCTTACCTTGGCCAGAGTGCGATTCTCATGCTCTGCCCACAGGATCTCGGCGCCGTCCTCTAGCTCGGAGTAGATGGGGAGCAGGCTGGTAAGGCCTTCAAAGACCCAGTGTCCCTTGCGCCCCTCCGGGCTTTCGAACTCTGACGAATTCTCTGCCAGCAGGATGGCCTTTTCATAGGCTTGTTCCCGGGTATCTGCCTTAAGGATGATGGTGTTTTCCCAAGCGGTGCATCGGCTGTTGGGAGACGGGTTGGGCTCATCATTCCAGGCAGTGCGCTCAATATAGGAGGCGATCCACCAGCCGTGGGGAGAGCGGTTGCGGTACGGTATGTTCTCGTCCATTGAGGTGCCTAACGTGGAGTTCAGGGGCGCGCAGATGGCGCCCGCTATTTCAGCCGAAGTGTACCGCGTCCCCTGGAACGAAGGGTTAGGCGGCAGCACCTGAGGAGGCCTTGCGGTAGGCAAGGAGCACCAGTAGGCCTGCCGCCGCCACGGGACTAAAGCCAAGGATGAAGTTACCCCATCCGGTGTAACGAAGCGCCTCGGGAAATACTGAGCCAGGCACGTACCAGAGCGGAACGGCGGCCCCAAACGCGATGGCGAGGGCGAGGAGACGCCCTAAGCGGCGAACCTTTAGCAGGGCCCCTACCAGCAGGATGGCCGCAAAGGCAGCCAGATGCCCTACCGGGACCAGCAAGACTTGCTCGCCATGAGCGTAAGCTGGACCGGCAGCCAGTAGGAGAAGCAGCGGGAGAATTGAAGTCTGTCTTTCCATGACGCCTAACGTGGAGTTCAGGCGCCCGCAGACGCCTTGTGGTGTAGTAGCCGACGTGTACCGGGTCGCCTGGAACGCAGGGTTAGGCTGCTGGCCGAAGCCAGATTTTCCTGGCTTTTAATCTTGGGTTGCTGCTTGGGCTGTAAACACTCATTTTAAGCCGCCTACGACCTCGCCAGACACTGTATTTTCAATTCGGAAGAACACTTGGTTGTCTTTTGGAATTGCCCTTACCAAATACTGGCCACCAGCCTCAGTCTCAAGCCATAGATCAGCGGATGAGTACTCGGGACCGTTTATATATTTTACAGAAATCGTGTGCCTGCCAGGTCGGACGTAGACGATCTGTGGATGTGGGCTGGAATTAAATTGATTGCGCAATTTGTAGGTAGACCGTGAGTCAACTTTTGTTATGAAAACCTTATCAAGAAGTAGAAAAGACTTTTCATCACCTTGACCTAAAATAACTGCCTCACTGGATGGTGCTATTTTCTTGCCGTCATACATCTGCATGGGAGCGGTTACACATCCTGTAAGAAGGGCCGCGATTATGGTGGCTGCAAGTTTTATATTTTTCACGAGTACTCCATTTTTAAAAATTTGGCAGTCCTAACGTGGAGTTCAGGGGCGCGCAGACGAACCCCCGCTAATTGAGCCGAATGGTACCGCGTCCCCTGGGACGAAGGGTTAGACGCGCCGTGCTATCGCATCTGCGGCCTCTAAAGTTGAACCGACGTTACCGCAGCCACGCCACCCTTTAAAGCCCGGGAATCACTGAAGCGGGGCGGTGGCCGAAGCCCTGATTGCTGACGGAGCGCGGGTTGGCCCCGGCAGAAAGCGGGTTTGGCGATGGAGTGCCGACTCTTCTACTGGGCGCGTGGGCCTGGCTGACAGCGCACCCCGCGCCCTCGAAAGAAAGCCCGACCTAGAGCCCGAAACGATGAGCCTGCCGAAGCCGCTGGCTGGAGAAGGCTCCGCCGGCTGGATTCCTCTGTTTGAACCTGAGTTAACCCCCGACGCCGGAAGACTGGCACTGGCCTTGCGAAAGAAAGGACTCTTGCCCAATAGCATCTAACGTGAAGTTCAGGCGCCCGCCGTTGGCGGTTGCCAATTTAGCCGACCTACACCGGGTCGCCTGGAACGCAGGGTTAGGTGGCGGGTGGCCGAAGCCGGATCTTAGCAGCAGAGTTGACGGTGACCTTACTACCACTTCTCCAGGGCTAGTAGAAGTTCTGCAGTCTGCGACCTCGCATACTCAGGATCTTTGAACCTGATGTCCACGTCAGCTAGATAGTGCCAGCAGAGGTGAGGCATCACATCCGCCAGGCCGTCGCTAGCCCGAATGCGCTCCCCGAGCGATACGCAGCGTTCCGCAAGAGCCAGCATCTCCTCTTTCGTTGCAGGGACGATGGCAGAGATGCTTCGAAGCTCGCGGCGGACTTCTTCTGGGCTAATTTCAGGGGAATCCATGGATGCCACCTAACGTAGAGTTCAGGCGCGCGCAGACGCCCTTAAATTGATTCGCCGACATGTACCGCGTCGCCTGGAACGCCAGGTTAGGTGCGCCCGGCTATGCCCACAGCGGCCTCTGTATTTGAGCCGACATTACCGCAGCCACACCACCTTTTGTAGCTCGGGAATCACGGAACCCAAGCCTCCGCCGAAGCCAGGGAAGGCCGCCCGGTCCGGGGTTGCCCGCTGACAGCGCGCCGAGTAGCCGAGGCAGAAAGGCGGAAGCCTGGGCCCCCGGCTGACAGGAAAAATCGCGATGGGGGCAGAACGAGGAAGCCGAAGCCGCCTCTGGAAACTTGCGCTGGCCCTGCGATCAGGACGACCTACCCGCGGACCTAACGTGGAGTTCAGGGGCGCGCAGATGACGCCCACTAATTTAGCCGTATGTTACCGCGTCCCCTGGAACGAAGGGTTAGGCTGCGGGCCGAAGCCGGACCTTATGCTGCGTGGTCTGGTGGCGCCAGATCTGTGCCGCCCCAATTGAAGTTGTAGTTATCAGCATCGCTTACCGTAATGGTTGCCCATTGCTCCTGGGGCTCATACTCGATGCGCCAATAGTGGGTGACGCCATCTTTCGTTTGATGGCAGCCATGGTAGATGAAGTTTGACGCTTTTACCGAGTCTTCATCGAGGACGGACTCTCCAAACTCCATGCGAACGTAATACGGCAGGTGACGCTCAATATCTTCAGGAAGCCCGGTTTTCCCGAACCACTCTGCTTCTTCTCTTAATGTGTCATCGTCTTCGTACATACTCTTCTCCTAACGTGGAGTTCAGGCGACCGCAGACGCCTTTGGGTGTAGTCGCCGACGTGTACCGGGTCGCCTGGAACGAAGGGTTAGATGCGCCCAGCTATGCCACAGCCGACCCCGACATCCCCCCGACTTTCAGGCTCAGTATTCCGCCGGCGGACGAAAAGGCGGGATTTTCCCCCAGGTCATGACGCCAACCGCAACCGCGCCTATGAGTACGGCCTTAAAGCCTTCGTCTTGCCACAAATAACGGGCCGCAATGATTGCGCACAGAAGGCAGAACAGGCAACGGATAGCCAGCGTAAACCATTCCTTAAAGACTGCCGGTGTCATTCTGCCTCCTTTGCAATAGAGCATCTAACGTTAAGTAGACACCAAATGGTGCGATAAAGATTACGGCACCTGGTGTCTAAATCGACTTCTTTAATTAGGGCCCTTGCAGTTCAATGACTTACGGGCGCTGGTTGGGCGCCTGCCGGCGCTCTTTGGGGAACATACACCATGGAAGGGAATCCGCAAGAACCGAAGCTTCTGGACCAGTTGCGCGAGCTGTTACGCACACGGCATTACAGCATCCGTACTGAAGAAGCCTACCTGGGCTGGGCCACGCGCTACATCCAGTTTCATGGCATGCGCCATCCGGCGGAGCTGGGGGCGCCGGAGTTGGAGGCTTTCCTGACGCATCTCGCCGTCAAACGTGACGTCGCCGCGTCTACGCAGAATCAAGCGGCGTCCGCCATCTTGTTTCTTTATCGCGATGTGCTCGGGCTGAACTTGCCCTGGCTGGAGGGAGTGACCCGGGCCAAGCGGCCCAAACGTCTGCCGGTGGTGCTGACGCCGGAGGAGGTGGCGGCGGTGCTGGATGCAATGGAGGGCACATCTGCCCTAATGGGCCGTCTGCTGTATGGCAGTGGGCTGCGCCTGATGGAGTGTGTGCGGCTGCGGGTAAAGGATGTCGACTTTCGGCGCGGTGAAATCGTGGTGCGCGAGGCCAAGGGCAACAAGGACCGGGTCACCATGTTGCCGCAGCGGCTGGGGGAGCCACTGCAGCGGCACTTGAAGCGGGTGAAGCTGTTGCATGAGGAGGATGTTATGGCCGGGCACGGGCGTGTCTGGCTGCCCCATGCGCTAGCCGTCAAGAAGCCGGGGGCGCCGCTGGAGTGGGGGTGGCAGTATGTCTTTCCCTCGGCCCGGCTTTCAGTGGACCCTCGCGCGAGCGTGGTACGGAGACACCATGTCGACGAAAAAGCGCTGCAACGCGCCATCAAGCGTGCGCTGCTAAAGGCTGGCATTGTGAAGGCGGCCACGACGCACAGCCTGCGGCATTCCTTTGCCACCCATTTACTGGAGCGCGGGCATGACATTCGCACCATTCAGGAGTTGCTGGGGCACGCCGACGTGTCTACTACCCAGATCTACACGCATGTGCTGAACCGGGGCGGCTTGGGGGTGCGCAGTCCCCTGGACTAACGGGCGCAAGGGAGCTGGATCAGGCAAGCCCCGTTCAGTAGGGGGCTGCACCCGCTATCGGGGAACTGCGGTCACAGGTTGCTGGCCGAGCGCCGGCCACAAAAAAGGCCGGAAACCTTGCTATGGCGGGACTTGAACCTGCGACATCAGCATTATGAATGCTGCGCTCTAACCAACTGAGCTACATAGCCACGCAAGAGGCGCGCATTTTGTCCATGCCGCTGCCGGCTGTCAAGCCTCCGGGACGGTCTGACGAGGGGTCCGGGGTGGCTGCCGGGGGCAGGCCTCGGGGTGTCGCCGGAGGGCCAGTGACCCTGGTTCTGCAGGGGTGGGTCCTGCCGGCGCCGGGGATGCTGCCTGAGGCCTCCGCAGGGGCCGTAAACGGCACGGGCGGCCCCCTTCCGGGCGCGACGGCAGGCCCCTCCGTCCATCCATTTGCTCCCGGGAGTCCACGCGCCCCGGGAAGGGCAGGGTTCTGGAGCGCGGGATCACCGGGGTTCGCGTGTTTCCCGGGGTTCCCGCGGCTCACGCGCTTCGCGGGCCTCGACCTCGGCCGGGGCGGGCGCGGCGCCGGGGCTGGTAGCTGCGAGGCGGGTGACGAGGAGCTGGTCGATGCGGTGGTTCTCGAGGTCGACGACTTCGAACTTGTAGCCGGCGTGGAAGACGGCGTCGGTCAGTTTGGGCATCTTGCGCAGGCTGAACATGATGAAGCCGGAGATGGTCTCGTAGCTGCTGTCCTCGGGGAAGGATTCGATCTCGAGGGCGCGCATGACGTCCTCGACGGGGGTGAGGCCGTCCACCAGCCAGCTGTTGTCGTCGCGCTTGACGATCTGCTGCTGGCTGGCGATGACGAGGTCGCCCATAACGGTGCTCATGACGTCGTTGAGGGTGATGAGGCCCACCACGAGCGCGTATTCATTGAGCACGACGGCGAAGTCCTGGCGGCTGGAGCGGAACTGGTCGAGCAGCTCGTAGAGGGTGAGGCTGTCGGGGACCGTGAGCACCTGCTTGATCCAGGGGGCGCCCTGGGGGGTCAGGGGCTGGCCGCTGAGCAGCAGGGTCAGCATGTCCTTGGTGTCGGCGTAGCCCACCACGCGGTCGATGACGTCGTCGCAGACCAGGAACTTGGAGTGGGCGTGGCGGCTGATCTGTTCGCGGATCTGCGCTTCGCTGTCCTGCAGGGTGAAGTAGACGATGCTCTCGCGGGTGGTCATGGCCGAGGGCACCAGGCGCGACTCCAGGCCGAATACGTTCTCGATGAGGTGGTATTCCTGCCGGGGCAGCACGCCGGCCTCGGCGCCGGCGTCGACCACGGCGGAGATGTCGGCGAATGTGATTTCGTCGGCGCGGCGGTCGGAGAGGCCGAGCAGCTTGAGCAGCCAGTCGGAAACGCCGTTGAAGAACCACACGGCCGGCTTGAACACCCTGATGAAGAACTTCATGGGACCGATGGTCTGCAGGGCCATGCGTTCGGGCGCGAGCATGGCCAGGCGCTTGGGCAGCAGGTCGGCGAAGACGATGAACAGGCTTGTGATGACCAGGAAGGACAGCACCCGGCCGGCTGTGGCGACCCAGTCGCCCTCGAAGCCCAGGGCCAGGGCCTGCTGGAACCAGGGGGTGAGGGCGGACTCGCCAAACACGCCGGCAAGGATGGCGACGGTGTTGACGCCCACCTGGATGGCGGTGAAGAAATGCCCGGGACGGTCCTGCAGGGCCAGGACTTCGCGCGCGCGCAGGTTGCCGCCCTCGGCCAGGACGGTGAGCTTGATGCGCCGGGCCGCCGCCAGTGAGAGCTCGGAGATGGCGAAGAAGGCGCTGGCGGCGATGAGCGCGAGGATGATGAGCAGCTGGCTGGTCAGGCTCACAGGGGGCTCCGGGACCACGGGACTGGGGAGTATACCCCGCCGGCTGTTTCACCGCCGTGTGGCCGGGTCAGGACCGGGCGCTGGGGGTAGGTCATCTAGTGGCGCGGCCCGGGCGCCGGCATCGCCGGGAGCACTGCACAGGGGCTGGCGCCAGCAGCCTGGCGGTAGGTCGGGCTTCAGCCCGACAGGCGACCGCTAGCGGCCCGGCGCCTTGCCCTGGACGCCGTCCGGGCCGGAGTGGTGCTGCAGCCAAAGGCTCATCAGGCCCTTGCGGCCGCGCACGCCGAATTTGCGGAAGATGGCGGCGATGTACGAGTGGATGGTGGACTCGGCGAGTTCCATGCGGGCGGCGATCTGCCGCTCGGAGGCATCAGTCAGCAGCATTTCCAGCACGCGCCGTTCCTGCGGTGACAGCGGGGTGGGCGCCTGCGGGCCCTGCGCGGTCGCCGCTTTCTGCCGCAGGGCGGTGATGTCGCGCGCCACACCCACGCGCAGGCCTTCCGCGGCCAGCCAGCGCACCGACCACATGACGTGGACTTCATGGCCCTGCTTGTGCCGGTAGCGGTTCTCGAAGCCGATCCGCTGCGTGTCTTCCATGACGCGGCGCGCCTCGTCCAGGGTCCGGTCGCGATCGGCCGGCGCCACCAGGTCGATGATGCGGGTATTGATGAGCTCTTGCGGCAAATAGCCGAAGATGGGCTCGCAGGAGGCATTGACGTGCAGGATCACGCCCTCGGCGTCCACCAGGAAGATGGCGTCCGGCAGCAGGTCCTGGACGTCGGCGATGCCTGCGGGGAGGGTGAGGGGCATGATGTCGGCTTCGTGACGGCAGGTGAAGGAGTCCGCAGACGTGGAATCGTGCCGGCGACCGGGACATTTACCCGCAGTGCGTGCCGGGGTGTCAATGTCTGTTCGCGCCGGTGCCGACGTGCTGGAGGCTGGCTTCCTCCAGTGGCTCCACGGCAGCCTGCACCTTCACCTGCGGTTCGCGTCTGGCTTGCGCGAAGCATGCGTGGAGGCGGAGGCTCGCTGCAGGAGTTCGCCGCCACCATGAAAAAGGCCCGCATGTGCGGGCCTTTTCCGTTCCGGGCAGAGGCCCCGGACGGGGCGGCCGCCTTCAGACGTTGAAGCGGAAATGCATCACGTCGCCGTCCTGGACGATGTATTCCTTGCCTTCCAGGCGCCACTTGCCGGCTTCCTTGGCGCCGGCTTCGCCGTTGTACTTCACGAAGTCCTCGTAGGCGACCACTTCGGCGCGGATAAAACCCTTTTCAAAGTCGGTGTGGATCACGCCCGCCGCCTGCGGCGCCGTCGCGCCGACCTTCACGGTCCAGGCGCGCACTTCCTTCACGCCCGCGGTGAAGTAGGTCTGCAGGCCCAGCAGCTGGTAGCCGGCGCGGATCACGCGGTTAAGGCCAGGCTCTTCCATGCCCAGCGTCTCCAGGAATTCGGCCTTGTCGGCGTCGTCCAGCTCGGCGATTTCCGCTTCGATCTTGTTGCAGATCAGCACCACCATGGCGCCTTCGGATGTGGCGTATTTCTGCACGGCATCGAGGTGCGGGTTGTTGCTGAAGCCGTCCTCGGAGACGTTGGCGATATACATCACCGGCTTGGTGGTGATCAGGCACAGCGGCTTGAGCGCGAGCAGCTCGTCGTCCGAGAGCTTCACGGTGCGCACGCGCAGGCCCTCGGTCAGCGTCGGCAGGATCTTTTCCATCACCGCCTTCAGCGCCGCCGCTTCCTTGTCGCCGCCCTTGACCTGCTTTTCCACGCGCTTCAGGGCCTTTTCCACGGTATCGAGGTCGGCTAGCGCGAGTTCCATGTTGATGATCTCGATGTCATCGACCGGGTTGATGCGGTTGGAGACATGGATGACGTTGTCGTCCACGAAGCAGCGCACCACGTGGGCGATGGCGTCGGTCTCGCGGATGTTGGCGAGGAACTGGTTGCCGAGGCCCTCACCCTTGGAGGCGCCGGCGACGAGGCCTGCGATGTCAACGAACTCGATGGTGGCCGGTTGCACGCGCTGCGGCTTCACGATGGCCGAGAGCGCGTCCTGGCGCGGATCGGGTACGGGCACGATGCCGGTGTTGGGCTCGATGGTGCAGAACGGAAAGTTTTCCGCCGCGATGCCGGCCTTGGTGAGGGCGTTGAAGAGCGTGGACTTGCCGACGTTGGGCAGGCCGACGATGCCGCAGTTGATAGCCATGTTCGTTTCACCTTTACCTGGGCCGGCGATTGCCTTGCCCGTTCAAATTCACCTGTAGGTCGGGCTTCAGCCCGACAACATTGCCGGATGTCGGGCTGAAGCCCGACCTACAGCGCAGCCTTGAAGCCGTTCAGCTTGTTCATGGCCTGGGCGAGCTTGCCGGCGATCATGTCATCGCTCAGCGACACCGCTTCGTCCAGCGCGCGTTCAATCAATTCCTGTTCCTTCGCTGGCGCCTTGGTCAGCACGAAGCCGGACACATCCTTCGCGGTGCCCGGATGCCCGATGCCGATGCGCAGCCGGTGGAAGCCGTTCTGGTTGGCGAGCGCACCGATGATGCTGCGCAGGCCGTTGTGGCCACCGTGGCCGCCGCCGGTCTTGAGGCGGAGGGTGCCGGGCGGCAGGTCGAGCTCGTCGTGCGCCACCAGGATCTCGTCCGGCAGGATCTTGAAGAAGGTGGCGAGCGCGCCCACCGACTGGCCGGAGAGGTTCATGAACGTGGTCGGGATGAGCAGGCGCAGGTCCTGGCCCAACGCGCTGCCGCGGCCCGTGAGGCCGTGGTACTTGGCCTC
>JAJFBF010000056.1 GCA_020697295.1 Moraxellaceae bacterium | reverse complement strand
GACGGAAGAGGGGGAGCCGCCGGCGCCATTGCCGCTGGTGCTGCTGGTGCTGTCATCGTCGTTGCAGCCGGCAAGGGCGAGGGCAAGGGCCAGGAGGACCGGGCGGAATGCGGTTCTTGTTGTCATTGGAAACGTCCGTTGTTTGAGCGCCACCTTGGCACTTTTTTTTGCAGCACCACGTTGGCACTGTAATTTCGCGCCACTCTAGCACCGTGCCCCGGCGCCGGGAATCCGTATAAACCGTAGGGTCGGGCGGCGGCCCGGCTTGTCACGCACCAGCGGCCGGGACTTCGGGCGTTCGGCTGGCAACCGGGCCGGATGATCTCCAGGCGAGCGTGCCCGACGTATTCATTGTCCGGCAGCAGGCGATTCCGGTGGACGAGTTCTGCGCGGGGGGAGGTCCAGGCGGCGGCAAGCGCGGGGACAGGCGGACTTCCCTCTGGCCCCGCGCCGCCCGATCAGTGGATCTGGCCGCGAACAGCGCCGTCCGGATAGGCGCCGGTGTGCACGTTCACGTAGTAGGCCCAGGGATGGGCATGGATGGCATGCAGCAGGACGCGATCCACGTTCTCGATGCAGCCGCTCGACGCGCCCGGGTTACCGCCCTCGGGCGCCTGCAGCGGAATCACCACCGGTCCGTTGCGGCCGGCCTTGCCCTGGTGGATATGCGCGCCTACCGGCCCGTCGATGTTGTTCACCACGATGCCGAAGCACAACTTGCCGGCCTCCGGATCCACGCTCAGGCTGACGGCGCCCTTGCCATCCTCGTCGCCGGCATTCGCCTTGCCGTCCTTGTCGACCTCGTTGCCACCCGCCAGCAGCGCGATGTGGCTGGCGCCGGTGCCGTGCTTGAGGATCTCCGGATCGCTGCTGCCGTAGCTGCCGTTGCTGCTGTCGCCATTGGATGCGATGTGGTTGCCATTGGTGGCATAGCCGTTTGTTCCGTAGCCGTTTGTTCCGTGCTTATTTGAGGGGTAGCCGTTCGCGTGGTTGTTGTTCGCGTCGTAGCTGCCCATGCCGGTGCTGCTGGCGTCGTAGCTGCTGTCACCGCTGCTGTTGTAGGAGATCGGCTGCTCGCCGGCTTCAGCCCACGTCGCCCCGCTTGTCGCGAGAGCGGCGGCCGCCACCAGGGCGGCCAGGTGTCGTTTGTTCATCATGACTCACCTCTTTGTATCGTCCGTGATTTCGAAGGATGAGATGACCCGGCCTCCGGTAGCCGCCGTCACGTGCAGCGACAGCCGGGGCTTGACCGAGCCGCCACCATCTTCCTAGGACAAGTGACTGAGGGCTGTTGTGATTACAGTGCTGGCGTATGAGGCCGGCGTAAGGCGCGGGGGGTGTTGGCGTTGGCTTTCCAGCACAGGCCACACCGGCCCAAGCCCCGGCGGCACGCCTCAGGCCATTGCAACCTCTGCCATCACCTGCGCCGGATCCCGACTCTCGGACACGGCGATATACGCAGACAAATCCAGCGCGCGCGTGCGCAGCACGTATTCAAAACTGAAGCCCGGCCACATCGTCGAGTTGCTGCCGTCGGCGTTCAGGTACCAGCTCTGGCAACCCGAGAGCCAGGAGCTGTTCTTCATGCGCTTCTGGAAAGCGTCGAACTGGTCCTGCATCACCTTTTCCTTCACGTCCAGGTACCTCAGCTTCTTGCGCAGCAGCGTCTGCGTGAAGTTGGCCACGTACTTGTACTGCGCCTCCTGATAGATCAGCACCGAGGTGTGCCCCGGCCCGGAGTTGGGCCCCATGATCAGCAGCATGTTCGGAAAGTGGCTGACGTTCATGCCGTAGTAGGCCTTGGACTGGCTGCCCCAGTAATCCGCCAGCGAGAGACCGCCGGCGCCGTGGATTTCGAACGGGTAGGCGGGCTTGCCGATCTCGTAGCCGGTGCAGTAGATGATCACGTCGACGTCATGCTGCCGACCGTCCGCGGTGCGGATACCGGTCGCGGTGATTTCGGCGATGCCCTCGGTGACCAGCTGCACATTGGAGCGCGCGAAGGCGGGGAACCAGTCGTCCGAGACCAGCGTGCGCTTGCAACCCACCTTGTAGTCCGGCGTCAGCTTCCGGCGCAGTACCGGGTCCTGGATAGCCTTGTTGAGCGCGCGCTTGTGCAGCACCTCGCCCACCTTCAGCATTTGCGGATACCACATGATGGCCGGCAGCGCCGACTCCATCATCCAGTACAGCCCCAGGCGCTGCGCCTTTTGCTTCCACGGATGCTTCACCCAGTCCTGGCGATCCTGTTCGCTGTACGTGCGGTTGTGCTTGGGCAGCACCCACGACGGCGTGCGCTGGAACACCTTCAATTCCGCGACCTCGCCGGCAATATTCGGCACGACCTGGATGGCCGAGGCGCCCGAGCCGATCACCGCCACGCGCTTGCCCTTGAGCGGCACTGACGCATCCCAGCGCGCGGCGTGCAGGGCGGGACCGGCGAAGGTTTCCATGCCCTTGATGACAGGATATTGCGGATGGCTGAGCGCGCCGGTGGCCGGCACGAATACGCGCGCCTCGGTCACGGCGCCGTCGCTCGTGCGGATGATCCAGCGGCCCTTGCCTTCGTCCCAGCTCGCATCCTGCACGCGCGTGGAAAAGCGGATGAAGGGCTTCATGCCGTACTTGTCGGCGCAGTGCTCGATGTATTGGCGGATGTGTTCCTGGCGCGAGAACGCTTCCGGCCAGTGGGGATTGGGCTCGAAGGAATAGCTGTAGAGATGCGAGGGCACGTCGCAGGCGCAGCCCGGATAGGTATTGGTGCGCCAGGAGCCGCCGACGCCCGCCTCGCCCTCGAAGATCACGAAGTTGCTGACGCCCTGCTTCTTGAGCTCGATGCCGACGCCGAGGCCGGCAAGGCCGGCGCCGACGATGGCCACGTCCACCTGCTTCGGGTGCGGTGCTTTCTGGGTCTGCTTCATTTCGGTCGCCTGCTTTTTCAGGTTGGCTTTCGGGGTGGCGGCACTCGGCTTCGTCGCTTTGCTCGACTGGGTCATGATGTCAGTCCTGTCCGGATTAATGATTCACGGCGCGCTTGGCCGGGACGGCCACCGCCACCGCCACCTGCGCCTGCGCCTGCGCCTGGAAAGTGGCGATCTTGTCGGTCAGGGCCTGGGCGGTCTCCAGGAACTGGCGGTTGTCGTGCATCCACGGATGGAAGCCGGGCCGAAAGAAATCGGCCCAGTCCGGCAATACGCGGCGCATGACGCCAGGCTTACCGAAAAGCACATTGCCCACCTTGAGCCAGCCGCGCAGGCTGGTCAGACCGCCGCTGCGGCCGAGCATCACCGCATAGAAGGGCAGGAAGAGGCTCCAGAAGAGCGCGTTGGCAATCACAAAGGCCGCGGTGCGCTGCACATACGCATTCACACCCTTGCCCAGCACCTGTTCGTAGGCGTCGAAGCAGACCGCCTTGTGCTCGGTTTCTTCGATGGCGTGCCACTTCCAGATGGCGGCATAGCGCTCGTCGGCGTTCTGCAGCAGCTCGGGGTTGCTGAGCAGCATGTCGCCCAGCACGGCGGTGAGGTGCTCCAGGGCCACCGTGGCGGCAAGCTGGAAGGAACGCGGCGATTTCTTCACCGCTTCCAGCAGCTTGACCACGATGGTGTCGAGCGTGCCGATAGGCATGCCGGCGGCAATGAGGGCGGCGTTGTAGGCCTCGTGCTCGCGCGTATGAAAACCTTCCTGGCCGATAAAGGCGGAGATCTGTTCCTTGAGGTGCGGATCGGTGATCTCGTCGCGGTAGTTGCGCACGCTCTGGATAAAGAAGCGCTCGCCGGCCGGGAAGAAGATGGAGAGCGTGTTGAAGAACTGGGTGACGTGCAGGCCCTCGTCATTCCAAGTCAGGGCCTTGTCCTGGGGGAGGCCGAACTTGACGTTGCGGCGGATCGGGTCGACGTTGATGCTCATGATTCGGTCTCTCTGTGGTGGAACGGACAATCGATGTCTCACAGTTACAGCCGGATTAGTAACATTGAGCAATGTCACAGTAATTGACGCGGATCAAGGATGGGCGGGTTGAAGGGCAGCTCGTCGGGACGGGCCTGCGGCCGTTACGGATTGAGGCCCTGGCTGTCCTCGTCGCCGCCGGGGCAAAAAAAGACCGGCATCTGCCGGTCTTTTTTCCTTCAGCGCACGGTCACTGCAACAGCAGCTGCGTGCCGGAGCTACCGGTCTCGTCCAGCACCGGCTTCACCGTCAGGGGCGGCGAGTTGTACTGGTAGCTGCTCCAGTAGCTCACCCGGTGGTCGGCGCCCACCAGGTAGGCGCCCATCACCTGCAGCAAGCCAGTGAAGTTGCCCACCTTCTGCGGCTCCAGGCTGCCCTGGTGGCTGGGGCCCCAGGCCCACAGGCTGCCATCCGCGCGCAGGCCGGCCTGCGCCGTCGGCGAGAGCCGGGTGAAGCCGGTCACGCTGGTGACCGGCGTCGCGTAGAGGCGGTTCACCGCATCGCCCAAGCCCAGCACGCCGTTGTAGTTGCTGCCCCAGCCCCAGAGATTGCCCTGCTGGTCCAGCGCCATGGCAGCGTCGCCGCTGGCGGCGATGTCGACGATGCCGGTGAGCGTCGTCTGGTCCGCCTTCACCACCTTGCCGAAAGTGGAGGTGGCGCCATCGCGGCCAATGTAGGCGGCGGTGCTGCCACGGCTCCAGACCTGGCCCGCCGTATCCAGCACGAACAGGGCATAACCATGGCTGGCCATCTTCACGGCGCCGCTGAACTGCTGGGTGAGGGTGTAGCTGCTGACGCCGGTCTGGTAGTTCTGGCTCACGCTGATCGCCCATACCGTGCCATCGGCCCTGAGCGCATGCAGCTGGCCCGGCGAGCCCCACCAGTTGGTACTCACCAAGGCGGTAACGTTGTCCAGCCCGGGGATGCGACGCGGCACCATGGCGCTGCCATAGGTGTTCCCCAGTTGCAGGATCAGCTGCTGCCGCATCTCGGCGCTGAAGCTCGTCGTCGAGACCAGCTCGGGGTACCATACCGTGCCATCGGCAAGCAGGTAGACCGGCGGGTTGTAGCTGCCCGTCGCCACCGCCTGCCGCACCTGCGCGATAAAGGGCCGGGGCGCCGTGGGACGGTAGACGTAGCTCCCCGAAGCAGAGTCATAATTGTTCACCAGCTCGCGCACCAGGCCATCGCCGCCGAGCAGATAAGTCGACACATAGTAGTTGGCGGTCATGTCCAGGTACTTGGGTACGGCCAGCGGAGCATAGAGCGTGACCACCTTGCGCCCGGTACGCGTGACGCCGCTGTCGGCGGGGTCCTGGTAGCTGGCGCTGATCATGGCCAGCCGCTCCACCGGCGAGGCGGCCACGGCCAGGGTGTCGCCGCTGACCGCGGCGTCCGCGTTGCTGCTGGTCCAGGTCACGCCGGCGGCGATCGGGGTCATGTAGGCCGAGCCGTCCGGCAGCTTCTTGTTCCACACCGCCCTTGCCTGCAGCGCATGGTTGGCGCTCACGGTCAAAAAGCCGCTGGCCAGCTCACCCGTGTCAATGTTCACCCCCGCCAGGCTCGGCGGCGCATAGCGCACGGTAATGTCGGTGGTGATGCTGATCCGGTTGTCAGCCGTGCAGCCGCCAACGTTCCAGCCCATGTACTTGCAGGCCGCCAGCGTTACCGTGACGGTCTTGTCGCTGGCCTGGTCCAGGATGTAGCGCGCCGTGAGTGCGCCATAGCCATAGGAGGAGAACGCGGCGGCGGCGGTATCACTGCTGGTCCAGCTCACGGAGTAGGAGATGTTGGTGCGACTGCCGTCGTCCCAGGTCGCCCAGGCTTGCAGCGTGGTACTCGCGCCTTCGTCGAGCGCGCTGAGGCCGACGATCTCGAGGCCGGTCATCAACGTCTTGCGCGGATTCACGTAGACCGCGACCTGGCTGCTGAGGCCGCCGTAGCGGCCGGTGACCTGGACGTAGTGGCTGGTGTTGCGGTTGTCCCAGACCGAGGTGAGGGTGCTGCCGCTGGCGGTGACATAGGTCGTGTCCGCGGCCGCCACCTGCAACTGCAGGTCCGCCGTCACGTCGCTGTAGGAGCCGTCGTTGTTGAGTACGCTCCCGCTGCAGCCCGCGGCCACCTGGTAGTCGATGGAGTACGGGCACTGCAGGTACAGGTTCAGCGGCGTCAGCACGAACTGCTTCACCATGACCGTCTTGTCAGTGGTGTATTCCACGCCGCCGAAGGTCTGCACCGCGCGCAGGTGCACGCTCAGGTCCTGCACCGGCTTGTTGACCATCAGCGTGGGTAGGCCGTTGATCGTGCCGATGCTGACGGCAGCCTGGGTATAGGGATCGGGATCCACCACAGTCCAGGTGCCCGTGTAGCCTTCCGTCGTGCCGCCATTGACCAGGTGCAGCGTGGTGAAGAGCGGGTAGTCGCCCGGGGACTGGAAGGTGTCGGGCAGGCCGCTCATGTCGACGCTGGCCACCAGCGGCTGCTCGCTCAGGGTCAGCACCACCGCATCTTGCAGGTGCAGGTCGCCGGACTGGTAGTGCGCGGTCACCGTGAGGCTGTGGCTGCCGGTGAAGCTGGCGGCGGTGACAAGGCCATTGGCATCCACGCTGGCCAGGGCGGGGTCGCTGACTTCCCAGCGCAGGCCCTTGCCGATGGTCAGCTGCCTGTAACTGCTGCTGGTGAGGATGGCCGAGAGCGTCTGGCTGGAACCCGGCACCAGATAGGACGAGGGCGCGCTGACTTCCAGCAGGAGGCCGTTTTCATTCCCCAACGCAAAGAGCTGCGTGCCCACCACCTGGCCAGTGGCGACCGACTGCTCCCAGGCCTCGCCGGTGGCCGCGTCATAAAAGAAGCGCACCTCGTCAAAGGCCAGGTCCAACCCTTGCCCCACCGTGAAAGGGGTGGTGACCGGGTCCAGGCTGGCAGCGTCCACGCCGTGCGCCGCCAGGCGCGCGCGAAAATACGGCGAGGTGTTGTCCAGGACCCAGTCGGCCGCCTGCGCCAGCGAGAGGAAGGTAATTCCGCCCATGGCGCCGGGGGCGTCAAAGGCGATGGCCGGATCTGTCAGGCCGCCGGAAGAGATTGAGACGAGCCGCGCCGCCATGCGCTGGGTCAGCGGATTGATGTTGGCCTGCGTGCGGCTTCCCGCTTTGACCACGAGGCTGTAGAGCACGGTGGCGTGATCGTCGGACTCGGCGCGCAGCACGAAGGGGCCGCCCAGGCCGGTCACGTTGAAGGCATAGCTGCCGTTGTCGGTATGGGTGGCCTGGATCTGGCCGGTGGCAAGATCGCGCAGGGACACGATGCCCTGCACGCCGGCACCGGTGGCGGCGACGCCGGACAAGGTCTCGGTATTGGGGCTGGTGGTGCCACCGCCCCCGCCGCCGCAGGCCGCCAGAACCACCGCCAGCAGTCCCGCCAGCGCCCACTGCATCCAGCGCATGCCCTTGTCCATCGTCGCCTCCCTTCGCGCGGCCGGCCGGCCCTGCGGTACCTGGTTCAAAGGGGCGCGAGTCTAGCAGGGGGTCGGGGGCCGGCCTATCCGTAAAGACCGCAGCCGGCGGGGAGCCCCGGGGACGCCCCGACCGCCGGCGGAGACGAGCCCCGGGCGCGCGGCGAGCCGGCGACGGGGCGCTGCCTCCCTTGCATTGCCGCGGGACGCGCAGGCCCTTCCTGGGCGATACTGCGCGGTTCCCACGGAGACCCCCATGCTCTTCAGCAGCGCCGACCTCATCGATTTCTTCGGTCACCAGACTTTTGGCAAGGGCTTGGACTACGCCCGCCAGCAGCGGGTGCTGGAGCTGCGGGTCCGCCGCGAGGCCAACCCGCTGGAGCTGGGCGCGCAGGTGCAGGGCTCGGGGCGCGCCATCTATTCCGTCCATGTGCTGGTGGCCGGCCGTGCCCGGCGCCTGTTTTTCGAGAACGACTGCAGCTGCCCGGTGGGCGTGGACTGCAAGCATGTGGTGGCCACGCTGATCGAGTACCTGCGCCAGCAGGCGGCGCCGGAAGCCGACATGGAGCCCGCCTCGCCGGTGACGCGCTGGCTGCAGGAGCTGGCGCCGACGCCGGCGCCGGCAGGCCAGGCCGAGGCGCCGCAGCCGGCCGGACAGTGCCTGGCCTATGTGCTGGCGCCGGCGCCCGGGGGCGTGGAAGTGAAACCCTTTCGCACGCGGCTGACGCCCAAGGGCGGCTATTCGGGCCCGCGCAAGCTGCTCGGCTATTTCGACACCGACGTGGCCTCCTATTACCGCAAGGGCTATTACCAGGAACTCGACCTGCGCATCCTCGGCAGCCTGCGCGTGCTCGGCATCGTGCCGGGCAACGGCTTTGTGCTGCGCGGGGAAG
The DNA here is from genome assembly GCA_020697295.1 of Moraxellaceae bacterium. GTDB lineage: Bacteria > Pseudomonadota > Gammaproteobacteria > Pseudomonadales > Moraxellaceae > UBA2031. The sequence continues at coordinate 16,167 of JAJFBF010000056.1, read as the reverse complement.
TCGGCTCGGAGCTGCTGACGCTGCTGCTGCGCAGCGGCCGTTGCCACTGGCAGGACCTGGATACGCCGGCGCTGGGGGCGGAGGCGCCGCTCGCGGTGGGCGCGGCCTGGGAACGGCATGACGGCCAGTGGCGCCTCGCGCTGCAGTGGCCACGCCCCGGCCTGCGACCCTTGCCGCTGACGCCGCCCTGGTACTACGACGCGGTACACCACGCCTGCGGCCGCCTGGAAACGGCCCTGCCGGGCGGGGCGCTGGAGCAGCTGCACGACAGTCCCGCGCTCAGCAAATCGGAAGTGGAGGCGCATGCCGCCGACCTGGTGGACACCCTGTCCCGGCTCAAGCTGCCGCTGCCGCCCACGATCGAGGTGGAGCGTGTGGACGGCGTCGCCCCGCAGCCGCGCCTGCATCTCTACCGCGCCCTGCTGCCGGGCGGCGGCCCCTTGCAGCCGGTGGCCCAGCTGACCTTTGGCTACGGCCTGCACTGGCTGCCGGGCGACCCGCCCGCGCCCTGGCATCGCCAGCAGATGGCCGGGCGCCTGCTCGAGATCCTCCGCGACGCCCCCTTCGAGGACCGCTGCCGCGCCGCGCTCGCCGCCCTGCCGGCGGGGGCCGCCTCCGCCTCCGGAAACCTGCCGCCGCAATTGCGCGCCGCGCCCGACCCGGCCGCCTGGCTGGACGTCATGGAGCATGTCCTGCCCACCCTGCGCGAGCAGGGCTGGCAGATCGAGATCGCACCCGACTTTGAATTCCAGGCCCTGGACATCGAGGACTGGTACGGCGAGATCGATGAGGTTGAGGGCGGCAGCGACTGGTTCGACCTGGAGCTGGGCGTGATCGTCAACGGCCAGCGCCTCAACCTGTTGCCGCTGCTGACCGCGGCGCTGGCGCGCCTGCCCGCCGCCGAACTCGCGGAGCTGCCGCTGCTCGCCGACAGCGAGACGCTCGCGGTGAGCACCGGGCAGGGCGTGCTGCGCCTGCCCATGGCGCGCCTGCGGCCGCTGCTCGCCACCCTCGTCGAGCTCTTCGATCCGGGCGCGCTCGAGCCCGGCGGGCGCCTGCGCCTGTCGCGCCTCGACAGCGCGCGCCTGCCTGACCTGCCCCTGCCCTGGGAGGGCGCCTCCGCCCTGCGCGAACTCGGCGAGAAGCTGCGCGATTTTCGCGGCATGCCCACGGTGGCGCCGCCGGCGGACTTTGGCGCGGAGCTGCGCCCCTACCAGCAGGCGGGGCTCGACTGGCTGCAGTTCCTGCGCGCGCACGACCTCAACGGCGTGCTTGCCGACGACATGGGCCTCGGCAAGACCGTGCAGGCGCTCGCGCACCTGCTGCTGGAAAAGCAGGCCGGCCGCCTCGACCGTCCCTGCCTGGTGCTGGCCCCCACCAGCCTCATGCACAACTGGCGGCGCGAGGCCGCGCGCTTTGCGCCGCAGCTGCGCGTGCTGCTGCTGCACGGGTCCGACCGGCGCCGGCACATGGCGGAGATCGCGCAGCACGACATCGTGCTCACCACCTATCCCCTGCTGGTGCGCGATGCCGAGGTGCTGCTCGCGCAAAAATTCCACTTTGTCATCCTCGACGAAGCCCAGGTGCTGAAAAACCCCAAGGCCAAGGCCACGCAGGTGGTGCAGCAGCTCAAGGCCCGGCATCGGCTGGCGCTGACCGGCACGCCCATGGAAAACCACCTGGGCGAGCTGTGGTCGCTGTTCAACATCCTCATGCCGGGCCTGCTGGGCGCGCAGGCGCGCTTCAACAAGCTCTTCCGGCTGCCTGTCGAGCGCGACGGCGACAACGAGCGCCGCGCCATCCTCGCGCGGCGCGTGGCGCCCTTCATGCTGCGCCGGCGCAAGGAGCAGGTGGCCACCGAGCTGCCGCCCAAGACCGAGATCCTGCGCAGCGTCAGCCTGGACGGCGCACAGCGCGACCTCTACGAATCCATCCGCCTCAGCATGGATAAAAAGCTGCGCGCCGAGATCGACCGCCGCGGCTTTGCGCGCAGCCGCATCATGATCCTCGACGCCCTGCTCAAGCTGCGCCAGGTCTGCTGCGATCCGCGCCTGCTGTCGCTGGAAAGCGCGCGCCACGTGAAAGGCTCGGCCAAGCTCGAGCTGCTCATGGACCTGCTGCCGGAATTGCTGGAGGAAGGCCGGCGCGTGCTGCTGTTCTCGCAGTTCACCAGCATGCTGGCCCTGATCGAGGCCGAACTCGACGCGCGCTCCCTGCCCTACGTCAAGCTCACCGGCCAGACCCGCGACCGCGCGACGCCGGTGCAGCGCTTCCAGGACGGCGAGGTGCCGCTCTTTTTGATCAGCCTCAAGGCCGGCGGCACCGGCCTCAACCTCACCGCCGCTGACACCGTGATCCACTACGATCCCTGGTGGAATCCCGCCGTCGAGCAGCAGGCCACCGACCGCGCCCACCGCATCGGCCAGGACAAGCCGGTGTTCGTCTACAAGCTGCTCACCGAGGGCACGGTGGAAGAAAAGATCCTGGCGCTGCAGGCGCGCAAGGCCGCGCTGGCGCAGGGCATCTATGGCGAGCGCGACGGCGAGGGGCCGGGCTTTGACACCGGCGATCTGGAGGAGTTGTTGCGGCCGCTGGCATAGCGAGACGCTGACTTGCAGTCGTTGCCCGGGGCCGGGCGACGGCAATCGGTTATTTTCCGTCGAATCAGGGCGCAGGGCACTGCGCCCGACAGCCTACGCTTTCCGGTAGACCATCAGCGCATTATGCGTCGGGTCGCCGGCCTGATAGAGGCGGCGCCCGTCGCCCTTGAATCCATTTTTCTGCAGCAGGCCGTCGAGGAATTCCAGCGAATAAAAATGACGGCGCTCCGCGTCGTTATAGGCCCAGGTCTCCTGCGTGCCCATGTTGAAAACATCATGGGCCAGGGCCACCAAGTGCCACATGTCCTGGCTGTTGACCTGATGATCGCGCACCACCAGCCAGGCGCCCGGTCGCATGACCTGGCGGATGTCCTGCAGGAACGCCTCGCGCAGGGGCACCGGACAGTGGTGAAAGCCGATATACACCGTCACCAGGTCCAGGCTAGCCGGCGCAATCCGTCCGGCCAGGCCCGGCTGATACTGATTCAGTAAAAATGTGCTGCCCGCCTGCCGGATCTGGCCGCGGTCAATGATGTCGACCGGGCTGTAGCCGGGCTCGCGCTCATGCACGAAATACCGCGGGCCCTCCAGCTGCAACACCTCTTCCAGCGCATCCAGATACCGGCCGCTGCTGCCGAACTCGAGATAACCGTCAAAGCGCCGCTGCGTCCCCAGCAACCGGAGGGTCTGCCCGGTCATCACCTGGCGCTGCTTCACCAGCGCCGGCAGGGCCAGGCGCAAATCCGCCAGAAAGGGCGAGATACCCTCCAGCCCCTTCTGGCACTCGCCATAGATCTGCTGATCGTTCGCGCCCCGCGCCACGCAGCGCGCAATCAGGGCATCAAAGTCCGCCGCGGGATAAAGATGAAAGACGTTGCGGAGAAACTCGGAAAACGCCCGGCGCAGGGCCGGGGTGCGATAGATATAGCGGAAATTCTGCTGCTGCTTCTCCAGCGCCTGCGCCAGCACCGGGGCACTGCCCAGCACCAGCAGGCCCGCCATGGCCTGCAGGATATTCCGTCGCATGAAGTCCATCTGCCCGCCCCTTCCCTTGTCCTGTCAGAGCGACGTTATAGGCCCGCCCAAGTACAAAAATCCATCAAAATTTGACAGAAACTTGCGTGCCTGCGTATGGTCGGTTTCGCTCGATCAAGGACGTGACAAATGGCAAAGGGAAAGAAGTGGCGCCGCGTCTTGCGCCTGGGCCTCGGCCTGCTGGTGGCCTTCTGCCTGCTGGTCACCTGGACCATTCAGCGCAGCGGCGACCCCGCTTACCGGCTGCCGGCCGCGGAGCGCACGGTCAATGACGTCACCCGGCTGAACCCCGTCCAGGTCGGACGCGAGATCCGGCCCACCCGCCTCGACGCCATCACGACCGCCCTGCGCGACTCCCGGGGCCCCGTGTCCATCGGTGGCGGACGCTTCAGCCAGGGCGGACAGATTGCGTACCCGGAGTCGCTGCATGTGGACATGCGGCGCTACAACCGGATCCTGTCCATCGATCCGGCGGCGCGGGAAATCCGGGTGCAGGCGGGCGCCACCTGGCGCCAGATCGAGGAGGCCCTGGAGCCCCACAACCTGGCCATCCGCATCATGCAGACCTACTCCAACTTCACCGTGGGCGGCTCGCTCAGCGTGAATGTGCATGGTCGCTACATGGGCGAGGGCGCCATCGTCCGCTCCGTGCGCAGCCTGCAGATGGTCCTGGCCGACGGGCGCGTGATCGAAGCCTCGCCCGCCCGGAACGCGGACCTCTTCTGGGGCGCGATTGGCGGCTACGGCGGCCTCGGCATCATTACGGAAGCCACGCTGTCCGTCGTGCCCAATGAAAAGGTGGAGCAGCAGCATCAGTTCATGCCGGCCTCCGACTATGCCGCCTTCTTCAGCAAACACATTCGCCCCGACCGCAATGTCGTCTTCCACAATGCGGACCTCTATCCGCCGGATTTCAGCGCGGCCAATGCCGTCAGCTGGGTGCGCACGGAAAAGCCCCTGACCGACCCGCAACGCCTGCTCCCCGTCAACCAGGCCTATCGCTTCCAGCCCTGGGTGATCGACCGCATTGCGGGATCGGATACCGGGAAATGGCTGCGCCTGCATGCGCTGGATCCGCTTTACTACAGCCGCGACCGGGTGTTCTGGCGCAGCCGCGAGGCCAGCTATGACCTGGCCGAACTGGCGCCGGCCCGCCACGACGATGTCGTCTATGGTTTGCGCGAATTCTTTGTGCCCGTCGCCCGCTTCAATGACTTTGTCGAGGTCATGCGCACGAAGTTTTCGCAGCACCACGTCAATGTCGTCAACGTCAGTGTCCGCCACGCCTTTCCCGATCCCGGCACCCTGCTCGCGTGGTCGCGCCAGGAAGTCTTTGCCTTTGTGGTCTATTACCGGCAAGGCACCGACCTCGACTCGCGCAACCAGGTACGCGCGTGGACACAAGCCCTCAATCAGGCGGCCATCAACCTGGGCGGCGCCTATTACCTGCCCTACCAGGTCTTTGAAACCGGCGCCCAGTTCCAGGCGGCCTATCCTCGCGCACCCGAGTTTTTTGCGCTGAAAGCGAAGGTGGACCCGCAAAACCGCTTCCGCAACCGGCTCTGGGCCGCGCATTACCCGGGCCACGCACCGGCACTGGAGACAGCCCGCCAGCAAACGCGCCAGTACTACCGGGGCGAAGAGCAAACCTTCCTGACCATTCCGGAATGGTATCTGGTGTTCAATCCCAAGGAGCTGGCCGACTTCCTCGCGGCGGGCAAGAACCCCAGCGACTTTCCCTACATGGCGAGCCTGGATGAATACTGGACGCAATATGACCGGGTGCGGACCCTCACCGCCGGGCGTTATCCCGCCAATCCGCAATACCTGACCATGCTGCGCGTCATCGGCATCAGCACGACCGTGGAATACATGCTGAAGGCGGCCTATGAGTCCACCCTGGGCCGGCTCAGCAGCTGGATCAGCGGCACCGCCACGCCGGAGGACCAGCTGATCGCCCAGGCGCACCGCGCCTACAGCACCCTGATCTATGACAAGGCCTGGTACGAGTTCGGCTTTCTGCCCTGGGTAAAGCGCATCTGGACCGACACGCCGTTTTTCGGGCCGCACATGATCCGCAAACTGGAGCGGAAGCTGTTCTTCACGGTGGAGTTCACGCTGAAGGCGGGCTATGCCAGCGTGATCGGCTGGGCCTCGCAGACGGCCTATGCGCCCAGTGACGGCTTCATCTACAGCACGGCGACGGTCCCGGCGACGCCTGCGGACCTGCCCGGCTCGACCAAGGTCATTGCGCAGCATCAGCAAAAAAGGATTCTCGCGATTCCACGCTGGGGCGGCTTTACCCGCGACGTGCCAGCCCTGGCCCGCGCCGGTGTCGACTTCGAGGATATTGCCGGCAACTCGCGCATTGCGCTGTCCGTTATCGGCCCCGCCCGCCAGCCACTGGCGCTGGCCGCCGGGCACAAGCTGTTCGACACCCGCCTGGTCTCGCGCCCCGACCTGCAGCGCCAGGTCTGGATCGTGCCGGTCAAGGAGCTCGGCGCCACGCTCCGGGCGCTGGACCAGGACCGCACCCTGACGCTGGAGCATGTGTACGATTATTGAGCTTCGGGGTGGGGCAGGACCGATGCACGCCTTCTGCGGCGGCAGGAGAAGGGGCAATTGCGTAGCGACCGTTCATAGCGAGCGTTACGCTTTGCGGGAGCTCAAGGTCCCGGCCTGAAGCGTCAAGGGACTGCTCCTCCTTAGACGCGGCCTAAAGCTCCGCCTTCACTTCTTCGCACCAGGCCAGCCAGGCCTCCTCAAAGCGGATGCCCAGGCGCAGCGTCAGCTCCGGATGCCGGTAGCGCGCGCGGCGCTTGGGCGGCAGCACCGCCAGGGACTGCTGCAGCAGGCGGTAGGTGGCGAGCGTCTGCTCGTGTTCTTTCTGATGCGTCTCCAGCTCCGCGCGCAGCTGTTCCGGCGTCAGGCGCTGGCCGGCAAAGAGCTTCACCAGCAGCGGGTCGCGGATCTTCGCCGGCCCCGCCGCCCCGGCCAGCAGGCGGTCCAGCTCCTCGCCGCCCCGTGCCGTAATCGTGTACACCTTCTTGTCGGGCTTGCTGTCCTGGGCCACCTCCTCGCACTCGACCAGGCCCTCGGCGTGCAGGGCATGCAGCTCCTTGTAGAGCTGCTGGTGCGTGGTCTGCCAGAAAAAGCCCAGGGAATTGCGGAAGCGCTGCAGCAGGGCATAGCCCGAGCCCGGCTCGACATCGAGCAGGCCCAGCACCGCCATTTTCAGGGACATGGTTTCACCGTCAGGTTCGACAAGCGGGCATTGTGACGTATTTCCGGACCGAAGCCGCCGGCCTCAGCCGACCAGATGAATTGACTATATGCAATTTTTTGCATAGCGTGAAGTCCTTCGGGAGACGCCGATTCCCGCGTCCCTGCCCCAGACGCCCGCCCCCAAATGGAGACCTCCGCCATGGCCGCCCTCACCCCCAGCACGCTTCGCATCGGCAAGCGCTACCGCGCCAACCGCCTCAACGGCCAATACGACGCGCTTGTCATCGGCTCCGGCCCGGGCGGCCTCACCACGGCGGCGCTGCTTTCGGCCATCGGCTGGAAGGTGGCGGTGCTCGAGCAGCACTACACCGCCGGCGGCTATACCCACAGCTACGAGCGCAACGGCTATGAGTGGGACGTGGGCCTGCACTACATCGGCGACATGGGCGCACCCACGATGGCGCGCAAGTTCATGGACTGGCTCAGCGGCGGCGCGCTCGACTGGGCGCCCATGGACAAAGCCTATGACCGTTTCTTTATCGGCGACGAGGTCTTCGAGGCCGTCGCCGGCAAGGACGAATTCCGCGCCAACCTGATCAAGCACTTCCCGGCGGAGCAGGCGGCCATCGACCGCTACCTGAAGCTGCTCTCGGAAGTCGGCAGCAACATGCAGCTTTACACGGTGGCGCGCCTGCTCAAGCCCTGGCAGCTAAAGCTGGCGCAGCCACTGCTGAATCGACTGCTGCCCAAGCACTTCCGCCGCAGCACGCGCGAGGTGCTGGAGGAACTCACGCAGAACCAGACGCTGATTGCCGTGCTCACCGGCCAGTGGGGCGATCTCGGCCTGCCGCCGGCGCAGTCGTCGTTCATCATCCACGCGCTGATCGCGCGCCACTACATGCACGGCGGCTTTTATCCTGTCGGTGGCAGCTGGCGCATCGCCGAGACCATCATCCCGCGCATCCAGGCCACCGGCGGCGAGGTCTTCACCTATGCCCGCGTCAAGGAAATCATCGTCGAGGACGGCCGCGCGCGTGGCGTGCTCATGGACGACGGCCACCGCATCGACGCGCCCTGCATCATTTCCTCGGCCGGCGTCATGAACACCTTCCAGCGCCTGCTGCCGCAGGACGTCGTGCGCAAGACCGGCTATGACCAGCTGCTGAAGACGGTGACGCCGAGCAGCGCGCACCTTGGCCTCTATATCGGCCTCAAGGGCACGGCGGAAGAACTGGGGCTGCCGAAAACCAACTTCTGGATCTATCCGAGCGCCGACTACGAGGGCGATGTTTCCCGCTTTGAAAAAGACCGCACGGCGCCGGTTCCGGTGGTGTATGTGTCGTTCCCGTCCGCCAAGGATCCCGACTACGCGCGCCGGCATCCGGGTACCTCGACCATCGAGGTGGTGGCGCCAGCGCCGTTTGAGTGGTTCGAGCAGTGGAGCGGCAGCACCTGGGGCAAGCGCGGCGCTGACTACGATGCGCTGAAGCAGGAACTGGGTGATCGCCTGCTGGAGGCGATGTTCGAGAAACTGCCGCAACTGCGCGGCAAGATTGATTACTGGGAAATCAGCACGCCGCTCTCGACGCAGCATTTCAACGCCTACGAGCGCGGCGAGCTCTACGGCCTCAACCACGATCCGAAGCGCTTCGCGCAAAACTGGCTGATGCCGCGCACGAAGATTCCCGGGCTCTGGCTCACCGGCCAGGACATCCTCTCCTGCGGCGTGGTGGGCGCGATGATGGGCGGCGTGGTGACGGCACAAGCGATCGGTGGACTGAAGATGCTGCCGGTGCTGAAGCGGGTGATGGCGGGGACCGCGCCGGCGGTCGCCGTGCCGGGCAACGCCGTCCTCGGCAGCGACTGAGCCGGCAGCGACTGAGCCGGCAGGTAAACAGGTCTGGGGGATGCGCGCGGCGACGCCCGGGGTGCGCTTGCCAGCATCCGGGAAGACGCTCCTGTCCTGGCGGCGGCCCCGTCGGCCGCCTTCTGTCCGGGCCGCGGCCGCGACGGCCCACCGCTCAGAGGGGTGTAGCGACCACTGGCCCGGGGATGCCTTGAGGCACGTGGTGGCGGATTGCTAGGCTAATGGCCTTGCCGAATGCCGCAACTGCCCGCGGCGCGCCCCGGAAGGACGCGCCGCCACCGCCTTGAACCCCAGTGAGAACAGGGATGCCTTCACTGCACGACCTGCCGATCGGCAAGAAGCTTGCCGCCCTCCTCCTGCTGTTCATTCTCGGCCTGGCCGCCTATATCGGCTTTGTCTTCCAGACGGCGCTGGCCATGCGCAGCAACAGCCAGCAGGCGCGCAACGCCTATCCGCTGCTGCTGCAGGTCAGCGAAACCGGCCGCTTTACCACCGAGATGCGCGACCTCTACACAGTGGCCGTCACCAGCCAGGATGCCGACATGCTGGAGGCGGCGCGCCAGCAGTCGCAACGCGTGCAGCTCCACGCCGACAAGCTGGCCGCGGATGCCGCCCGGGATAACGTAGCCCTGCCTGGCCTGGTGCCGGCCTTCAGCGCCTATGCCCGTGCCGCCGACGCCTGGGCCGGCGCCACGGTCGAAGGCTCCGGCACGCCTGCGCAGGCACAGGCGAGCCTCTTTGAGTTGTCGCAGCGCCAGCAGGCCTTCACGCAGGCGCTGGACGGCAGCCGCGAGGCCATCAATGCAAGCTTTGCCGCGCACTTGCGCGAGATCGAGGCCAGCGCCGACCGGACCTGGCGCTTTGGTCTGTTCGGCGGCATCGCGCTCAGCGTGATGATGCTGGTACTGAACAGCCTGCTGTCACGGCGCATGATCGTGCAGCCGCTGCGCGACGCGCTGGCCGCGACCGATCGCATTGCCGCCGGCGACTGGGAGAAGGCCGTCCCTGTCCATGGCCGTGATGAACTCGGCCAGTTACTGGGGGGCATTGAAACGCTGCGCCAGCAACTGCACGCGCGCCGCGAAACGGACCGCCGGAACGAGTTCGTGACCACCGTGCTGGCCGACCTGAACCTGCAGATGCGCGGCGACCTCGATACTGTCGAACTTTGTGAGCGTGTCATGCGCTTCCTCACGCCCACTGTCGGCTGCGCCATCGGCCTCCTCTACCTGAACGAGGGCCATCAGCTGCGCCCGGCGGCTGCCTATGCCCTGTGCATCGACCCGCTTGAGCCGGTGCCGCGCGGCCACTCGCTGGTCGGGCAGGTGGCGCAGAGCGGCCAGCCCGTATTGCTGCGCGAAGTTCCCGACAGCTACCTGCACTCGATCCGGAGCGGCAGTGCGGGGCTGCGCCCGCGCCATGTGGCCATCCTCCCGGTCCACCACGACGACGAGCTGCTCGCCGTGCTCGAGCTCGGCGCCCTCGCCCCCTTCGAGGATGACCTGCTGGAGCTCATCAACCGCTGCAGCGAACATTTCGCGGTGCTGCTCAAGGTCGCCCAGTCGCGCCAGCGCACCGTCGCACCGCGCCAGGCCCAGGCCGCGCTCGCCACCTGACTCACTGTTTTCCGGCCCCAGGAACGCTCCATGCCCCGAACCCTGCGCTTCTCCCCTGCCCTTCCGCGCGCCCTGCTCGGCGCCATGCTGCTCACGGCGGCCTTGCCGGCCACCGCCGCCACGGTGGACTTCAGCGGCTTCGCCACCCTGACCGCCGGCTCGATCCTGGAGGGCAGCCATAACGCTCCGGTCAATGACTTCAATTGCCCCTGCTTTATCGCCAACTATGAATACGGCGGACTGTACGAGGACAACGGCTGGACCGCCGGTGTCGAGAGCACCGTGGGCGTGCAGGCCGACATCCGCATCGACGACCAGCTCTCCGCCACCGTGCAGGTGGACGGCCATGCCATCAACGGCTACCAGGCCGCGATGGACTGGGCCTACCTGAGCTATCGCGCCAGCAATAACTGGACCTTCCAGGCCGGGCACAAGCGCCTGCCGCTGTACTACTACTCCGACTCCAACTACATCGGCTACTCCTACCCGTGGGTCCGCCCGCCGGTGGATGTGTATGGCTGGGAGATCTATTCCTACGACGGCGTCAACGCCATCTACTCCGCCACGCTGGGCGACTGGGCGCTGCGCAGCAATGTCTGGGCCGGCAGCCAGAAGGACACCGACTCGGCGATGATGGGCCAGATCTACAACGGCGAGCGCACCAGCGTGCTCTGGAGCGACATCCTGGGCGGCGCCGTCGACGTCGGCAACGATGTCGTCAACCTGCGCCTGGTGTACATGCAAAGTGGCCTGAAGCAGACCGAGCACCCCGAGGATGGCAGCCCCGACTTCGAGGATTATCCGACCGGCACCAAACAACAGATCTATGGCGCCGCCTTCAATGTCGACTACGGCAACTTCATCTGGCGCAGCGAATACAACACCTTCATCCGCAAGGCGATCTACCAGACGTCGCCGTCCTTCTTCGCGAGCGCGGGCTACCGTATCGGCGAGGTCACCGTCATGGGCACCTACTCGCAATACCGCGAGGACAGCGACGCCAACTACACCGCGCCGCAGCGCTACAACACGCGCACCGGCACCGTGCGCTGGGATTTCCGCCGCAAGATGGCGCTGAAGGCGCAGGTGGACCGCTTCAAGGACGAATCCACCGCGGTCTTTGTCGGCGACACCACCCTGGCGACCCTGTCCCTGACCACGGTCTTCTGAGGAGCGCGCCATGATCCGATTCCTGCTGATGCTGGCCTGCCTGGGCCTGGGCTCCGTAGCGACGGCGGACGAGGTGGTGGTGATCCTCCATCCGTCCAACAGCGTGACGCTGACGCCCAAGGACATCTCCAACCTTTTCCTCGGCAAGACCTCGACCTTTCCCGATGGCAAGCCCGCCCGGGCACTGTCGCTGGAGGACGGCTCCGCGGTGCGCGACGAGTTCAACCGCAAGTTCCTGAAGAAAACCAACCAGCAGCTCGACGCCTACTGGGCGTCACTGATCTTCACGGGACGGGTGACGCCGCCACGCCAGGTGGCCACCGAGGCGGACGTGCGCGCGCAGGTGGAAGCCCGGCGCGACGCCATCGGCTTTGTACGGGAAGCCGCCGCGATCGATGGCGAAGGTGTGGGTGCCGATGGCGGTGTCGTCCTGCTCGGCGAGATAGGCGATGAATTCCGGCATCACGCTGCCGATGGGCGGAAACACGTCGCGCGCCACATCGAGGCTCAGCACCCGTGATGGCGCCTGCCACTACGCCTGCACCGGCCCGCCGGCGACAGGCGATCGATGGGCTCGACGATGCGTCGGCGTATTTTGCAGCCGAGGTGCTTATCGAACCCGGCGTGTACAGTACTGGACAAACCGGGCCGGCCATCAGGCCAAGCCGGGTCCGCTATCTTCCTATTTTCCCAGCTCGCGCCAGCCCACCGGTTTCGGACAAATGAAATCATCATTGCCGCGCTCGATACCCGCGAACAACACGCGATACCGGCCATTGGACCGCGACACATCCCAAGACCACGTTTTGCCGGGATCGACATGACTCATGCCACAGAAGGGCTTGAGGCCATCGCGCTCAATGCAGGCCTTCACCACCAAACGGCCAGCGCAAATGTTTTTGTGGTAGGTATAAAAGCGCCTTGATTGCCGGTCCATGGCGCTAGTGCCCCATGCGGCCGTGCTCACCAGACAATCGGCGGGCGCCACCCAGCAGGAGTACTTTTCGTAACCCGGCACTTTCTCCGGCTCCGCAATTTCGTCATCCCTGCTGTCGGCTCCGCCCGCTTCGGGCTTCGGGGGCTTATCTTTTGTCGGGGGCTCGTCCTTGCAGAGGGGTAACTTCCGCACATACTCGTCCGGCTCCCAGTCATGAATGGTCCGGCACCGCTGGAGTTTTGCACGCCCCAAATTGTTCTCGCTAACCGGAGCCCTGTCGTCACGCGGCATTGGGGGCGCCACCAAGCCCGGCAACACCGGAACCGCTGGCGGTTGTGCGTAGGCGCTCGCCGCGCTAATCGCAGCGGCGATGATCAGCAGAAGACGGGCCATCCCATCACTACTCCTTTTTTAATATTTCTTGTCTTGATTGAAGAACGGATCATAGGTTGGCACCACTTCATCTAAAGCCGTAAGCTCGCGCCCACAATCAAAGGACTTTCCGCCGGTGCCGACAGTCGGCTCATACCCAAAGCCATCGGGGCACCCCGACATATTAAGCGCCCCTTTAAGAGAGCTGCCCCATCCTCCACTCTGCAAAGGCCCATTGCACCAGAACTCTCCATTTGGTTTTCTCATGCACCAGGCGCGAGCCTTGCCACGGGAAACCGGCGCGGTCTTTACCGGCTCCACTGCGCCCAGCGCCGCCTCTCCGGCACCAGCGCCGCTGGCGCCATAGCTCGTCGCTGCCGCCGACGAAGCGACGAATCCCTGCATCTGGCGCGCGGCATTGGCGCGCGCCTCGCGCTCCTGCTGGGCAATGCGGGCATCACGCTCGGCGGACTTCTGCGCCGCCAGTGCCGTGGCGGCGGCCTGGCGTTGCGCGACCAACGCCTGATTCGTGGCCTGCTGGTTGGCCGCCTGTTGCTGCAGAGCCGCCACCTGGGCGGAATAGGCTGCCTGCTGATCGGCCTGACGCTGCTGCAGGGCGGCGCGCTGCGCTGCCGCCTGGGCTTCCCGCTCGCGGGCGGCCGACGCCTGGGCTTCCGCCCAACGGGCATTGTTGGCCTGGGCAATTGATTGCTGCTGCTGATACTCGTTCATGGAGTTCGTATAGGCCGAGCCGAAGGCGTTCAAGCCAGTCATGAACATCTCCGCCCGACGTTGGCTGGCCTCCGCCCTTTCTTCAGCGGCCAGCCGCGCCGCTTCCCGTGCAGCTTCCCGCTCGGCGGCCAGCCGTTCCTCGCGCAAACGATAAAGGTCGGCGGCAGTCTGGCTGGCGTTATTCCGCAGGCTCTGATTAGCACCCTTCGCCAGCAGGAGACTGTAGATATCCATAAATCCGTCGCTGGCTGCCCGGTGCAGCGGCGTCCATGCCTGGGCGGGCACTCCTACGTCGGGATTGGCGCCGGCATCCAGCAATACCCTCACCATTCCTGCTGCGTTCAGCTGCACGGCTATATACAACGGCGATACACCCTGATGGAGCACACCCGGCTTGGCGCCATGCGTCAGGAGCAGAGCCGCGACGCCCGCATCACTTCTGGATACGGCATCAACCAGCGGAGGCATGCCCCTGGCCCCTGCCCGATTCGGGTTGGCACCGGCTGCCAGCAACATCTTGGTGATGCCCATCCGACTGTTCGCCAGCGCAAGATGCAGTGGCTGGTCCCCATTGGCCAGCGTAGCCTCGGCATTGGCCTTGGCCGCCAGCAATGCTTCGACCATGGCCTCGTCGCCACGGGTGACAGCCACATGCAGCGGCGTCGTGCCGCCCTCAGCGGCCAGGTTGGGCTTGGCGCCCGCCGCCAGTAGCAGCCGCACGGCTGGTGCATTGCCCTGCTCCACCATCCAGAGCAGTGGCATCTGGCCATCGCCACGGGCGAGATCGGGGTTGGCGCGCGCATCAAGCAAGGCCTTCACCAAATCGAGATTGCCGTTCGCCAGCGCCACATGCAGCGCCGCCAGGCCATTCTTGCCCACCGCACCGGTGGCGGCACCAGCCGACAGCAACAGCCGGGCAGCAGCAGTCTGGTTGCCGGCTACGGTCGTCATCAGGGCCGTGCGCCCGGTGGCTTCATCCTGCGCATTGAGAAACTGCCGGAACTCGGGTGCCGCTTTCTCCCGGCCCTTGTCCAGTACCAGCTTGAGGGCGGCCGCCACATTGCCCTGCCCGCAGCCCGCCAGCACTTGCAAGGCCGTTCGGCCATTGCTGGCCCGGGCGAGAGGATTGGCGCCACCGGCAAGCAAAGCCTTGATACTGCCTTCGGACGCTTCGCAGTGCTGGGCTGCGCTCAGCAGCGGGCTCCAGTTGCCGATAGGGGAGGGCGCCGCTACCGGCGCGGCCACGGCGGTGTCAACGACGGCTTCAGGTGCCGTGCCGCGCAGTGCCTTGCCCGCTGCACTCAGTGTTTGCTGCAACTGGGGCAGCAGTTCCCCCAAGACATTGCCGGTGACTGTGGGCTCGGCGAAGGCGGACACTTCGGGGGTGCTGGCCGCCAACTCACCGTTCCCGGGCAGGGTCGCGGCAATATTGGGATTAGCTCCATTCTGCAGCAGCAGCGTGATGACCTCGGCGTTGTTGCTGCCGGCCGCGCGATGCAGGGCCGTGAAGCCGCTGCCATCCGCCAGGTTGATGTAATCCGCCACCGCCTTCTTGCTGTTACTGGCCCGCAGGCGGACCAGTAACAGCTGGGCCGTCCCAGGGCCATCACTCTGGCTGGTCCGGGCATTCGTTCGTGCCAAGCGGCTAAGCGCGGTTTGCTTGTCAGTGGACCGGGCGGCCACCTTGGCGCCCTTTGAGAGCAGGTACTCGACCACGGCCTTGTAGCCAGACTCCGCCGCCGGCATCAACGGCGTCATCTCCAGCTCGGTATTGACGCTTTCAAGGTTGGCACCGGCCGCCACCAGCTCCTGCACGGCCGACAGCTGGTTGTAGCCCGAGGCAATATAGAGCGGGGTCATGCTGCGACCATTTTTCTTCTCGAGGTCCGCGCCACGGCTCACCAGCTCGCGGATTACGGCCAGCTGGCCGCGCTCGGCCGCCAGAGCCAGCAGGGGACTGCCAGTGGCATCCACCATATTGACGTCCTTGCCGGCGGCCAAGCCCTTGATAACCGTCTGCACATCCCCCGTCCGGGCCGCTTTCTGCATGCTGGTACAGCCGCCGGCCAGCAGCAGTGAAAGCGCCGCCACCCCTGCACAGAAAAACCTGTATCGGGCACGCTGGAGCCCTCTTCTTATAACCAGTCGCATCAGTAAACCCCTGCAGAGAACACTAACACTCCGCGACCAAATGCCTGCGCCGTGGAGCCAACTCTCGCCTCTCTCGGACAAGTTTACAGCCACGCGCTACTTGACCAACCACAAGGACACTCGTGGCAGCTCGAACCCTATCAGCCGGGACATAAGCGGCCAGAACAAGGGGCTCATTTCCACATCCGGGGTGCCTGTCCTCCGGGCTGACGAAAAAGCGGGGAGAAATTGGCACGAAGCAGGCCTGCAATCAAGCGACAGGCCGAAGGCAGATGAGCATGCAGCAGCCCTAGTCAGGGATACAGCAGCTCGCCCACGCCCATCTTGATCACATGCCCGCCGATGCGGCAGCGCACTTCGCGGCCCGGGCGCTTGTCGAACTCGGCGTGCAGGATGCTCTTGCGGGTGGCCTCGCCGCCGCGATCGATGGCGAAGGTGTGGGTGCCGATGGCGGTGTCGTCC